>NZ_CM001775.1:3582271-3922844 GCF_000332235.1 Geminocystis herdmanii PCC 6308 | reverse complement strand
AAGTGTTGAACTCTGATGGGAAAAGCCTTTCTTTTTCCTAAATTAAACTTAGTTGGATCATAATATTTTAGCTCTATTTCAGAGAGATTTTTGCCCACGGCTAAAGCACAACTTTGAGCTAATCCTTTAAAGGTGACATATCGATCGCCCGAAATGTTGTATATTTGTCCAATAGCCTGAGCATTACCTAACACTTTACTCATTGCTATAGCTAAATCTTCCACATGACCAAATTGAGTGAAATGTAAACCACCATAGGGGATTAAAATAGGTAAATTGCGCACAATTCGATCGAAAAACCAAGCCTCTAAATCATTATAATTGCCCGAACCATAAATATACACAGGGCGAATAGAAGTAAAAGGAATCCCCTCATCTTGCAAATATTGTTCTGTTTCGTGTTTCCCCTTGTGGCGACTTTGTGGGTCAACGGGATCATCTTCACGGTGAGGCATTTGCTCCGATGGTAAATATACCCCTGCTGAACTAACATAGATAAAGTGAGAAATCTGATCTTTGAATAACTCGACTAACGGTTGAGTATCACTTAATTCTCGTCCATTATTGTCGAAAATAGCATCAAATTTTTCCCCTTTTAACTTCTCCTTCATGGATTCTATATCTTTTCGATCGCACGATATTTGTTTAATACCCTCCACAGGAGCAGATTTATTGCCACGATTAAACAAAACAACTTCATGTCCTTGAGCCACGAGAATTTTAGTCAAAGCGACACCGATAAAACGAGTGCCTCCCATAATCAGAATACGCATATAAATTAACTTGTGTTATCTAAATTTTTTCGTTAAAGCAAAGGAATCAATTATTAATTCTCCATTCTCCATTCTCCATTCTCCATTATTCCTTATGACTGACTCCCAACACAACCTCTTTTTTCGCCCCCGTCACACAGGGTAAATTACCAGCAAAATTATGGACGTGCCAATAGGCTAAAATAGCAAATGCGATCGATTCTTTAAACTCACTACTAATACCCAATTCATCGCTAGTCAACAAATGAGTATCCAGAAGATAAGACTGTAAGCGCTCGATAAGATAACTATTACGACTTCCTCCCCCTGCTAAAATTACCTCATGGGGAAGAGAAGGTAAAAACCGATGGTAACTATCGGCAATGGAAGCCACCGTTAACTCCGTGATGGTAGCTAACCAATCAGCATCACTTAAATTATAATGTTGGGCATCTTGACGACAATGCGCTAAATAATGATGTCCAAATAACTCTCTACCCGTAGATTTAGGCGGTTTATGATGGAAAAAGTCTTGTTTTAACCACTGTTTTACTAAGGGTTGACAAGGCTTTCCTTGACGACTCCAATCACCATTAAAATCGAAAGTTTGTTGATTATCCGTCAATTCTTGTACTGCTAAATCTATTAAAGCATTCCCCGGACCCGTATCCCAACCGATAATTTTTTCCTGCCATTGGGGGGTATGGGTAGAAGGTAAATAAGTAGCGTTACCGATACCGCCAATATTTTGTAAACAACGACTATGACGAGGATGATGATATAAACATAGATCAATTTTAGACACAAGGGGCGCACCTTGTCCTCCTAGGGCAATATCAGCAACTCGAAAGTTGTTAATAGTTTGAATACCAGTTTTTTGGAAGATGACATCTCCTCTCCCTAATTGCAAACTATAGCCTAATTCGTTTTTGTGGGGCGGTTGATGATAGACTGTTTGACCATGTGAACCGATTAAGTCAATTTTCGTGTTTTTGGGGATAATGTTAATCACGGCTTGGGCAAATTCCAGCGCGATCGCATGATCTAGTTGAGCAAACTCAGCCATAGTCAAGGATTTGCCCTCACACACTGCTAAAATTTGACTACGCAAAGCAGAAGAATAAGGGAAAGTTTGCCCTACTAATAAGTTTACTTTTAAATCTAATCCCTGCCCTTGAATATCCACTACGGAGGCATCAATGCCATCTACCGAAGTGCCACTCATTAAACCCACAACTATCATATTTTTGTTATTTTACTCTAAAAATTTTCTCAATTTCCTGTTGCTTCTTGCCTTAACTATCTTATAATTTTTATAAACATTACGAAAACTTACAAGTGCCACTAAATTATTTATTTTAGTTTCGAGCTTTAATATATCTCTTGCAAAATAAAAAAATAAAATCTATTTGAGGGTGGAAAACATAAATTTCTTAACTTATTACTCATTACTCGACTTCTTGCAGAAGTCTAATATTATTTTTTGTTTTTGGGATCGATCGCTTCTAATTCTGATAACCTAAAGGTGATAAGTTTATCCCAGTTTCCCCCTTCAAATAACACTGCGGCTTTGCCATCGGTTACTCTTTGCACTAAACCTTCAAAACGGTAGTAAATATCATCGGCGTTTGTTACTGTCACTATTGTACCGGGTAAAATTATCATAATATTTTCAGTTAATTAATTTTATAGGTTTTCTTTTGTCTATTTATTTTACTCGATCGAAGTTCATTCCTTCAGACAGAGAAAGAGGATTTACTCAGATATTGCTACTACCCAAAAATTGACTGTTTAGGGGAGTAATAAGTAATGAGTAATGAGGAAGTTAATCAATAACCCACCATGTAATGAATTACACGTCTAATAATATCACGTTCAATAAATTGAACTCAACATCTTTGAAGGTGGGTAACATTCTTAATTCTTAATTCTTAATTCTTAATTCTTAATTCTTAATTCTTAATTCTTAATTCTTAATTGTTTATAACACTTTTTCAAAGGGTAAACTAGGACAAAAATTGATTATTTCTTCTCCAGAAAGTGAGGCTGAAAACAACATTCCTTGCATTTCTTCACAACCTAAATTCACTAATATATCCCGTTGGGTTTCTGTATTAATACCTTCTCCAATTATTTTTACATTTAAAGCATTTCCTAAGCTGATTATACTATAAATTAGTGGTCTTTTTGGTGAATTATCTTCTAAATCTTTTGTTAAGGAATCTGATATTTTTAGGGTAGTAAATTTTACTTTATTATTATCTAATTCGTTGAATTTAACTACATCAAAATCAAATAAAGAAAATAAGATTCCTAATTCTTTTAATTTCACTAAATTTTCTTCTACTAATTTTAGATCAAATACTTCTCGATCGCAAATAATATCTAACTCTAAATTCATTAATTTTTTCTCTGTAATTATTTTAACTAAAGAATCAACAAATATCGTATCTAGTAAACAAGAAAGCAGTATTTTAATGCTTATGCTTGGAGCAACAATACCATTTTTCTCCCATGTTTTTATATCTTCAGCAATTTTATTTAACCATTGGTATATCAAATTAGAGGTTAAGCTAATGGCAGAAGCTGTGGTTAATATCGGTACATCTGTTAATTTTTCTTCCTGATCATTTTCTATGGAAATAGTACTATTGAGAGTAAAAAATTCTAGGTTTTGAGTATTAATAATAGGATTATATTTTACTAATAAATTTTGAGTTTGAAGAGTTTCAAAAACTAATTTATCTAATCTTCTTGGTTCATCAATTAATGAAGGACTATAATATTGATAATTATTCACAGATTGATGATAACTTGATTCTAAAGCCTTTGATGCTTTTTTTAACAATTCTTGAATATTATTACCATCTTGAGGATGAATACTTACACCAAAATTCACTGTCATTAAAAAACTTTGGTTTTCTCTTGTCCATGTTTTATTAATATTTGTTAAAATATCTTTAATAATTCGATCGACTTTATCATTATTTTTAGCTTCCTCAATCATAATAATATACTCATCATCAGACCATTTTGCCATAGTATCTCCTGCTGAAAGAGTATTTTTTATCTGCTTAACAACATCTTGTAGTAATCTTCCTTCACTGTCAATATTTAGACTCTCAATAATATCTTTCCAATTATTAAGACGTAGCTTGATTATACCTAAATCATCTTGTTTAATTTTGTTATATCCTAAAGATAATGATAATTGTTCAATAAATAATCTCTTATTTGGTAAATTACTCACTGAATCATGATTAGTTTGAAAACGAATAGCATCTTCAATTTTTTTCAAATTATTAATATTTTGGACTGAAACAAATAAAGATTTTTTATTATTATAAATAACAGGATTACAATGAACTAAAACATAAACTAAATTCCCATCTTTTTTTCTATGGATAGATTCTTTGGTAATAGCAATATTATAATTATTGATAATCTCAAGATCATAATCAATTATATCTTTTTCTAATACCCATAAATCTTCAATTGTTAAACTAATAAGATCAGAAAAAGGATAGTCAACTATCTCACTATAACTTGAATTAGCCGTTAAAATTTTGTGACTTTCTAAATCAATAATCAAAATACCTTCAGCAACTAACTCAAATTTTTCTAAGTCTTGGTTTTTAATTATTGGTAAACTTAAAGTAATATTATTTATATTATCCGTTTCTTGAGTAAAAATAGAAACCTGTTTTTCAGGATTGGTACTAAAAAAAGTTTTGGTTTCTAAATCGATAATATCGTATTTTGCTTTAACTTCTATGCCACCAAAAAATATTACATCTCCCGGTTTTAAGGCATGGCATAAACATTGTTTTCCATTAACATAAATGCCATTTGTACTTCTATTTCCTTTTAAATCTCCATCGACAATCCAAAAAAGATTTTCTCCTTGATTACTATCTTTTTGAGATGAATAAGTAACTTTAATTAAACTACTATGATTTCTTGAAATTACTCGATGATTAATAATTAAAGAATTAGTGGAATTTCGCCCAATAGAATAGCTATTTTTATCGAGAAAAAAATTTTTTTTCCAATTTCCTGATTCTACGGCTAATATATGTCGAATGGAGTTATTCTTATTCATTAAGTCTTGTCACCTTTTGTGTTCTACACTTGATTAATTATTGACTGTTATAATAAAGTTAATCATAAATCAAAACTATGGACTAATTCAATCTACAATAGAAGATAATATAACGATCGTATTTAAGTTATCAGATTTTCAGGGGAAATATTCCCCCTTTGGAATTGAGAATTAATCTATATTAGAATTAACACTTCCAATTTAATTTCATCTTTTTTCTTTTTAAATTACCCCATGTTGTTTAGTCTATATTGTAAATATTAACAAGCAACTCCGTTATATTTTTCATTTTATATTTTATAAGTAATCAAGATTGTCATTTAAACAGTAGAAGATAGAAACATAGGAAGATAAAAAGCAAAACTTACTATCTATCGATGAAAATTGAATCAATTTTAAATTCTAGCAAAATTCTAATAAAGATTATAGATAATTTTTATTAATTCTAAATTATACAATTTATTTTGAGTCGGTACTTCTTTCTTTATCTGTAAGTTAGGCATCAAAAAACATCTAAATTTATCAAATTTGTAGTTTATAAATATATTAGTTACATATTTATAAACATTAGCAATTGTCAGAAAAACTTGAATATTATGGTAGCAACTAAAATGAATGAGGTTTATCGAGTCTTAGAATGTCGTCCTGACAGTTATCAAGGATGGTATAATCAAGCTAGTCAATTAAGAGAACGTAATTTATGTCAAGATGCTTTATATAGTTATGAAAGGGCGATCGAATATCATCCTCAGGACTATTTTGCATGGTATTATCGAGGAAAAGTATTAGAAGAATTAACAAGATATAAAGAAGCTATTGTGAGTTTGCACACTGCCTGTGATATTGAGCCTGATAATTATTGGGGGTGGTATGATCAAGGATATATATGGCAGAAAAGATTAGAAAATCATGGGGAAGCCATAAAATGTTTTCACTGCGCATTAAATCACAAACCTCGTGATTATTGGGCAACTTTTCGCTTAGGAAAATCTTACTATCATCAACAGAAATATTTACCCGCTTTAGATTATATCCAAAAAGCCTTAAATCTTCGTCATCACGATTATTGGAGTTACTACTGGCAAGGGGAATGTCAACAAATGTTGAAACAGTGGGAAAACGCCAAGCAAAGTTATCTACAGGCTTTAGCTATCAAACCTGATGACTATTGGGCATTATTGCAGATGGCGACGATTTATCAAAGACAATGTCTATATGGAGATGCCATTATCTACTATGAAAAACTCCGAGAAGTCTATGAGGTTGAGGAAAAAACTTTACAACAATTAGCTACTTGTTATCAAATTTTAGGGATGAGAAGAATTAAGAATTGAGAATTAAGAATTGAGAATTAAGAATTGAGAATTAAGAATTAAGAATTAAGAATTGAGAATTAAGAATGTTACCCTCCTTCAAAGATGTTGAGTTCAATTTATTGAATCTGAGTTCGACATAAAATCATCGGTTAAGATAAGGTATCAGGTATCAGGTATTAGGTATTAGGTTAAAGAATTGACAAAAAATATATCCTAATTGATTTTTTTATCTTCAATTCTTTGATCGAATTATATAATCTTCTGAAAATTACACCTGAAATCTGCAACCTGCCCTTATCAAACATTCTTGCATCAAACTGAGGTGATATTATTAGACGTGTAATTCATTACACGGTGGGTTATTGATTAATTTCCTAATTCCTAATTCCTCATTCCTCATTTTTTGACTATTTTTATGTTAAATTAAGAAAGTTTTATATTTTCTAGTTCGATCGAGATTGTTAGAGTTTATGTTGTGGTTGAAAGTTTGTCTTTTTATATTATTTTTCCCCGCAAGTTTTGGATTATTATGGCAATCTTTGACTTTAAATAATTTATCTGAACAATTAATATCGTTTTCTTTTTTTTTATTTTCCTTAGAACAAGCTAGAATGGCATTTGTTGATATAACATCTTATTCTCTGGGAAAATCTAACAATTCATATAACTACGATATTTTAACACAAGAGATCAAACAAGAATCTCAAAAAGTAAATCTTACCTCACAAGACACAATTTTTGATGGAGAAAATAATAATTTATCTCAATTTCTATTCGTCATTATCTCTACCATTATAATTGAATTATTCGGATTTTATTTATCTTTATTCTCTTTAGGTTGGGGGGCAATATTTGTTGTAATTAGTCTAATTTGGTTCAATAGTTTAGCACCATTAAAAGTACTTGAAACGGATAAATTTAGTTTAACAAATTATACTTTTTCTGATAAAATATTCATCTTATTTGCCGACTTTATTTGCTTAGTGTTAATGAGTTTATGGGTGATAAATTTTTACCCTTTAACTATTGCTTTTATCATCCTATTCATTACTTTGACTTTTGCCGGTGTTAAATATAGAATTTCTACCTAATGGAAGCTATGATAACACGATCGCGCCCTTGTTCTTTAGCTTGATAAAGTGCCGTATCTGCCTCTAAAAGTATAGCTTGAGGTGTTAAACCGTGAGAGGGAAAACAAGCAATACCAAAAGAAGCTGTAATATTTGGTAAAGACTGATTATTATAGACTAAATTTAATTGTTTGATTGCCTGTCTAATTTCTTCCGCCCTTTCTTTTGTTCGCTCGATCGAAGTGTTTGACAATACAATAGTTAATTCTTCACCACCATAACGACAAACAAAATCGGAGATACGAGTTTTTTCCAGTAAAAGATTACTAACTATAGTTAAAACTAAATCTCCCGCATCATGGCCAAAAGTATCATTAATTTTTTTAAAGTAATCAATATCTATCATGATAACACTTCTTAGTTCATTATTTTTTTGTGCTATATTAATTTCTCGTTGGAGAATTTCATCTAAATAACGTCTATTATAAAGACCTGTTAAGGAATCTGTTATACTCATTTTATATAAGTTTTTCCCTAAAGAAATATTAGCTAAAATTAAGGCAATTTGCTCAGCAAAATTAATAGCAAATATTTTTTGTCCTTCACTTATACCTTGTCGATCGTTACTGGTAAAATAGATAAAACCAAAATCTTTTTCTTTTGCTTTTAAGGGATAATAAAATGATTGTGATTGAGATGAATTAAACTTAGATAATAAATCTTTATTCTCTTTAAAAATAAGTAAACATTTTTCAGCGATATTACGATCTAAATTACCACAATTAATTATTTTAATAGTTTCTCCATTTTCATCCATGAAAAAAAATCCTCCCACTAAATTATCAAAAAGCAACTCAGCAGAAGTTTTGATGATAGAATAGGCTTGTTCAATATCATCACAATTTTGAAGTAATTGACTCATCTTGTAGAGTTGAGTTAATTCTAAATTTCTTTTTTGTAACTCTTTACTTTTTATTGATAAATCTTCTTCTATTTTTTTGCGATAATTCAATTCTTTTAATGCTTTATCTCGCATTTCTTGATGTTGTTTGATTAAATTACTCGCTTCTGTAACATCCTGAATAACAATCATTCCGTCATAACCATCATTTTTAAAATGGGGTATTGGTGTTACGATCGTATGTTGAATGCGTAAGTTACCGTTAGATAAGGGAGAAGGAATGATATGTTTATGAAGTTGAGAAGAAAAAATTGTGGCAGGACTACCTTTGAAAATATTTTGAATACGATTATAATATTTTGGTTTAATTAAATGAGGAAAAAAATCATATATTTTTTGATTTAAAATTTGATGGCGTGAAATATTAGTCCATTTTTCTAAACATTTATTCCAAAAAATAACCGTCATATCTTGTTGAATTATACATACTCCTACAGGAATATGATCTAAGATAGTAAATCTTGATTGTGCTATTTTATGTTCTAAGCGATTAATCTTCATTTTAATCCCCATCTAATTCCTGTAAAGCCTGTAATATTGTATGAAAACTTCCTAGATGAAAAATCAGAATAATATCACCTTGTATCTTTGTTTCTTCAATAAAAAAACGAGTTTGAGCTAAAACTAAAGTAGAATGTTTTTCTAACTGTTGATTGTCAATTAAATTATCTATATTACCCTCCATATAAGAAGGTAGAAAATACTCTAAATCTTGGGATAAAAGATTACTAATTGCACCCATTACCCCACTAATAACAATATTACCAATTTCTGTTAATGCACCAACTTTTAATTCATCTAACTCTGATTCGGAAATTTCCATTTCTTCATCGGTAACAATAGAGACTAATTCGGCAGCACTATCTGTCGGAAAAACTAATTCTGCATTACCACTTATCGAGCCAAAAAACTCTAATTCTACGGCAGAAAATTTACCTTTTCCTAATTTTAATTCTAACTCTTGTTTAACTAAATCTGGACTAAAAGTTTTAATAAAAGGAATCTGGAGAGTAATATGACTACTCAACATTTCATTTAAAACTCCTGCTGCTTGTCCTACACCAATATTGATTATTTCTTGTAGTGCATCAATTTGTTCTGAGGTGAGATTCATGGGTTTAGTAATTTGTTTGATTTATCTATTCAATGATTCTAGTAAAAAAATAGTAATTATATCCACAAAATTTTTAACAATAGTGTTTTTTATCAATACTATAAATTTAGGCTATTATTAATAAGTTCTTTAAGAATTTCGGCTTTAACTGGTTTATTTAATACCGAAATTGCACCTAATTCTAAACCTTTTTGTCTAGTTGTTTCTTGAGTATCTGCTGTAATCATTACCACAGGAATTGAGCAATTTTCTTCTTGTAATTTTTGTAAAACTTCTATACCATTAAGTTTAGGAATTAGCATATCTAAACAGACAAAATCAGGTTTTTCTTGTTCAATTTTGCTTAAGGCTTCTTCTCCGTCTTTAGCTTCTATGGTAGAATGTCCTAAATTCTTAACAATTTTTTTAACCATGCTTCGGGATAATAGCGCATCATCAACAATTAAAATTAATGCCATATTTTTCTTAAAATTAGTTTATTAAGTATTATTTACTTTAGGCTCGATCGATCTTTCAATCATATCTTAAAAAAGCTCATAGAGACTATAGTCATTTTAGATCATTTCTCAAAAAATGTCTTTCCTAGGGATAATTTATAAATTATCCCGATAAAGTCTTTATTCTAGGGCATTAATCAGGGAATAACTTTTAAAATATTTTTCACTAATAATTATTAAAATAATAGCAAATAATAAACTGAATAAAGCACCATAAAAATCAAGATAAAAAATTGCTAAACCCATAATTAGGGTAAGAAAAATATAGGTTAATGCGACTTTTTGATGACTCCAACCGCTTTGTTGTAATCTTTGATAAATGTGGCTTCTATGGGCTTGAAAAATATTTTCTTTTCTAATCAACCGACAAATAATAGTATAAATGGCATCCCCAGCTAAGGGTAAGGTGATAAAAATTGCCGACCATGATAAACTTAAATTATTAGGATTTTGTAGTAAAGCAATGGCGATCGCACCTCCAAGAAAAGTACTTCCCACATCTCCCATAAATATCTTAGCAGGAGACCAATTCCAATACAAAAATCCTAATAAAGCACCGATGAGAATTAACCATTGATATTGTTGTAAATAAATCGCTACAAAAGAAAATTGCACCACACAAACTCCTGCGACAATACCGTCTAAACCATCCATAAAATTATAGAAGTTAATTAGGGCAGTAAAGCCAATTACCGTTAATATGGTGGCAATAATCACCCCCATTAAGCCTAAATTATCAAAGGGAAAAGGAAAGAGGTTGTAATGAATCACGGCAAAAATAGCTACGGCAAATTGTACTCCATAACGTAATAAAGAAGGTAAATTAAATCGATCGTCCAAAAAACCGATAATAGTTAAAGGTAAAAGAATTAAAGGTAAAAATATGTCTGATTCGAGGGAAGAAATGGGGAAAAAAGCGATGACAATAACCCCTAAAATAAAAGTAATAACAAATCCTAATCCTCCTCCCCTCGGAGTTGGTTTAACATGGGAACTACGTTCATTAGGAATATCTAAAAGTTGTTTACTAAAATTCTCTTTAATTAGAAACACTAATAGCAAACTCAACAAAAAACTAGCAATGGAAATAAATATAATCGACATAAACTAAAAAATAGATAAATTTATCAATAAAAATATCACAATTCATCTCAGTCAACCATAAATTTCTCGGTGGAGGAAGGCAAAAGACAAGAGTCAGGAGGCAAAGAATGTTCGATATTGATTTTAATAATGATTGATTTACCATGAATTATTTAAGAATGTTTATATATAAAGAATAAAAATTAGGAGGTATTAAGATGATTAAAAAACTTTATTATGGAGATAATTTAGACATTCTCAGAAACGAAATTGAAGACGAGATTATAGACTTAATTTATCTCGATCCGCCCTTCAATTCTCAAGTAAATTATAACGTAATTTTTAACAGTCCAAAAGGAGAAAAGTCATCGGCACAAATTACGGCTTTTGAAGATACTTGGACTTGGAATATTGAATCAGAAAGATGTATCCAAGATTTGAAACAAATTAGAGGAGATTTAGCAGAATTATTAGATTTATTAGTGCGTACTTTAGGGAAAAATTCCCTTTCTGCTTACTTGGTAATGATGGCAATTAGGTTAGTAGAATTGCATCGAGTCTTAAAGTCAACAGGTAGCTTATATTTACATTGTGATCCCACAGCGTCCCATTATTTAAAGATGATTTTAGACATTATTTTTGAGCCTAAAAACTTTAGAAATGAAATCTCATGGAAACGATCGCAACCTAAAAGTCAAACTAAAATAAATTTTTCTAATTGTCGAGATGTTATTCTTAGATATTCTAAAAGTGATGTGGTAACTTTTAATAAAGTTTATGGAGAATATAATCAAGAATATTTAGATAAATTTTATCGTTTTGTGGATGAAAATGGCAGACGTTATCGTTTAGGTGATCTAACTAATCCTAACCCCGATCGACCTAATTTAACCTATGAATTTTTAGGAGTAAAACGTGTTTGGCGATGGACAAAAGAAAGGATGCAAAAAGCCTATGAAGATGGTTTAATTGTCCAGAGTAAAAAAGGAGGAGTACCGAGATTTAAAAGATATTTAGATGAAATGCACGGGCAACCCATAACGGATAATTGGGATGATATAGAACATTTGCACGGTTCACATAAAGAAAGATTGGGTTATCCTACCCAAAAACCATTAAAATTATTAGAAAGAATCATCGAATCAAGTAGTAATAAAAATGACTTAATTTTAGACCCATTTTGTGGTTGTGGTACGGCAGTTCATGCGGCGGAAAAGCTCGATCGACAATGGATTGGTATTGATATTACCCACTTAGCAATTTCTCTCATTGAGAAACGTTTAAGAGATGCTTTTTCTGAGAAATATTTAGATAATTCTGAAGACTTAGTTAAGAAAAAAACAGACTTTTTTGAAGTAGAAGGAACACCTAATAATTTAGAATCTGCTCTTGATTTATTTAATCGAGACGCTTATCAATTTCAATGGTGGGCAATTTCCCTTGTCAATGCACAACCCTATCAAGGAAAGAAGAAAAAAGGTGCTGATTCTGGTATCGATGGTATGATTTATTTTGATGATTTTGACAGTGAAAAAAGCGAATCTGTCATCAAAAAAATTATCGTTAGTGTTAAAGGGGGTAAAAATGTTAATGTATCTATGATAAGAGATTTACGAGGTACGATCGAAGCTAATAAAGCTAGTATGGGATTTTTTATCACCCTCACTCCGCCGACAAAACCGATGATTCAAGAAGCATCAAAAGCAGGATTTTATCAAGCAGGAAATGGCAAACAATATCCCGTCATTCAAGTCTTTAGTATTGAAGGTTTAATTAGTGGAGAAGAAAAGCCAGAATATTATGATTTAAGTTGGGGAAAAAGTACCTTTAAACAAGCCCAAAAAGAAACTCAATCTAATGGTGAACAAATAGAAATTAATGGTATTTAAACCATAGATAAATTAGTAGGGTGGGTCATGGATAAAATCTCAGATAATGGACATAATATCACGAACAGACCCACCATCATTAGTCGATCTAAAATTAATATAATATTTTTTGAATACAATAAATTATTAAAAAACTATGGTAAAAATACTGAAAAGACGATCGATCTCCTCTCAACAAGTCTATGATATTGGAGTAGAAAAAGACCATAATTTTTTATTAGCAAATGGTTTAGTTGCCTCCAATTGTTTCAATAAATCTCACTCGACGGCTTATGCTTATGTCACCTATCAAACAGCATATTTAAAGGCAAATTATCCCGTAGAATATATGTCAGCTTTATTGAGTGCTAGTAGTGATAGTCAGGAAAAAATTGAAAAATATCGAGAAAATTGTTTAAAAATTGGTATTGATGTTAAACCACCTAATATTAACTATTCCCATAAAGAATTTACTCCTCAAGGAAAAGATATTATTTTCGGTTTTTCAGCTATTAAAAACTTAGGAGAAGGTGCGATCGATAATATCCTAGAAGCGAGGGAAAAAGCAGGAGGAATTTTTAAAGATTTTGCCGATTTTATGAGTAAAATTAACTTAAAAACCGTCAATCGCCGAGCCTTAGAAACATTAATTTATGCTGGAGGATTTGATACAATTCATAGTAATCGCCGTCAATTAATTGAAGGCTTAGATTTACTAATTAATTGGTCACAAAAAAGGCTAAAAGAGAAAGAAACAGGACAATTAAATGTATTTGATTTAATGTTAGGAAATGACTCAGAATCTGCCGTAGAAACTAAGTATGAAAACGCTCCACAATTACCAAAAATAGAAGATTTTTCCCCCCAAGAAAAGTTAAAATCAGAAAAAGAACACTTAGGCTTTTATGTTTCTGAACATCCGTTAAAACCTTTTAAAGAATCAGCTAAATTTTTAAATCCTGTCAATCTAAGTGACTTATCTGAACAAAAATCTCGCACAAAAATATGTGTCGTTGCCATATTAACTACTATTAAAAAACATATAGATAAAAATAATAATAATATGGCTTTTTTGACTTTAGAAGATATTTCTGGACAAGCGGATGGTATTATTTTCGCTAGTAATTATGACCAAGTAAAAGACAATTTAATTGAAGATACTCCCCTACTTATTTGGGGTAAAGCTGATAATAAAGGCGACAAATCACAACTTATTATTAATCAAATTAACAAAATGGAAAATATCCAAACAGTATATATTCAATTAAGTCCAGAACAAGCTATTAACCCTCAAATTCAGGGCAAATTAAAGAGTATTTTACAAGAACAATCGGGGGATAAAAATGAAGCAGTAATCCCCACTATGGCAATAATAGACGGTGTAAATGAAAGAATTTTTGTGCGTTTTGGAGATAATTATTGGGTACAAAATGCAGATAATACAGTAGAATCTTTAAAAAATGCTGGTTTTTTTGCCTATCTTCAAAGAATTAATAATTAGGCGTTGACTCATAGTTTTTTGATGAGGGGAGACTAGAAGACTAGGAGATAATTATTAATTATTAATTATTAATTCTTAATTCTTAATTCTCAATTCTTAATTCTTAATTCTTAATTATTTACGGGATTTACCAGAATCTAATTTAAGGATACTTTTAACCATATTTAAACCTTTAAAACCTAGTTTTTTGCTTAAACGAGTAACTCCTGTTACCACTTCCCTTTCTTGGGGTTTTGATAGCTTTTCTTCTAATAATTCCTTTAATTTTGTACTGGTTAAAGGGCGATTTAAAACACCTTTTTCTCCTAAAGAAATTGACCCTGTTTCTTCTGAAACTACTATGCAGATACAATTTTCTACTCTTTCTGTAATACCCATAGCGGCACGATGGCGAGTGCCTAATTGACGGGAAGCAGTGCGATCGGACAGTGGTAAAATAACACTAGCTGAGACGATTTCCGAACCTCGAATGAAAACGGCGCCATCATGAAGTAAGGTTTTCGTTTGAAAAATAGTTTGTAGTAATTCTTTACTAATTTCAGCGTTAAGTTTGACACCCGGATTGAGAAAAATTCTTTCTTCAATAGTATTAAATGTTTCAATGATAATCAAAGCTCCCGTGCGATTTTGAGATAATTCTTTGATGGCATCAACAATTTCATCGATGACGGTATCTTCTTTGGGTAAATGAGGATTTGATTCAAAAAATTGTCCTAAATCTCCCTTTCCTAATAGTTCTAAAAAACGGCGGAAATCTGATTGAAATATCACCGCCATTGAAAGAGAACAAATTATTACCAGTCTTTCTAAAAAAAAGCTAAATAATGTTAGCTTGAAAACTCGATCGCTCAGAAATAAAATAATGATCAGGATTAGTAAACCCCGAATCATTCGTTGGGCGCGACGCTCTTTGATAAGGATAGATATAAAATAAAATGAGAAAGATAACAGTGCTATGTCGAGCAATTGTCGCAACACAAAAGGTAAATTGTCAGGAAAACCCGACCAAAACATCAAATTTTAACTCACTACTAATAATTTTCCTAAAACAATAATACACTACAAACTTTTAAAGTTAACTGTTATTTAAAATTTTTGTAGTCACTAATAAGTTAAAAAAATCATAACATATTTAGGCAGTACTGAAAAAGTTTTTTGATGAGGATAGGAGTTAGAAGATAGAAGATAACAGATAAATTAAGTTCTTTATTTCACAAAGGTATCATTTAGCAGTAACTTTTCTGCGTCATTACCTACTCTAATGGTAATATCTGAATCGATGTCACCGATGGAGGAAGATTCCAATTCGCCAAAATTGAGGATGCTTTTAATTTTTTGAGCCGATCGAGTGTCTCCTTTTTGAGCGATAATTTGAGTAACGGAAATAGGATAGGAAGAATTTTGAGACAAATAAACGTTGTTATAGCCGTTTTCTTCTAAAAATAAAGCTAATTTTCGAGCTAATTCTCTATTCGAGGTGGTATTTTGAATACTAATACGTTGTTGTTGGCTCGATCGAGTATCATTAAAAGAAGTATCACTATTAAGATATTCTTGAATCACTCTGTTTTTGTCATCATCAGAAATCAACCAATAACTAAGACGATACTCTCTGGGGTTACTAGGGCGCCCGGGTAACATCACCATACGCACATTTTCTTTATCCACACTTAAACCAAAAGCCGCCAGATTATATATTTCTGAGGAAGTCAAATCTGTATCAATTTCGTCTTGTAATAATTGTATCGCTTTAGGAATTTTGAATAATCCTTGAGGGGATTGTAGTCTTTTTCGTAATGCTTTGAGTAACATTTGTTGTCGTTGCACTCTACCAATATCTCCTAAATTATCACTACGAAAACGGGAAAATTGTTCAGCTTCATCACCATTTAAAGTTTGTTTTCCTTCCTTTAAATCAATATACAATCCTTGAGTTTTATCCGTATATTTCATATCCATTGGCACATAAACTTCAATACCACCAATTAAATCAACTAAATCCTTAAAAGCATTCGTGGTAACTCGGATATGTTTATCAATGGTAATACCTTCAAAGTTTTCTTGAATAACCTCTTTCACAAAAGGCACTCCCCCAATGGCATTGGCGCTGTTGATTTTGTCATAACGCTCATTAGGAAATCTCACACGGCTATCTCGTGGAATCGATAAGAGTTTCAAAGAATTATCATCAGGCTGAAAACGTACTAATAACATAGTATCACTACGACCAGAAAAACGATTTTCTGAATTACCATTATCATTAGGTACTGCATCAATACCCATGACTAAAATATTAACAGGTTGTGGTAATTGTTGAGTAAAAAAAGCATTTATGCCAAACTTTTTGATTGCATCTACTTTATTAATAAAAGGGTTAAAGTCAATGGGAGTTTTTAAGCCTATAGTTATCCCTAAAAAACTAGAAATTGTCGCAGTAATAGTAAAACATCCGCCCCAAATAAAACCTTGATATAAAGGAGAAAATGGCTTTTTTGATGACTTATTTTTACTTGGATATTTAGGCTTTTTTTTACTAGGTTTGTTTGTCAATTTCACAGTTAATTCGATTTTAAAAATTGATTTTTGTTTAATAGATTAATTCGTTTATGCACTATCAAAGTTATATTTTTGGCATATTTAGAGGTTGCTTAAAAAGTCTTTAGGGAAAGAAAGGAAGTATTTTTAATTTTCCATTCTCCATTCTCCATTCTCCATTCTCCATTCTCCATTTTCAATTCTCCATTAATTTTAAATATTAATTTCACTAGGTTGATTATAGGTAGCAATAATGCGATGATAACCTGAAGCGGGATTTGCCCATTGATAAATATATTCTTTAGGATTTCCCCAACATAAACCTAAGTATATCTCCTCTGTTCCTCCATCTAATTCAGCCCATTCCCCTTGATGGTATAATTTTTCTAATTGTTCTTGTGATATAGGGGAAGTTCGATCGATACTTAAATAAAATTTCATTCCTTGAGTAGCATCACGCCAAAAATCAAGTACAGACGACTTAGCATTCATCAAAATTTCCTTATCCCCCTCAATAGCAATTAATTGATTATAGACTTCAGGGCAACGAAAAGACTTACCTTGAAAATTAACTGTACGCCAAATTACTCCCGAAACCTTGTGTTTTAGTTGATATTCATGGATTTGTTGACGAAAATCACGAAAGACAAAAACCCGACTCATTTTTTCTAAATCCATTGCCTTAGCTACCACAGGATTATCTAGCTTTTCTTCCGCATTAAAGATAATTCTTTTTCCTCCCCAAGTTGCCCTTAATTCTAACTCCAAAAATTTAATTAACTCGTCTGTGGTATAACTCATGTCATGACTAGGATTAGTAAATATCATCAAACATTAGAATACATCATTGCCAGTAAAATTGGCTAATGATAACAAATTAATCTTAGGTTTTTCTTGAGCTTGAAGTTTTGTTTTCTCTGTATTATACCCCCATAAAGCCAAAAATAGTTTAACTTCTTGTAAGTCTGACTGTTGATTAACTAATGCTAAAGCCTCTAATCTATCTTCGATAAAACATACTTGAGAAGGCTCAATTTTTTCTTGTTGGATAATTAATCGTAAAGTTTCATACTTAGGGCGTTTAACTTCTTTGCCAAAAATAGTATTTTCTGGTAAATAAATCCCTTCTTTTTCTAATAGCTTTCTTGCAAATTTTCCTTCTTTGGTAGTAATTATATAGATTTTTATATCTCGATTCATTAACTGTTGAAGTTTAGATTTTACTCCTGCATAAAATTCTTGTAAAGATAACCATCGATCGAGATCATCTTTTATTTGTTGTTCTCTAATTTCATCTAAAGTTTTAGCAATTATTTCGATTTTTATGCCTTGTAAATTAAGTATTTTAATCGCTTTTTCTTTGATATTATACCAATTTTCTAAAATATTTTCAGGAGTTTCACCCCAAGTTAAAACTCTTAATAATAAAGGCATTTCCCAACCAGTTTCTACCATAGGGCGCAACAAATTAAATTGAGACTGTAAACTATCAAGCTCGATCGATGATCGATCGAACCAAATTTTTTGATAAACTAGCTTACTACTATAAAAATATTCCCTTAAACCATCACAAATAACACCATCAAAATCCGTTACTAAAATTTTCATAATATTTACCTAATTAATATGTAGGTTGGGTTAGCACTCTTCGTAACCCAACAAAACCCCCTATGAGGGTTGAATATTATTCAAACCCTACAATTTATTAAAACTCTTTTCTGGAGATGTTTAATTCCCCATTCTCAATTTTCAATTTTCAAATTACTGGTAATGAAATTTGATAAAATCCACTACCTGATGTAAACCTTCCCCCGTTTTAAGGTTAGTTAAAACAAAAGGTTTTTCCCCCCGCATTTTTTTTGTATCCCTAATCATAACCTCTAAACTAGCACCAACATAGGGCGCTAAATCTATTTTATTTATCACCAATAAATCAGATTTTGTGATACCCGGACCACCTTTGCGAGGTATCTTATCCCCGGCGGCAACATCAATAACATAAATAGTCAAATCTACTAATTCTGGGCTAAATGTAGCGGCTAAATTATCTCCGCCACTTTCCACAAAAACTAAAGTTAAATCTGTGAATAGAGATTCTAATTCTTCTATAGCTTCAATATTGATAGAAGCATCCTCTCGAATAGCCGTATGAGGGCATCCTCCCGTTTCTACCCCCCTAATTCTCTCCGATGGTAAAGCCTGAGATTTGACTAAAAATTGAGCATCTTCTTGGGTATAAATATCATTAGTCACCGCAGCTAAAGAGTAATTTTCCCTCATGGTTTTACATAAAGCGTCTAATAATGCTGTCTTACCTGAACCTACAGGACCTGCTATTCCTACTCGAAAAGTACTCATAATATATATCGTAATTTTATGTTGAACATGAGATAGTCATTTAACTAAGAATTTTAGATTAAACTCAAGTCATATTAATTTATCTTATAAAGCTGAATTAATTGAATGTTTACATTAAGAAAGGCAAGAGGCAACAGGCAAGAGGCAACATGGTATTGAGAAAATTTTATTAATTCCAAAATATACAATCTATTTTGCATCAGTATTTAATATCTCCTTCGACTGCGTAACATCAGTTATAAAATAAAGAAGATAGAATGTAAAGTATAAGATAAAAAACAATAAAAAATTTTCTACAACTTTCAACTCTTATTTTATTTATGTCATTTATCACTTTTCTATTACCACAAAATTAATTCTTAATTACTACGCTTATTTATAAACTTACTTTTATTTCATGAAAAATATCATAAAAAAGTCTGATTTTGTTCTAAATCCTTACATGAAAAGTGATGATTTACGCGCGACTTATCAAATCCTAAATACTGTCATTCCTTATATATTTTTATGGTTTTTAGCCTTTAAAGTTGCGTCTATTTCTTATTGGTTACTTCCCCCAATTATGATTTTGATTGTGTTATTTTCTCTGCGTTGTTTTTCCTTAATGCACGATTGCGGACATTATTCTCTTTTTACATCAAAAAAGGTTAATAGATTTTTCGGTTTTATTTTAGGAATTATTAATGCAATGCCTCAATATTCATGGTCGAGGGATCATGCTTACCATCATAAAACAAATGGAGATTGGGAGCGTTATCGAGGTGTTGCTGACTTTCTTTCTACTGAGGAATTTTCTCAACTGACACCATCAAATCAAAGGCTTTATGAGGTATTAAGACATCCATTAATGGCAATTCCGGGGGGTTTTTTCTACCTTGCCATTAAGCCAAGACTTGCGCTCATTCTCGGTATTTATGACTTAATTATAGATGTGATTAGGTCGATCGAAAAAGATTCTACTTTAACGCTATCAAAAATAATTTCTGCGCACCAGTCTAAACATTGGCAAAGTAGAGAAGAGTTTTGGGATTTGCTTTTAAATAATATTTTTGTAATTAGTATCTGGATTTTTCTTTCCTATACTATGGGGGCAGGATTCTTTTTAACTGTTTACTCGATTACTTTGACTTTTTCGGCGGCAATTTTTATCAATATCTTTTTTGTGCAACATATTTTTGAAGATTCTTATGCCCATAAAACTCAAGGCTGGGATTATATTAAGGGTGCGATCGAAGGAAGTAGTTATTTAGAATTACCTAGTATTTTAAGATGGTTTACCGCCGACATCGGCTATCACAATATCCATCATCTTTCCGAAAAAATCCCTAATTATAATCTGGAAGCCTGTCATCATCAAAATATTCATCTTCTCTCGAAGGTAAAAACAGTACATATTAAGGATATGCTAGGGTGTTCTAAATTTATTTTGTGGGATAGTGATTCTAGTAAACTTGTTTCTGTGGAGTCATTTCGCTTGAATGAGGATTTAATTCTTAACACCCCAACCAGAATTAAGGTAGAGACGTAAAATTTTACTACTTTATAATAGTTTTAACCCTTAAAAATTTTTATCAAATGTCTAAGGAGAAGAAATTTTTAAGGGCGAAATTAGTTGAAAGGCTTGGTTTACTCCTTGCCACAATAATTCTGGATAGTCTTCAATTTGATTAGTGGTAGAAATTTCTTCTAATTTTTGTAAGGTTTCAGCGATGATTTTTCTGCCTTTACTGCCGTAGGCAACTCCAGACACCACTGAGGGTATCAAATTTAAGGCGTTTAATTTCTCTACGGTATATTCGTTTGTGCCTCCGGCTAGTTGAATGAAGCCTGAAAGGTTGGTTTCTTTCATTTTTTGAGCGTATTTGATGGTTAAATGGGTTGTACCGCTACCAATGTCACCGCTCATAGGTCGCCCGTCAGTTTGCCAGATTAAGGGAATATTGACGGGATGAATGTATTGATAAATTTGGGTTAAATATTCGGTAACGGTATCGGTATATGGGCAACTAATGGCGATTAATTTTAGTTGAGAAAGGTGAGGTTTGACTATATCCCAAACTTTGATAAAATCGTCTAAATGTCCTTGTTGGGTATGGATTTCGATCGAGCTAATAGGTAAAATATCTAACCAGTGTAAAACCTCTTTAGTGCTAATAATAGTCGATGTGGTGTCAATAATATTAATGGGGCAAATGGGCAAACATCTTCCGCAACCGTAGCATAATTCTTCGATAACTCCTTGATGTAAATGATTAAATTTGATGGCTTCGGCGGGGCAAATTTTTTCACAAGGGCGAGGACATTCCATCGGACATAGGTTAGGATTAAAATATGCTTTACGAAAATGAGGATCTTCACCATCATTAATACTAACCATCAAAAAAGGCTCAGTATGAGGATTATAACCTTTTTCTATGGCACTCGATCGATAATTTTGAGCGATTTTGATACCTTCTAAGGCACTATGAATCACTGCCTTATCGGCGGCAACATCCAGACAATCCGCACCAGCTAAAGTATAAATTAAAGATAAATTGCGAATGGAAGGTAAATGTTGATAACTTGCACCACAAATCAACTTAAACCATCTACCTTGTTGTAATGATGCTAAAGGGGAGAGAGTTTTCAACGAATTTACCATAAAACATGAAAGTGAAAAAGTCACATGAGATGATTTTCAAAAATAATTATACCTCAGCTCGATCGACTTAAAATCTTTGTTATTTGTTTATATATATTAAGTAATATAAAACCCTAGAGGATTAGATGTTGAAAAAATCTTTAAACCATTAGAATTGAAATAGTTTTATCTCTAATAAAAATTTATGTTGCGTCGTCTTCTAATTATTTTAACTTTATCAATATCTTTTCTTTTCTTTAATACTATCTCCATTCCTTCCGCCCAAGCGCTTGTGCAAATAAAAATTACTGATATATCCTATAAAGAATGCCCTGCTGGAGTAGGAGAAGGAAGTGTCACCAGTGGAGGTAGTGCCTTACCTGCTACTTGTTACCTCATCACGGGTAAAACCAACAATACTTCTGGAAAAACTCTCTATGATGCCGATGTTTTTGGTAGAATTTATGATGCCAATAATGAACCAGCTTTACAAAATCGTACCCGATTAGGGGCTTTAGCGGAAGTGCCTACGGGAGTGAGTGAGTTTGAATTAAGAATTAGTGTACCATCTAATCAACCCACTCCTTTGCAATTAAAGCAATTTAAAGCGACTGGTTTTTCTAGTAAAGTTTATCCTACTTTTTAATCAGAGTTTTTCAAAATCGAGGCAAAATTGTATTTCCCTTAGTCGCTTTAGCAGAATTTAGCTATTAGCATTGTCAATTTATGGCAAAGCGAGTTATGTTAATTTCGTCAGACTGCTAGGCAGTTATTCAGACAAACCCATATCCCGCAAAGAAATAAATTTCATTCATTGCTCATAGCGTAACTCTACTAAAGTAAGTTAATTATCTTAAAAAATATTCGTTTTTTTCTAATCATTGATTTTCTAATCCGAAAAATAGCTAGATTTCTTATCATTGATGGTTTTGAGTTAAATCAAAATTAGAGAAAGAAAAAACCCTACTTTTTAAACTAAACCAACTACCTGATATAAGATTTTAGGGATTAATTGTAGCACAAAAATAGCTAAAATGGCAGAAAAATCAATACCTCCTAAAGGGGGTATCAAAGAGCGAAAAATGTTAAGATAAGGATCGGTTACGGGTGCTAAAAAGGAAATGATATTACCAGCCCATTCCGCCGTTTGAAACCAACTTAACAAAATTCTCACGAAAATTAAGATTAAATATAATTGAATAAAGTTACTCACGGTACTGATAACTAAATAAGTAATACCATCCATACTTTAAAATTTCTCCATAATATAGTCAATTTATTCCTTTTATCTTAACTGAATTTGGAAAAATGTAACTTAATTTAGGGGTTGCTTAAAAAGTATTTTGATGAGCGGAGGTATTAGGGATTAGGTGTTAGGTATTAGGTTAAACACTGAAAAATCAAGGTTTTGACACTTTATATCAATTTTAATAGCTTTCTAACTTCCAAGCACAATCCCTCTTCCCCCTCTCACTTTCATCAGTAAGGGAGATAGTATTATACAATGCACATTAATTTGTGCGCTGTAACCAAAAACTCTGCATTCCTACAGATTTACTCCCTTCATAATCTTCCTTGAAGCTATCCCCAATATACCAAGCCTTCTCAGGTTGACAATGGTGTTTTGCTAAGGCATTTAAAAATATTTTGGGGTTGGGTTTGGCTACTCCTGTGAGGGAAGATATAGTAATTGTTGAAAAATATTTGCTTAATTCTAAGTTGTCTAAAACTGTAAAAATTCTCGTATCAAAATTAGAGATTATAGCTAATTTTATACCTTGGTTTTGCCATTCATTTAATACGGCTATTACTTCTTCATAAATAACCCAACATTCAGCAGTTTTAAAATATTCGTAAAGTTCTTGAAAATATTCGGTAAAATTACTAAATTGCTCGATCGTGAAACGGCGCTGCGCGATCGAACCGTCTTGATTAAAGGTATTATAAGTAACGGTTTCCCACCATTTAAACTCTAATTCTTTAATTTCTGCTTCATTTTTTGTCTCAAAAGCAAGGGGAGAAGACTGTTTAAATATATCATAAAAAGCTCGATCGATCTTTTCTGGTGAAGCATTTACTCCATATTTTTGGGCTAACTTTGTGTAAATATAACCAACACTATTTTTCACCCCAAATATTGTACCCACCGCATCTAAAAAGATAACTTGAGGTAAATTATTTTCCTTCAGATATAACTTGTTAATTGTCAATAAACTATCTAATATCTCAGTCATAAATTAATATCAGTAAAACAGGTATCAGGTAGTAGGTATTAGGTTAAATTCAAACTGTTAATTTATAATAATTGGATTTTTGGCTCTTCTACTTCTCGTCGTGATAAATTATGTCTAAAAAAAGGTGTCAGGTGTCAGGTAGCAGGTGTTAGGTTAAATTAAAACTGTAAATTTATAACATCTGCATTTTTAAAATTCTAAACCTATAATATATCAACACTTTTAACGATTATTTACTACTAAAATATCATAACTACTGTAGAAGAGCCATTCTCAATTCTCAATTCTCAATTCTCAATTCTCAATTCTCAATTCTCAATTATTTATTCTTTCTTCTCAATTCTGACTATAATCAATGTCATAGACAAAGGTTTATTAGAAAAATATGTTAAAAAAACTTTTAATTACATCCGTTACAGGTTTATTGTTGACTATAGGCATCAAACCCAGTATTGCTGGTACTTTGGTTGAAAATGTTGCTCGTAGTGGTTTTTTAACCGTTGGCACTTCCATGAATGCTGTACCTTATTCTTATATTAACGCCGATGAGCAGTTAGACGGTTTTTCCATCGACATCATCAAATTAATTCATAAACAGCTAGAAGAAGAATTAGACAGAGATATTGTACTGGATTTTGTCCCCGTTAGCACCCCTCAAGAGGCACTACGGAAGATGATAACAGGAGAAATTGACATCGCTTGTAATGGTGTCTTTACATGGGAAAGAGATAAGTATGTGGACTATACATTAAGATATACTATCTCAGGTATTAGGCTATTGTTTCCTAAAGGCAAAATTCCTACAGATACTTCTTTTGCTAATACAAAAATTGGTATTCCTCCTCAAACTTTTGTCAGTAATGCCATCAAATTGGCACATCCTAACGCTACTTTTGTGGAGGTAGCTACTTTTGAGGATGGCGCAACGGCGTTGAAAGAGGGCAAAATTGACGCTTTGGCAGGGGATACCATGATGTTAGATGGTTTACGTCAACAGATTAACTCTGAAGGATTTGAGCAATATCCTCCTTTTTCGGAAAATCCCTATGCTAGATTTGGTGTAGGTTGTATTGTGCCTCAAAATAATTCTACTTTCCTCAATATCGCTAATTTTACTATTGCTAAAATGATGGAAGGTTACTTGATTAATGATCCAGAAATGACTACTTTAGTTAATAAATGGGTTGGTGAAAATGGTGTAGTTTCGATCGTATCACCAGAAGCGATTAAAAGTTTCTTTGAGAATACCATTAATAATCATGAACAAATTCCCTTTACTAAATAAAAAGTAAGAAGTAAGAAGTAAAAAGTAAGAAGTAACAATCCGTTAGTTATTGATTTTAAATTTTAAAATCTCTTTGTCAATCTTGAAACTAACATACGTTAATCAAAATAATAAAAACATGAAAATCAATAACTTGACATGGTTAGGCTTTTTAATAACATTATCTAGCCTTTCTGTCACTCCTAAAACTCTTGCGATTAATCCTGATGTCATATCAACAGATGTCATGGAAAATGTGGAAAATCGTTTAAACCGCATTTCCGAAGCATTAAAAGCCAGAGAAGGAAACTTACCCATCGACATTAAAAACTCTCTTAATCAAGAAATCTTGGCAAGAAGTTTTATTAATGGAGGTAGCGGTTGGAGAAACGGCGGAGGTTTTCTTAATAACCGAGGCGGTGGAGGCTTTGTCAATACCGGAGGAGGCAGTGGCTTTTTCAATAATCGAGGTTGGGGAGATGGTGGTGGCTTTTTAAATCGCCGTTAACATAGATAAAGAAAGATAGGAAAAAAAACCCTAAAAATATTTTAATAAGAAGTAACTAAATTATGAAAATTACTAATTTGACATGGTTAGGCTTGTTAATGACTTTATCTAGCTTTTCCATGACTCCAAAGACTCTTGCCGTTAATCCTGAAGTCACATCCAAAGAAATCACAGAAAATCTTGATAGCCGTTTGAATCGTATCCAAGAAGCATTGAAAGCGCGAGAAGAAGAATTACCAGAAAATTCAGACTTGAAAGCCACTACGGAAGAAATCTTAATTAGTGTCGGTTGGGGAAATGGGCGTAACGGCACTTTTGTCAATGTTAATCGCCCTAATAATTTTTGGAATAATCGAGGAGGCGGTGGTTTCCTCAATAATCGAGGAGGCGGTGGTTTTATTAATCAACCTCGCAATTTTTGGAATAATCGTGGCTGGGGAGACGGCGGAGGTTTTTGGAATAGACGATAAGAATTAAGAATTAAGAATTAAGAATGTATAATTAAAAATTAAGAATTAAAAATTAATAATTAATTTCTCCAAAATTTTTTTGTTTGTAGGGGTTGAATAATATTCAACCCGTATTAATCAGTAAACTTAGATACAAACTACTTAATCAATAATGTCGATCGAACCCAACTTATTAGAACTTAACTTAAAAGATACCACAAAATTTGGACCTATTTCCTTAGTAATTATTCAGCCTAATTCTTTTTGCAATTTAGACTGTGATTATTGCTATTTGCCCGATCGACATCTGCAAAATAAACTATCATTAGATTTAATCGAACCTATTTTTAAAAGTATCTTTACAAGTCCTTTTTTTCAAGATAATTTTATGATATGTTGGCACGCAGGAGAGCCTTTAACTATGCCCATATCATTTTATAAATCAGCTTTTCAATTAATAAATGAAGCCAACAAAAAATATAATCAAACTGAACATTGTTTTTATCATTCTTATCAAACTAATGGTACTTTAATCAATCAAGGATGGTGTGATTTTTGGGCAGAAAATCCTGTACATATTGGAGTTAGTATAGATGGCCCTGCTTTTATACACGATGCCCATAGAAAAAACCGTAAAGGCGGTAATTCCCATGATTTAACTATGCGGGGAATCGATTATTTAAAGAAAAATAATATCTCTTATAACACCATTTCTGTTATTACTAAAGAATCCTTAGATTATCCTGATGAAATGTTTAATTTTTTCGCAGAAAATGAGATTTTTGATATAGCTTTTAATATTGAAGAAATGGAAGGAGTTAACACGGTTTCTTCTCTTAATGGTAAAGAAATAGAAGTTAAATATCGTAGATTTATCGAAAGATTTTGGGAGTTGGTTACTAATAGTAAATTACCTTTTATTGTGAGAGAATTTGAGGTTTTAATTAGTTTAATTTATAGTGGCAATAGATTAAAAAATACTGATATGAATAAACCTTTTTCGATTATTAACTTTGATTATCAAGGCAATTTTTCCACTTTTGATCCTGAATTATTATCAGTTAAAACTAAAGAATATGGTGATTTTATCTTCGGTAATGTATTAGAAAATAGCCTCGAATCTATGTGGGAAAACGAGAAATTTCAGCGTATTTATACCGACATTAATCAAGGTTTAAAACAATGTGCCGATAGTTGTAACTATTTTGGTATCTGTGGCGGTGGTGCAGGTAGTAATAAGTATTGGGAAAATGGCACTTTTGCCTCCTCCGAAACTCAATGTTGTCGCTATCGTATTCAAATTTTAACTGATGTTTTACTAAACTCGATCGAACATTCTCTTGGGTTATAAAACTATTTTATGACTTTTTCAATACTTAAAACTTAACGATATAATAGCTCGATCGAACTTCTATAAATAATTTATTTGTTCAACAACAGAACTTATAGGATAAACTTAACCACAGATTAAACTATGATTCCATAGAAATATAAATAAAAGTTAACGTAAGAAAGAATGGCAAATAATAAAATAGCTTTAATTACAGGTGTAACAGGGCAAGATGGTTCTTATTTAAGTGAACTATTATTGAGTAAAGGTTATACCGTTCATGGTATCATCCGACGTACTTCTACTTTTAACACCGATCGAATAGATCATATATACCAAGACCCCCATCAAGAAGGTGCTAGATTTTTCTTACACTATGGAGACTTAACAGACGGTACTACTCTACGCCGTATTTTAGAAGAAACACAGCCCGATGAAGTCTATAACTTAGGCGCACAATCCCATGTGAGAGTTAGTTTTGATGCCCCAGAATTTACCGTTGATAGCGTAGCGATGGGTACATTAAGACTATTAGAAGCCGTAAGGGATTATCAACAAAGAACCAACGCTAATATACGTTATTATCAAGCAGGTTCATCGGAAATGTTTGGGAAAGTGATGGAAATTCCTCAGAAAGAAACTACCCCTTTCTATCCTCGCAGTCCTTATGCTTGTGGTAAAGTATATGCTCACTGGCAAACTATCAATCACCGTGAATCTTATAACTTATTTGCTTGTAACGGTATCTTATTTAACCATGAAAGCCCTCGTCGTGGGGAAACCTTCGTAACCAGAAAAATTACCAGAGCGATCGCTCGTATTGTGGCAGGGCAACAGAATAAATTATATTTAGGCAATATCGACTCTAAAAGAGATTGGGGTTATGCCAAAGACTATGTTGTCGCCATGTGGTTAATGTTGCAACAGGAGCAACCCGACGATTATGTGGTAGCCACAGGAGAAACCCATTCTGTCAAAGAGTTTTTAGACTTAGCCTTCTCCCACGTTAACTTAAACTGGGAAGACTATGTTGCCTTTGATGAGCGTTATTTGCGCCCTGCGGAAGTGGATTTATTAATAGGTGATCCCACAAAAGCCCAAGAAAAGTTAGGATGGAAACCTAGCGTTACTTTCCCTGAGTTAGTCAACTTAATGGTAGATGCAGACTTAGACGCATTAGGTATCAACAACGGCGAAAAAGTCAAAGACATTGCTTATATTCGTCAAAATATGTTGCACAACGTCAATTAAATAAGTGATGCTCAAAAAATCTTTTGGTGAAGGGTAGGCAAAAGCCAATAGGCAAAAGGCAACAGTAAAAAAAGTAATAGGTAATGAGGAATTAGCGTATTAATTCTCAATTCTCAATTCTCAATTCTCAATTATTATGTTAGATTTAAGTACGAAAAGAATCCTTGTTACGGGAGGCGCTGGTTTTTTAGGAAAACAAGTGGTTGCCGAGTTAGTCAACGCTGGTGCAAATCTCGATAAAATTACTATACCTCGATCGAAAGACTATGACTTAACCAAGTGGGAAAACTGTCAAAAAGTCGTAGAAAATCAAGATGTCATCATACATCTAGCCGCCCATGTAGGAGGAATTGGTTTAAACAGAGAAAAACCAGCGGAATTATTTTACGATAACCTGATGATGGGCGCTCAATTAATCCATGCGGCTTATCAAGCAGGAGTAGAAAAATTTACCTGTGTTGGCACAATTTGCGCCTATCCTAAGTTTACTCCCGTGCCTTTCAAAGAAGAAGACATCTGGAATGGCTACCCCGAAGAAACCAACGCGCCTTACGGTATCGCCAAAAAAGCCTTACTGGTACAACTAGAATCCTATCGCAATCAATACGGTTTTAACGGTATTTACCTTTTACCAGTAAATTTGTATGGTCCTGAAGATAATTTCGATCCTCGTAGCTCCCATGTGATACCAGCGTTAATTCGCAAAGTTCATGAAGCACAACAAAAAGGAGATAAAGTTATTCCAGTATGGGGTGATGGAAGCCCAACCCGTGAGTTTTTATACTCCAATGATGCCGCTAGAGGTATTGTTATGGGTACATTGTCCTATGATAGTTCTGATCCCGTCAACTTAGGCACAAATTTTGAAATTACCATCAAAGACTTAACGGAATTAATCTGTGAATTAATGGGATTTGACGGTGAATTACATTGGCAAACCGATCAACCCAATGGGCAACCTCGTCGTTGTTTGGATACCTCAAAAGCAAAAGAAGCCTTTGGTTTTACCGCTAATATGGACTTACGACAAGGCTTAAAGAATACGATCGAGTGGTATCGTAATCACAATTAACAATTAACAATTAACAATTAACAATTAACAATTAACAATTAACAATTAACAATTAACAATTAACAATGTTACCCTCTTACAAAAATTTAGAGTTCAATTTATTGAACGTCATTTCATTAGCCGTGTAATTCATTACACGGTGAGCTATTGATTAACACCTTCATTCCTCATTCCTCATTCCTCATTCCTCATTCCTCATTCCTCATTCCTCATTCCTCATTCCTCATTCTTCATTCCTCATTCTTCATTCTCCATTCTCCATTCTCCATTCTCCATTCTCCATTCTTAATTCCTCATTCTTCATTCTCCATTCTCCATTCTTCATTCTTCATTCCTCATTCCTTATCTCCCTTCTCAATTATTCCGATACAAAGTATAATTATAAAATTGAGCTATCATTGAGGAAAAAGTGTGCTATTATCGAAAGGTTTTGAAGTAGAAGTTTACACTGGCACAAAGAAAGGAGAGGTAATCGGGCTTTCCAGTGAAATTGTGAAGAATTTACACGGTTTTGTCAGAGAACCTGATAGTCGTAATGTCGAATATACTACTGCTCCTTTGTGTAACTACGATCGACTTTTGTGTGCATTATTACGTCCTCGCAGAGACTTAAGACAATATCTTCAATCCTTGGGTGATTATACCATTATTCCGGGGAGTACTTTGTCTTTAGGTGATAGTAGCAAATTTTTCAGATCAGACCCCGATAACCACTATCATGATTATATTGAGCAAACTTATCATACTAAAATCGTTACCGCTAGTATTCATATCAATATCGGCATTGAAGACACGGAAAAATTAATTCAAGCCTATCGTTTAATTCGAGTGGAAGCACCCTTATTATTAGCTTTAAGCGCTTCTTCTCCTTTCCTTGATAATCAAGTCACTGGTAATCACTCTACCCGTTGGCGCTTATTTCCTCAGACTCCTCAAGATGTGCCTTTATTCCACAATCATAATCATTATATTGAGTGGACGAAACAACAACTAATTTTAGGTACAATGCAGAATGTGCGTCATTTGTGGTGTTCTGTTAGACCTAATGGAGATAATCGCCCTTACAGTTTGAATCGTTTAGAGTTACGAATTTGTGATCTAGTTTTAAACCCCATTCATTTATTAGCTATAACTGCTATTTTAGAGGCAAGGATTGCCCAAATTTTAAACGATGATACCCTCGATCCTTTACAACAGAGTACCATCGATCGAGCTGATTTAGAAGGGGAATTACTAAGAATTACGAAATATAATGAACAAGCAGTGAGTGAAAATAGCTTAGATGCTTTGTTGTATCGTTGGCAGGATGGTAGTCAAATCATCGCTAAAGACTGGTTAGAGGAGTTAATCAGCGAATTGTATCCCATGGCTAAAGCGAAAGGATTTGCTTGTTTTCTCACCCCAGCTTACAAAATTTTGGAGCATGGTAATCAAGCTCAACAATGGTTACAACAATATAAACAAGGTTTATCCATTGAAGAAATTATCCAGAGTTCGATCGAATCTGTCAACCAAGAAGAAAAAGACTTAGAAGACAAATTATGTGAGCAAGTACTAATTGCCTAGTATAAATAATTTTACATAGGTTTGCCTCATAGTCTTTAGTGAAGGGGCGGTATCGGAAAGGGTGTTAGGGTGTTAAGGGATTAGGGAAAATTTTTTAATTCTTAATTTTTAATTCTTAATTCTTAATTCTTAATTATCATGAGTCGTTCTAGTAAGCTAACGTACGATCGAGGAACATTAATCTTACATCCACCGCCGAAGGGAAAGGCATGGATAGATTTTGCCACATGGGATGACAGAATAGAGAAATTTCGCATTCCTGCCATTCATTATCATAGTTTGACGAAGGTTTTAACAGAAAATGAGATACCTTTCATTGACAAAGCAAAAGAATTTTTCCCTTTAGAGATAGTTAACTGTGACGAAAAAACTCCCTATCTCCATCAAACAGAAGCATTACAGGCATGGCAAAAAGCAAATCAAAGAGGAGTGGTGGTGTTGCCAACGGCGGCAGGAAAAACTTATCTCGCTCAACTGGCGATCGAACAGACAAAACAAACTACACTAATTATTGTACCCACCTTAGACTTAATGCAACAATGGTATGCACAACTAGAGGAGGCTTTTCCCAAAACTAAAATAGGCTTATTGGGGGGAGGTTCTCATGATAATACACCTATTCTGGTTTCTACCTATCACAGCGCTGCTATCCATGCCAAAGCCTTGGGAAACCTCTACGGTTTTCTCATTTTCGATGAATGTCATCATTTACCCACAGACTTTTTTCAGGTAATAGCAGAAGAATCTATCGCGCCTTACCGACTAGGTTTAACCGCAACCCCCGAAAGAGGAGATGGTAGTCATCGTTATTTAGATAAGTTAATCGGTAAAGTGGTTTATCGCAAAACTTCTAAGGATTTGTCAGGGGATGCCTTAGCAGAATTTAAAGTTATTCCCATTAAAGTACAACTGACTCCCGAAGAAAAGGAAAAGTATGAAAACGCCATCAAAATTCGTAATGATTTTTTGCGTCAAGCCAAAATTTCCCTTTCTAGTATGGATGGATGGCAACAATTTATTAAGGCAAGCGCTCGATCGAGTCAAGGAAGACGTGCTATGTTAGCCCATAGAGAGTCAAAAGATATAGCTGGAGGCACAAGTGCGAAACTGAGAGTTTTAATTCAACTAATAGAAGAGCATTATCCCGACAAAATCCTCATTTTTACCAATGATAATGATACCGTTTACCGTATCTCGAATCAATATCTAATTCCCGCAATAACCCATCAAACCCCCGTAAAAGAGCGTCATCAAATCTTAACCAAATATCGCCAAGGAGAGTATAAAATTTTAGTGGCTTCCCACGTCTTAAATGAAGGAGTGGACGTACCCGATGCTAGAATAGCAATTATCTTATCAGGTACAGGGTCAACGAGGGAATATATCCAAAGACTAGGGCGCATTTTGCGTAAAGCGAATCAAAAAGAGAAACTCGCAATTCTTTACGAAGTCATTGCCGAAAATACCACCGATGAGAAAACCGCAGCGCGAAGAAAAGGAGAAGGCTATCAAGTAGAGAAGAAACCATCCCAAGGAGAAATCTTGTTATATCCTCCAAATCGTCAACAAAATTCCACTTTAAAAGCGGCTGAATCCAAATCTCCTTGGCAGGAGGAAAAAGATAAATAGGCTTTGCTTGAGAAAAAAATCTTTTTTTTACCTTGACTTTTAACAATTACTTCGTTACAATAATATATAATATTATAATGGGAATCTGTGCGTTTATTTACAAAAAAGTCAAGCCTCCCATTATCTTACATAATAACATAAAACAGCAATGTTTGTCAAGTAATCTTTTAATTTTTCGATTTTTTTGAGTAATATCAAGTTTGTAGTGATGGCTTTAGCCATTTCTGAATAAGCCTTAAAAGGCTTACTACAAACCTTTATTTTTCATTCTTTAACCTGATACCTGACACCTATCCCCATCAAAAGACTTTTTCATCACACCCTAATTATGTTGATCATGGTTTGATAATACACGATGGGGAATACCATGGGCAATCAAATCAATAGGACATTGATAGGTTTCTTGAATCATTTGGGCGGTAATTAGTTTATCTTGGTGATAATACAAAGAACGATTTAAACAAGCAATGGTTTTAACGTGGGTGGAAATTGCGCCCAAGTCGTGGGATATAAGTAAAATCGTCATATACTCATTGAGTTCTTTCAGTAGCTCATAAATATTCTTTTGTACTTTAGAGTCCACATTGGCTGTAGGTTCGTCTAATAATAGTATCTGAGGTTGACTTGCTAAAGCACGGGCAATATATACCCTTTGTCTTTCTCCTCCTGATAATTCACCGATCGATCTTGATCGTAATTTTATCATACCCACTTGTTCTAAACAATGGCGCACAATTTTTTCATCATGGGAGTTGTAGCGGTGAAAAAGACGTTTTTTTGACAATCTTCCCATTCTCACTACATCTTCCACTAAAATGGGAAAGGCTCGATCGAACTCTAACACTTGAGGTACATAACCGATATATTTTCTCCCTTGAGAAACAGGAGAATCCATGATGGAAATATCTCCAGATTTAGGGGTAATTAAGCCTAATAAAGTTTTTAATAATGTACTTTTTCCAGCTCCATTTGGTCCTATAATACCGATAAAATCTAATTCATTTACTTGGAAATTAATATTTTCTAAAACGTCAGTTTTTCCGTAACTAACATAAATATTTGCTAATTTAATTACTGGTTTCATCCTTCATCGATTGGGCTAATTTATCGGCTACTTGTAAGAGATTTTCAGACCAATTTTCGGCTAAATCATCTAATAAGATAACCTCACCTCCTATCTCTCTAGCAAAAGTGTCCACGGTTTTTGAGGGAAATTGTGGTTGTGCAAAAACTACCCTAATATTATCTTTTTTGGCTTGGGTAATTAACTTCGCTAATTCTCCTGATGTGGCTTCTTGCCCCTCCAGCTCGATCGACATTTGTTGTAAATTGTAATCTTGAGCAAAATAAGCCCATGCTGGATGATAAATCATGAATTTTCTTTGATTAATACCAGCAAATTTTTCTGTTATTTGTTGATCTAATTCATCAATTTCAGCTAAGAATTTATCTAAATTTTGTCGATAAATGCTCTCATTTTTTGGGTCTAATTTTACTAATTCATTATAGATGTTTTGTGCTTGAATTTTTGCTAATTTAGGAGATAACCAAATATGAGGATCAAGACTTTCTTTTTCATGATCATCCTCGTTATGCTTATGACCGTGATCATGATCATGATGATCATGCCCGATCATGGGTATTTTGTCAATACCTTCACCAGAATTAATCACGGGAATTTGAGGATTTGCAGACTTAATTTTTTCTAACCATGCTTGTTCAAAAGGTACTCCTATACTAATATAAGCTGAAGATTGACTCAAATTAGCTAATTGTTGGGCTAAAGGCTCATAGGTTTCTGCTACCATACCCGATCCTACCATAACATTAACGCTAACTAATTCACCGCCTATTTTCTCAACAAAATATTTTTGTGGTAAAATACTTACGGTTAAATTTAATTTATTTTCGTCAGGATTTGATGCTGAATTTTCTATTTCTGAACTAATAGAAGAAGTATCTTTTTCAACCTTATTTTCATTACATCCGCCTAAATTAAATAGCGTTAAAATCAATAAAAAATTAAGTATTTTATTGTTAAAAATAGTCATAAATAGTCTTTAAAAATCATTATATATGGCAATCCTTAGTTTTTGATAATATTTTCATTGAGTAAAATTTTAGATTAATAAGTTAACAATAATCGTATTTTAAAAATTATTTACTTTTATTTTATTATTCATAAATGATTTAGGATTGATACATTTAATTATAGCGAAATGACTTGATTAATTGTATGTTTAACTGTTCAGATAATCAGTAGTAATTAGTGATTAATAATTGAAAATATTAAATTTTTTAGAAAATTTATGGTTAAATTAATGTCTAATTTTATGGGTATTTCGCCACATCTAATCTCACTAATATGATTTAATCTTATTTTGTCTCATCGTGATTGTAAGGCTCGTATTCATATGGCTCGTCTTTCTTACTTTCTTCTTAACCAGAAAATTACATCATCCATTTTTTATCAACAGGATTCAGATTTACAAGAATTAACGGATATAGCTTGTGAGGATTTTCCAGAAAGTTTTAGTTTCTGGTTAGGGAATTATGGAAATTAATCCCGTCCGAAAAGCATTATCGTAAGTAATAATAGGCATTTTTTCTAATTCCGCTTGTGCCATTAACATTCTATCAAAAGGATCTCGATGCTCGATAGACAAAAGTCCTGCTCGTAAAGCATGAGCAGTAGTAACATTAAGTTCATAGAATCTGGCTTGTTGCAAAATTTGATCATAATTATCAATTAATTCTTTTGCTTCTGGCAGTTTTCCGATTCTATATTTAGTTGCTATTTCCCATGCAGTAGCACTACTGACAAAAATTTGATTATGAGGATTACTGATAATTTCTCGACTCAGACGATCTAATTTTACATCATTAAATACCCACCAGAGGAAAATATGAGTATCGATTAAATATCTGTTTCCCATTGCTGTAACTCTTCTTCTGATAAAGGTTCAAAAAATGCTTCTCCTAATTTTCCTTGAAGCAACCCCGGAGTGCGAGGTTTTAGTTGTTGATTTTCTAAATCTAATCCTAACCGAAAGTAATGGATTAAATCATAAATCTGGGTTAATTTATCTTCAGGTATATCTTGCAACTCTTGAATAATTTTTTCTCTCAACATAAATTGAATTTTCCTAACTAATGATAATAATTTATATGATAATAATAACAAAAAACTTTTATTCTTCAATCGCTTTAGCCGATTTCTGCTATTAGCTTCGTCAATTTATTGCGAAGCGAGTAATTATTGAAAATCATTAACCCACAATGAAATAAATTTCATTGCTAATAGCGTAACTCTACTAAAGTGAGTTTTGTTAAAAAAATTTATAATTTAAAAACTCCGATTTTTTATCTTCCCCCTTGTTAAGAGAAACAGGGCAAATCGTTAATTTTCGCTTTTAGAAATAGCTATATTTAAACTTAATAATTGCTCTAAAATATCCTTATTTTCATCAAAATTATACGCTTTAATTACTAACTTATCTAACTGTTGATGAAGTTGATATAATTTACTACTAGGCTCATAAAAAAAAGCATTATATAACTGAGTAATTCCCCATGATTTTCGCTCCATTTGCTCAGTGCGATATTCGTGCAATTCGATCGTTTTATCTCTGATTTGTTGGACAATTTTATCTGCCCCTAAATCCCCAAGTTTGGGGACTTTTTTTGTTGTTACTCCTCCAGAATTGGGGGCAGGGGGGCAAACTGAAGGAAATGGGAATGTTTCAAAACAAGTGGTATGAGTATATCTAGTATCCCCTTTTAAAGTTGAGCTTTGAGCTTTTACCCAGATTCGATGAATTTTTGAGGTTAAAATGCCCAGAATATAAAAATCATTTGAACTAATAATACAGTTTAAATCAGCAGGTAAAAAATCAGTTTTAAAAGGCAAAAAAATAGACCATTTTGATACTCTAGGTACAGCAAAACATATATCAAAATTATCCATTGCCTCTCTCAACATTGCACGACTTCCTGCAAATAACCACCAATTTTGTTTTAATTTTTTATCTCTATTGTTATCTCTTTCTGGTTTAACATTGATTCTAACATGATTAAAAGGTAAAAGATAATTACTAGCAGATTCGAGACTTAAATTATTAAAATCAATAATCCATCTACTTGGTTTTCCATGAGGATTTCTTGCCAAATCTTTAGCATCAAAAAAAGGTTTTAATACTTCTTTATTTTTACTATCTTTTTTTATCCACTCTTGAGCTTCCTTTTCTGTAATAATAAAGCCTTTTCCTGTTGGTTGAATACCTTTAAAACAAAGATTCAAATTACTTTTAATTTTTTTTGCTTGAGTAACATCAACAGAAGTTGTTAAAGAAGAATTAATATTATTGACTATTTGATTATCTAAATAATATTGTGTTGGTTGGTCATAACACCAATTAATTATACTAACATAAACAGCTGCTTCTCCTGACCATTTTTGACTTGAAAAGGCTTCATAAATATAACCATTATTCTCTAAAATAAAATCTAAAGACGCTTTTCTTGCTAATCCTTGACTTATTGTATTTGTAGCAACTAAACCAACCCTTCCTTTTTCCTTCATATTCTCATGGGCTAATCTAAACCAATATGTACAAAAATCAATTTTTTTATTTATATTACTAAATTTATTAAATAATTTTTCTACATAATTATCTCCAAATTCTAATCTAATTAAATGTCCTCCTAAAAAGGGCGGATTTCCGATAATTACATCGGCTTTTATCCAGTCAGTAAATAAAGCATCTGTACAAATTATGTTATTATCTAAACTGTCTAAAGGTAACGCAGGTTCGGTTAAATTAAACTTGTCGATCGCAACTTTTCTAGCTATCATTAAAGTAACTTTTGCTAACTCCACTGCGAAGGGGTTTATATCCATACCATAAAACTGATTGGGAGTCACAAAACTCATATTAATTTGTTGATTTTTGCCCTTAGTTTTATCCTTAATTTTGTCTAATAATAATTGCTCAATTCGCTTTAATTCTTGATAAGCAACGTAGAGAAAATTTCCACTACCACAAGCAGGGTCTAATACGTTATAATTCTGTAATTGGAGTTGTAAATTAGTCAATTCTTTAACAGTATTTGCACTGTCGATTAAATCCTCCCAATACTTACTAATAGTTGGGCGCACAATTTTCATAATATCCGCTTCGGAGGTATAGTGCATTCCGTAACTATGTCTCTCTTTGGCGTTGACTGTGCCTTCAAAAATATTTCCAAAAATGGCAGGGCGAATTTTACTCCAATCTTGCTTGGCAACGGTTTCGAGGATTTCTAACTCTGGCTTGGTAAGTTCGATCGAATCCACTATACTGAATAAACCACCGTTAAAGTATTCCACTCCTTGATATTTACCTGCGGGAGTTACTCCCTGATGATTCATTTCACGGAATAAACCCCCTAATATATCGTAACTACTCGCACCTTCTAAGCATTCTTCTACGCAACGCAAAAAGAGGCTATCGGGTAATAATCCTCTATCTTCGGCAAACATTGCTAAAACACATTGCAAGATGAAACGTTGAATTTTTAAAATGGAAGTCCCCTTTTCCAAGGGGGATTTAGGGGGATCGATCGAGGTTTGATCCCCCCCAACCCCCCTTAATAAGGGGGGAGTAGCGTTGTGTGTATCTAATAAGGGGGGAGTAGCGTTGTGTGTATCTAATAAGGGGGGAGTAGCGTTGTATGTATCTAATAAGGGGGGAGTAGCGTTGTATGTATCTAATAAGGGGGGAGTAGCGTTGTATGTATTTAATAAAGGGGGAGTAAGTCTTTGTTGGAGGATTTGGAATAATTCCCCTAGTCGTCTTCCTGCTTTTTCGGTAACGTCAACTTGATTGTTATTAAAGATGGGTTTACTTTCTACCCTTGCCATGAAGTTAAAGGCAGAGTAGCGTTTGCCTAAGTCTTCGATCGAAACTGTATCTACAGGTTCATCTAATTGTAAGTCAAAGTCAAAAATCCAAAATTCATCAAAGTTGCATAATATCACATAACGGGGTCGATCGGGTACAAGTCTTGACCAATACTCGAAGGCTTGGGCATAATGTTTCGATAAGTCTTCCCCTCGCTTTTTCATCTCAATCAGTAGCTTAGGTTTCCAGACTAAATCCGCAAAGCCAGTATTTTTCTTTTTGCTACCCTTTTTAATAGCTTCTTCGTATTTTGCCCCAGCTTCCAATGCACCATCATAACCGAAAGCCTGAAAAAATCGATCGAGAAATATTTGGGCTTCCTTCCTTTCTTGCCCTGTAATGTGTTGCTGACAAAAGGCGATAAATTTTTCGAGGTTATCTTGATGGTTGTTTGTCATGGGAAAGAAAATGATGATAAACTAAGCTACATTGTATTATACCTTACCCGTAGGCGCAAAGCTCTCCAAGTTTCATAAAGTTTGATAAAATGCAATGGATCAATTAAAGTTATAGGCTTAATATGGCTTCTTCACTTCATCAATTCTTAATTATCAGTGATTTAACTTTAAATACTTTTTTCGCAGAGATTTCTATTGAAGAAAATTTGCAACAGTTTTTGATTGTTTTATCTGTTTCTTTATCCGTTGCTACTATCTCTCGTTTTTCTAGTTGGTTTCGACAAATTCCCTACACTTTACTTTTAGTAATAGTGGGTTTAGGATTGGCATTTGTTAATATTAGATTAGTCGATTTATCTCCAGAATTAATCTTAGAAATATTTTTACCACCATTATTATTTGAAGCGGCATGGAATATCAAATGGGAGGAGTTAAAAAAGAATTTTATCCCGGTGATTCTTTTAGCTACCATTGGGGTAATTATTTCCATCATAGGGGTTTCTTTTTCCCTGAGTCATTTTACCTCTATGCCCATTGCGATCGCACTTTTAGTAGGGGCAAGTTTATCGGCAAGTGATCCTGTTGCTGTGGTAGCATTATTTAGGGAATTAGGTGCTAGTAAAAAACTAACAACTTTGTTAGAAGGGGAAAGTTTGTTAAACGATGGTGTTGCCGTTGTTGCTTTCATTTTACTGGTAGGAATACCCCTCGGACAAAATACATTTTCATTCACTGATTCTATTATTCAATTTACCACTTTTGTCGGCATTGGAACTGCTGTCGGCTTATTAATCGGCTTTGGAATTTCTTATTTAACCCAAAGATTTGATTTACCCTTAGTAGAACAATCATTAACATTAGTCTCCGCTTATGGGGTATATTTAGTAACAGAAAAATTAGGTGGTTCTGGGGTAATTGGAGTTGTGGTAGTGGGCTTAATTTTGGGCAATTTTGGCTCAAGAATTGGCATGAATCCCCGTACCCGTTTAGTCGTTTCTGAGTTTTGGGAATTTCTCGCTTTTTTAGTTAATTCTATCATCTTTTTATTAATAGGTGATCAGATTAATTTTGCTGATTTAATCACTCATTTAGATGTGATTTTTGTAGCAATTATTGCTTTAGTTGTAACGAGATTTATTGCCATTTTTATTTTATCTTATATTAGCAATTTAATCACAGTCAATGAGATTAATTGGCGAGAACAAACTGTTCTTTGGTGGAGCGGTTTAAGAGGTTCAGTTTCCATTGCATTGGCTTTAAGTGTACCTACAATTTTATCTCAACGTCAAGAAGTAATTGAAACAGTTTTCGGGGTAGTTTTATTCACTTTATTAGTACAAGGTTTAACCACTAAATTATTTTTAGAGAAGTTAAATTTAATTGGCAATCAAGTCCTTAAACAAGAATATTCTGAACTATTAGCCCGAAGATTTGCCTTAAATAAAGTCTTGGATTATTTAAAATCTATTCCCCTTGATCAAACTCCTGAAATTGATCCTGAATTTTATGGTTATGAAGAAAAGTTGATTGAAGGGCAACTAGAGAATATCAAGGAAAAAATAGTAGATTTACAGCAAAAAAATCCCGAATTTAAAACTATTTCTATGAAAAAATTAAAGGAAAATTTGCTTAATATTGAGGCGGATACTTATGCAGAATTAATTTTAAAGGGGGAATTAAATAAGGATCTTTCCCCCATTTTACAGGAAATTATCGCCAAAGAACAATGAAGAATTGCTTTTACACAATCTGAGGGATAAATTTTTAATACTTCTTTAACTCAACCAAAACCAAAAACGCTTTATAATTAGTACGATCGTAATAATAGAAAAGAATAATAATTATGGAACATCAAGATAATTTAACTAATACTCAAACAAGAAAAGATGATCATATTCGTATTTGTTTAGATGAAAAAGTACAGTTTAATCAAGTAAAAAATGGGTTAGAAAAATATAATTTTACTCATTGTTGTTTACCAGAATTAAATTATGCAGATATTGATATTTCTACTAATTTTTTAGGGAAAACATTAGCAACTCCCATCTTAATTTCTTCCATGACAGGAGGCACAGAAAATGCTCAATTAATCAATCAAAGATTAGCAATTATTGCGCAAAAATATGGTCTTGCGATGGGTATTGGTTCAGGTCGTGTTATCATTGAAAAACCAGAGGTAGCCAAAACTTTTCAAGTTCGATCGAGCTGTCCTGATATATTATTATTAGCCAATATTGGAGCAGTACAGTTAAATTATGGCTATACATGGGCAGAATGCTTGAAATTAGTCGAAATTTTAGAAGCGGATGCCTTGATTCTTCATCTTAACCCCTTACAAGAATGTATCCAACCCGAAGGAGATACCAATTTTCAAGGTTTATTGGAGAAAATCGGGGTTTTATGTGAAAAAATCTCGATACCTGTGATTGTCAAGGAAGTTGGTAACGGTATCAATGCAACAATGGCAGAAAAATTAATCAATGTGGGAGTCAAAGCCATTGACGTGGCTGGGGCTGGAGGTACATCCTGGGCAATGGTAGAAAGCGAAAGAAGCGATAATTATTTAAAACGAGAATTGGGCAAAACCTTCGCTAATTGGGGTATTTCTACCGCCGACTGTGTAGCAGACATCGCCCAAAAATACCCTGATATTCCTTTAATCGCTTCTGGGGGTATTCGTAACGGCTTGGAAGTGGCAAAATTGTTGGCTTTAGGTGCTGATATGGTGGGTTTAGCTTATCCTTTTTTAAAGAGTTCGATCGAATCTATTGAAGCCTTAGAGCAATTAGTTGAGTTACTTAACGCCGAAATCAAAACCGTGTTATTTTGCACGGGAAACAAGGATATAAGCAATTTACAACAACAAGGAATAATGAAGAATTGAAAATTGAAAATTGAAAATTAATCTTTTATTTTTTACTTTTTTAATATATAATTTATAACAATTTTATTACGATTTTTTCTTAGATCAAAAAAATGATTGGTTTAGAACTGATTAAACAATATCAAACTAATGGCATTAACTATGATGTAACCACTGAAGATATTATTAAAAAACTTGAAGACTGGCATCACCGATTTGGGATTACTATTAGTGATGTTAGTTATGACCAAGTAACAGTATCCTTTCAAGTATTACCCGATAATCTCCAAGAAATGGCGATCGAAATTTATGAGTTTTGTCCTGATATTATTGATCAAGGATTTGGTTGTATGGATGATATGTTAGCGATGATGTCGGAATCAGGTCAAGAGATTGATGAATATACAAAAGCGTTACTTGTAGGAGTTGATTTAGATAACCCTGATTTCGGGCTAAAAATTTTGATAAATGCCCTTAAAAGAGAAAAAAAAGTAAGTTTATGGTGGGATTAAATTAACTCTATCAAGATTATCAAGAGAAGGTCATATAATTCGAGAAAAGAATATTATTGATTAGACACCTCCATTAATTGCTAAAACGAGGGCTGAAGCCCTTACTACGAGGCAATCAAAAATCTTTTATAGAGAAGTCTATTACTCATTACTCATTACTCATCACTCATCACTCATTACTCATTACTCATTACTCATTATTTTAAAAGTGGTCCTAAACCGATTTGTGGTGCATAGATAGCACGATCACCCAATTCGTGTTCGATGCGTAGTAAGCGATTATATTTTGCTACTCTTTCACTACGACAGAGTGAACCTGTTTTAATTTGCCCCGCCCTAGTAGCTACGGCTAAATCGGCGATCGTAGTATCTTCAGTTTCGCCCGATCGATGACTGATAACGGAGCGATAACCTTTACGGGTAGCCAATTCAATAGTTTGCATGGTTTCCGTTAAAGTACCAATTTGATTGAGTTTGATTAAAATAGCATTAGCAATGCCTAAATCAATACCCTTTTGCAAACGAGTCATATTAGTAACGAATAAATCATCACCGACTAACTGAATTTTTGAGCCTAGTTTATCGGTGAGTAACTTCCAACTATCCCAATCGTCTTCGTGTAAAGCGTCTTCGATCGAAATAATCGGATATTTAGCCACTAATTCATCGAGGTAATTGATAAATTCTACAGGAGAATGAGCCGAACCATCATAGGTGTATTGTCCGTTTTTGCAAAACTCACTAGCGGCTACATCCATAGCTAAAGCAACTTCTGTACCCGGTTTATAACCAGCAGATTCGATCGCCTGAATAAGCAAGTCTAAAGCCTCTTGATTTGAACCTAAATTGGGTGCGTATCCCCCTTCATCCCCTACCCCAGAAAGCAAGTTTTTCTCCTTTAAAACCTTACTCAAACAAGCAAAAATTTCTGCACCCCAACGCAAAGCCTCAGAAAAAGTTTCTGCACCTACGGGCATAATCATAAATTCCTGAAAATCCACGTTATTATCCGCATGAGAACCACCATTAAGAACATTCATCATCGGCACGGGTAACACATTCGCCAAAGGACCACCTAAATAGCGATAAAGGGGTATTCCTAACTCTCCTGCAACGGCTTTGGCATTAGCTAAAGATACCGCTAAAATGGCATTTGCTCCCAAATTTTTCTTATTGGATGAACCATCAAGGTTAATCATAGCGGTATCCACTCCGACTTGATCAAAGGCATCGAGATCAAGTAAGGCAGGTTCAATTTTATCGATGATATTGTCAACGGCTTTTAATACACCTTTACCGCCGTATCGTTTCGGGTCTTCATCTCGTAATTCATGGGCTTCAAAACTACCTGTGGAAGCACCACTAGGCACTTGAGCTAAACCGACTGAACCACTGGAAAGACGAACTTCCGCCTCCACAGTAGGTTTTCCACGGGAATCTAAAATTTCCCTAGCTGTAATTTCTTCAATTAACATGGGTTCTTGTTCTAACATTTCACCAACCTATATATATTTAACGTTATTCATTATTGAATAAAATCTACCCCTATGATACTCTTAGAATCGTTAAAAATAATCAAGATTTGTTCTTCTCCTTGAGCAAATTCTAAGTTCATAAATACCACATCAGTATCATCGCCTCTAGTGCCTCTTCTGACAGTAGTTGATTTAATTTCTTTAAAATCACCTAGAGGAGTTTTAAAACTATTCCATCGACTCTCTAATTGTTCACCAAAAATTTGTTCTTTAAGAAAAGGATGTAAATGAAGTCTTGCATTGGCAAAATCACCATTATTGAGGTCATTAATAAAATTTTTGGCAATATCGTCTATACTGTCAGCAGTGGGAATATCTATACCAATAATTTCTTCAGCATCACTGAAAATAACTATCCAGTCTTCGGTTACTTTCTCAAACTCAAGGGTAAAAATAGCTAAATCACTAGCCGGAGTGATGATTACTTTAGATTCTTTTATGGTTTTAAATGCACCATTTTGTTTATTGGTATTATTCCAAAATCTTTGTAAAAGTTCTAAAGAAATTTCTTCACGGAGTTGAGGTGAAACTGTGTTTAATACGGGTTGGAATTTTTGTGCAAAGAATAAATTAAGAAGTTCTTTTCCTTTGGCTTCGATGGTTACAGATTTATCTTGAGTCGTATTTTGGGAAATCAACAGAGGATTTTCTGATTTTTCAGCATAACTAGAAGACTGATAAGCTAATCCTCCTAAAACTAAAGATAAGCAACTAACAGTAATAAATCGACTAATTTTCATAAAAACGGACTATTTAATGGTTAATGTGGGTTATGTAAATAAATTCCCACAATGAATTTTAACCTTTATTTGATACGATCGAACAAAAATTATGATACCCTGACTTATATTTACTACATAAGTGAATGATTAAGGAAAAAGGTGGAAAGGGAGACAGGGGAAACAGATGGAGAGGAAGATGAGCTAATAATTAGGGGTTGCAAGTTATAATTGTTTTGCTCTGGCAACTAAAGCCTCAGCCGTTAAACCATTAAATGCCATTAATTGCCCTGCACTGGCGGTGGTTTCTCCCCGTTTCCAGGCAAAAGTATCTCGTTTCGCATTACTACGCAACATAATAGGCTCTAACATGGCACTTGTACCACCAGTCACACCGATCACCACATCTCCACCGAATAACCGCTCAAATCCTGCATCATCAAGGAAATTATCATCTTTGACAGTGCAACTATCCCAAGCCACATCCGTGGGGCGATATAAACGGCGAGGATTGATAACGGAAACGATACGCACTCCATAGCCTTCTGCTTCTAAGGTTTTCGTGGCTTCATAGACAGGAATTAAAGTCATGTCACCGATGACAGGGAAAACAATTTTTTTGCTTCCTTCGGAGTCGTGGAGGATAACTCCGCCTTTGTCTAAGGCTTCTCTGGTTTGCTCAAAAGTGGTTAAAATTGGTAATGGAGATTTACTTGCAGTAATGGTAATTCCCTTATTGCTAGTGGATAATGCCCATTCATAACAAACTTGAATACTGTTAGCATCGCAAGGAAAGAGGGGGAAAACGTTACCATTACGCATCATAGCGGCAAAATAGTTCTCGATTTCGGGGCGTTGATGAGTCCAACCGTTGCGTCCTTGCTCTAATGCCCCTGCGGTGAATAAAGTAATAGTAGAAGGGGTTTCCCGTCTCAATTCCGCCATGGCTTGGGTGACGGTTTGCCAAATTGGTAGCCCATTTATTGCAAATGATTCGTAAGAACACCACAAGGTTCTTGCTCCAAAAAGCGATAAGGCAACGGCTAAACCTGCACAAGCATCCTCACTTAAAGGCTCATAAACTTGCCCTTGGGGTTGCTGAAAATAGGTAGCATCTACGGTGGGATGTACGATATTTAAGCCAATGTTGATGTTATTAATTCCAGATGCGGCGTTACCATCAGCGTTAGTGACGATGAAATTGGGATCATTTTTGCCGACATGAACTACAATTTCACCCATAGCGGTAGTAGCGACTTTTTTATCTCCTCCCACAGCATACTCGGTTAAGGGTAATTTGCCTAAGTCGGGAAGGGGTAACACTGATTCGGTAACGGCTTTGTCTGCATTTGAACCGCCATTAGCCCGAACAAAATTACTACGCACTAATTCCCATGCTTCTTTAGTTAAGGCTCTTTCTTGGAGGGCTGAGATGATATAATCTTTTTCTAAAGTGTCACCGGGGTATAAGTTATGGGATTGTGAACCTCGTTTGTGGACACCTGCCCCTTTTAGTTGTTTAATGATTAAAACCGTTAAAGTACCACCCAAGGCGGATTTACTAGCTTTGTCGGTAGCTTCTAAAACCGCTTGAGTAAATTCTAAGCGTTTTTCAAAGGAAAATTTGGTGCTATCCACATATTCGCCTTCTTGATTAGCGTCATCGAAGTCTTTGGCGTTGACGAGGATTACTTCCTTAAAGCCGTTACCCTCCCAGTAAGCTATCATTTCTTCATTCGTCTTGGTGGATACCATACTATGATGCTCTTGGGAGTAACCATTCCACACTAGGATAGGTAAAAAGTTGGTAACTTGGGGATAAGCAGTATTGAAGTGTCCAAAGCTACTCATAATATAAGGTTCACCTAATCCTCCGTCTCCAATAGTAACGGGAAACAGCGTATTTGGGTGTAATTTCGCCCCTGCCATAGCAAAATGTTGTCCTTGCCCAAGAGGACCGGCTGGATTGAGTAATCCGGGGATTTGTCCCGATAAATGCCCTAAAAGCCCGTGCATTTCCCGAAAACGATCGCTCATATCTTGTACTGTATGGATACCCATTTTTTCGAGGGATCGATCGAGGAATACGGTACTATAGAATCCGGGGGCATGATGTCCCACTTCGGTTATTAAATTTTTATGCCCTAACATGACGAGGGAGGCGATTACTTCGACACAACTAGCGAAACCCCCGGGATGTCCTGATTCTTTACTAGCGGTAATATGAAGGGTAAGGTAACGCAAAGCATCGGAAGCGAGAAGGGTTTGATAAACGGCTTTTTTGTCTGTAGGAGAGGAAATTGCTGTTTCATTGTCTAAAATAGCGTTTTCTTGACCATAATCACTAAAATAGGGTAATTCTTCTTTAAAATACTGGATTCCTTGATAAAATGGGGCTGTTGTCATATTAAGTTCGATCGAATCTCTAATTTACTGCAATATTCAATCCATTTTTACACTTTTTGGTCATTCAGTAAAGTAAATAATTAATTAATTTTAAATAGGTAATTATAAATAGTTAATTAGTCAGTAGTTAGGGGTTGCTGAAAAAGTTTTTTGATGAGGATAGGAGAAAGGAGTCAGGAGACAGGAGATAGGAGAAACCTGAGTTCGAGATTAAAAACCTTTTAAAATAAGGGTTATTGAGTAATAATAGCAGTAATGGTAAAATAAAATAAACAATATGACGATCGAACTAATCAAATTAGAGTAAGAATCAATTAAATACTATGATGACAGAATCTGAAGTTTATCAAGGACAATTCGGATATTTTACCATAACCCAAGACGATCGAAAAGAAGTCATAATCTATCGTATTGGTTTAGGAGTCGCTGCCGTCAGTTTTGCTGTGGGAATATTAGTCTTTTTTTGGGTAGGTTTAAATCCCATTACTGAAAAAATAATTACTCTCTTATTTGCCTTTTTTATCATCGGATTAGGGGTAAGTTTACAAAAAATTCATATTTATTTAAAACCCTTACATGATACCCTCAAACTTTTCTGGATAATCGGTACAATTAGTACTATCATCTTTTCGATCGAAAGTCAAGGAAATTTAGTAACTTTTATCAATAACAATCCCTTAAGTTTATTAGGAATTGGCTTTATTTTTGCTAGTTTAACAGGAATATTTATTAAAGAAGCCTTCTGTTTTAACCGTGTAGAATCAAAAGTTTTAACCTTGATGATTCCCAGTTTATTACTAGGTTATATGCTTGATATTTTCACCTTAAAATTAGAACAATTTTTACTAGCTACATGGGGAATATTATTTTTAGTATTTATCATGAATAAAACCATTCAAGACATTACCCCAGACATAGGAGATAAATCAGTATTTGAATACTTAAAAAATCAAAAAAATAAACAAATTAATTAATTATTAACTATTTAAAAGGTTGCCCCCAATATTGCCAAGACTCTTTATTAAAAGGCGATCGCCACTTAATAATTAATTGTTTTTCTATGGATTGACGTAACTTTCTCTCCGTAGAAATTCCCCATAAAAAAGCACTACGAATAGTCAAATTTAGCTTATATTTGCGATGCAATTCAACATAATTTTGAATATAACTTTTACAATCATGATTAACCCATCTTTGATGAGGAGATAACTTAGTTTCTCCTACATATAAAAGTAAATTAGCATCAGTATCTAAGATAAAATAAAGACAACTGCTACTAAGATTATAGTTCGGTAAATCATAAAATTGATCAGGATGAGTTTCAAGAGAAAAAGGATCAAATAAATCCACATCAAATAAACTAATATTATCCTCAAAAAAAGTAGTTTGTTGAGATAAATTATTTCGTTGATTTTGTTGATAAGTATAAAGATTATTTTTCCATGTTTTTAAGAAGTCATAACTCATAACAAAATCAGACACTAAATTCGGCTTTTTCACCTCATAAATTGCCTGTGATTCAAATAAACTCAATTGCTGATTATTACCTTTTCCTAATGGATAATGAGAATAAGACATCATTAATTAATGGAGAATGGAGAATGGAGAATGGAGAATGGAGAATGGAGAATGGAGAATGGAGAATGGAGAATGGAGAATGGAGAATGGAGAATGGAGAATGGAAAACGCATCAATTTTTTTCTAGTCTTCTAGTCTTCCTGCCTATCTTCGGAGTCTTCTACCTCGTCAATATCTCACAAATCAAATCAGATTGCTATATAATTATTTGGGTAATTATATCAAAGAGAGATAAAAAATGCCCCATACTATTGTAACAGATGTTTGTGAAGGAATCGCCGATTGTGTTTCAGCTTGTCCTGTAGCGTGTATTCACGAAGGAGTAAGTAAAAATATAAAAGGCACGGATTGGTATTGGATTGATTTTGATACTTGTATAGACTGTGGAATTTGTCTTCAAGTTTGCCCCGTAGAAGATGCAATTTTAGCAGAAGAACGACCAGAATTGCAAAAAACCCCTGTTTAACTTACCCATTATCCATTTTCCATTCTCAATTCTCAATTCTCAATTCTCAATTCTCAATTCTCAATTCTCAATTCTCAATTCTCAATTCTCAATTCTCAATTATCCATTCTCAATTATCCATTCTCAATTATTATGAGTCCTATGCTAGAAGTAAAAAATGTTTATGCTGGATATATAAAAGACTTAAACATTTTACAAGGTATAAATTTTAAAATTGAAGCACATGAGTTAGTAACGGTAATAGGTCCTAATGGTGCAGGAAAGTCCACTCTAGCAAAGACGATTTTTGGATTATTATCACCAAATCAGGGCAAAATCATTTTTAAAGGAGAAAATATTGCCGGATTAAAGCCTAATGAGATTGTTAGGCGGGGAATGTGTTATGTGCCTCAAATTGTCAATGTTTTTCCTAGTCTCACCATTGAGGAAAATTTGGAAATGGGTGCTTATACTTTATCAGGCTCAAGCAAGAAACAAAAAGAGCTAATATATACTATGTTTCCTAAATTGAAAGAAAGGGCAAAACAAAAAGCTGGTACATTATCAGGAGGTGAAAGACAAATGTTAGCCATGGGGAGGGCTTTAATGCTAGACCCTGATTTGTTATTATTGGATGAACCATCAGCGGCACTTTCGCCTATTTTGGTTAATAATATTTTTGAACAAATAAAAGCAATAAATGCTACGGGAAAGGCTATTGTTTTAGTAGAACAAAATGCTAAAAAAGCCTTAATGATGGCGCATCGTGGTTATGTTTTGGAAAGCGGTAGAGATGCCATTGAGGGGGGAGGTGAAGACTTACTTAATAATCCTCAAGTTGCCCAATTATATCTCGGTGTCAGTCATTAATTTTTTTATAGGTTAGAATGGGATATTTAGGCTTGAAAAATATTCCTTCTTCATAAAATTATAATATTTTAATCAATCAAATTGATAGCCTATTCTCCTATATATTCTTATGTTTAATTTAATTAATAATTAGATAAAATAGAGGTGACTATCTATGAATCATATACTAACAGGCAATCGTAAAGAAATTTTTTTAATTATAGCTGAATATCCTCATATATCGATCGGAGATTTATGTAAATTTAGTATTCTTAGGGATGGTGGTTTATATAGGATAAATCATCATTTAATGGGTTTAGAGTCGGAAAAATTTATAGAAATTTCTGGCATTGCTAAACGAGGGGGATATAAATTTAAAATCTCTAGTGGTAAGGGGGAAAGAATGCTAAAAAAATTGAAAAAAACTCGTAAAAATGAACGAAAATAACAATTAATAATTAACAATTAACAAATTTTCTCTAACACCCCAACACCCCAACTCCCCAACTCCCCAACTCCAAAATACTATAAGACACTCCTGAATTAAATGTTAAGATATATTAAGTGTCCGATCGAATTTACCTCGATCGAAATTATATTATTTGCAGTGACTTATGAATGAAGAAAAATCCTCTATCACGAATGTATCAGTTATCGAAAAATATGATTTAGTCATTGTTGGCGGTGGTATTGTCGGTACAACTTTAGCCATAGCCTTGAAAAATACGGGGTTGAAAATTGCCATAATCGAAAGTCAAACCCTAGTAATGACAAAAAATCGCAAACAAGCCTACGCCTTATCGATTTTAAGCGGTAAAATTTTCCATAGTCTTGGGGTTTGGCATGATATTTTTCCTCACATCGGCAAATTTAAGCATATTCGTCTCAGTGATGCTTTTTTCCCTTGGATAGTGAAATTTAAAACCGAAGATTTGCAAACCGATTATTTAGGTTATGTGGGGGAACATTCTTACATCTTGTCAGCGTTACAAAATGCCAGTTTACAATCTTCGGATATTACCTACTATGAAGAAACTCAAGTCATTGGTATCGAAAAACAAGACTCCCAGAATATTGTCAAAATTCGTCATCAAAATCAAGACATTAACCTTCACACTAAATTAATTATCGGTGCTGACGGTGCAAAATCCTACGTTAGACAACAGGCAAATATTAAAACTCGTGGCTGGAAATATTGGCAATCCTGCGTTGCTTTTACCATCAAACACTCCGCCAAGTCTAATGATACGGCTTTTGAACGTTTTTGGGAAACAGGTCCTATGGGGATTCTTCCTCTCCCCGACAATCGTTGTCAAATCGTTTGGAGTGCGCCTCATGCCATCGCTAAAGAGTTACAATCTTTACCTGTCTCTGAATTTATCTCCCGTCTCCAACATCATACTGAAGGGCATTTTGGTACATTTGAATTAGTGAGCGATCGAAACCTATTTCCAGTACAATTAATGCAGAGTGAAACTTATGTTAAACCCAGATTAGCATTAATTGGTGATGCCGCCCATTGTTGTCATCCTGTCGGTGGGCAAGGTTTAAACTTAGGTATCAGAGATGCTGTCGCCTTAGCGGAAGTTTTAACTCAGGCAGTCAAAGACAACAAAGATATAGGTGATTTAGAAGTATTAAACCAATATAATCATTGGCGTAAACAAGAAAATTTAGCTATTTTAGGCTTTACCGACTTTTTAGATAGATTTTTCTCTAGTAATCTTTTTCCTATCATCGCTATTCGCCGTTGCGGATTACTAATGATGAGACATATTCCTCCTTTAAAACTTTTTGCCTTAAAGTTAATGACTGGCTTGAAGGGAAGAAAACCCCTCATTATTACTTGAGTTGGACATAAAAATATCAGTATTTCTCCTGTCTCCTGACTCCTATCTCCCTAATCGATAAAAACTATGATGCAAAGTTTTAAGATAAAAATTTAAAGAATATCAATTTTTTCAATATCCTTCCCCTCGGTGAAACAGGCATCCTGCCTGTCTGACAGCCTAGAAGGCTGTTTTACGTTATAGGCTTCTCTGAATTTTTCTAACCGCCAATCGGTGATATTTTTCCTGTTATTATTTATTCCAGTCAGCAATATTCCATGTTTTTAAATCCCAAGGGGTTAATTCTACTCCCTGTAAATTATTGCTAACGGCTACGGTATCTCCTCTATGTACGATCGGAACTACTGCTGTATCTTTAATCAGTAAATCGTTTAGTTGTTTAAAAATAGTTGCCCTCTTTTCGGGGTTTAATTCTGTGGTGACAGTCGTTAAAAGTCGATCGAACTCTTGGTTACAATAACGAGAGTAGTTATTTCCAGACCAATTATTGCTCTTTTGGGGTATATTATCACAAGTATAGACTTGAAAGTAGGGAGTCGGATCGGGATTACCGTTACCAGTCGTAAACATTTGAACGTCCGCCGAAAAACGTTCTACGGTGTCGGTATTACTAGGATCACTAGAAAAGAAGACACTAGCATCGATCGTCTTTAATTCTACAGCAACCCCTAAAGATTGCCAACTCTGTTTAATGATTTCTTGGGTTTTTTGCCGTAAAGGGTTAACGGTAGTTTGAAAAACAACCTTCATTTCCACACCGTTTTTATCTCGAATGCCATCACCGTTACTGTCTTTCCATCCTGCATTATCTAATAATTCCTTGGCTTTTTCCATGTTGTATTCAGGGAAGGGAGTATCAGAAACGTAGTTAGGCGGTGCAAGTAAAAAGTTATTGGTGGGTTTTCCTGTTGTACCATAAAGTTGGGTTACGATCGTATTTTTATCGATGGCTAAAGCTAAGGCTTGTCTCACATTACTATCACTGAGAAAAGGATGAGGAAACTGTAAACTTGATTTTTCTCCCTCCGATGTGGCACGATTAGGATCAGTATAGTTTAATAATACCCTTTCACTATTAGAACCGAAATTAGTAACTATATTACCCTTTCCTCCCTTAATTAAATCTTGCAAAATATTAGATTCTACTTGTATGTTATAGGCAAAATCTGCTTCTGCGGTTTGTAAAACTGCCCTAGCGGCGGAAGTAGCATCTCCTCCTCCTTTAATTTCCACACTGTCGAAACTGAGTTTTTCGGGTTGACGATAATGGGGATTTTTTTGATAGATGACAGAATCTCCCGGTTTAAATTGCACCACACTATAAGCACCTGTGCCAATGGGGATAAGATTATATGGAGCTGATCGAGCATTTTCTCCGTTATACTCACTATAAAGGTGACTGGGTAAAATCATCCCCGCACTGCCCACAAACACGGAAAACCAAGCAGGATTTACTTCTTTGAAAGTCACTTTAACGGTATAGTCGTCTAAGGCTTCTACTTTTTCCACATTGAGATATTCTTTGGCATTGACACTGCCTACTTTCGGATTGGTGATAAATTCATAGGTGAATACCACGTCTTTAGCTGTAAAGGGTTGTCCATCTGACCATTTTACATCCTGCCGTAACTTCCATTCGATCGACTTTCCATCTTTAGCAATACCGCCATTTTCTACAGTAGGAATTTCTGAGGCTAATACTGGTATTAATTCACTGTCGGGGTTAAAGGTTGCTAAAGGCTCAAGGGTAATTCTACTAGCTTCTGCGTCTTTAAATCCTGTGGAGAGGTGAGGATTTAAAATAGTGGGTGCTTGCCAATAGATCATTTTTAATAGTTTATCATTCTCTGCCATGGAACTCGAAGCATCAGGATTCGGGGAAGAATTGCAACTAATTAAACTAAAACTGGCAATAACGAGGGAAATGTATTTGATGAAAGAAGAATAAGTCATAATTAATGGAGAATTGAAAATTGAGAATTGAGAATTAAAACATTACTCCCATTGAAATAGGCGGTTCATGATAAAATCCTCAAAATCCATAAATGTTGATTATACTTTAAACGGCTGAAAACTTAAGGAGACTACTCTCGATCGTTATTTGTGGCATAATTTATTCGCCAAATATTATAATATTAGTTATAACAAATTTTTGATAAGACAATGTTTAAATTAAAAGTAACTACCGTCGGTAACTCCACTGGGGTTGTTTTACCCAAAGAAATATTAGCCAAAATGCACATAGAAAAAGGTGATAATCTCTATCTCACTCCTACCCCAAATGGCTTTGAAATTACTCCCTATAATCCCGAATTTGAAAAAGAAATGGACACCGCACGAAAAGTAATGAAACAATATCGCAATGCCTTACGAGAGTTAGCCAAATGAATATTCATTGGTTGTCAGTTTCTTTGGCGATCGCCATCCACCAAGAACAAATCAGCGAATATGGAGGAGCAAATGGTTTAAGGGATAAAGGTTTGCTAGAATCAGCTTTAGTCCGTCCACAAAATCAATATTACTACAATCAAGTTATTGATATTCCCTCCTTAGCCTGTCGTTATACCTTTAGCATAGTCAAAAATCATCCCTTTATCGATGCTAATAAAAGAACTGGTTTTATTGCTGGAATAACCTTTTTAATGCTCAATGGTTATCAATTTATCGCCTCAGAAATAGAAGTAGTAAACATAATTCAAGCCTTAGCCAGTGGCACAATAAACGAAGAAGAATTACAAAAGTGGTTTATAATCGAAAGTAAGCCCATAAGTAACCTCAGTTCGACATAAAGAAAATGATGAAAACTAGACAGGAGGACAAGTGGACAAGTGGACAGGAAGAAAAATTTTCAATATTTGTACATTTTTGAGAGAATTTTATTGATTCACAAGAAATATAATCCCCCTGTCTGCCTGTCTGCCTGTCTTCCAAGTCAGTTCTCACCAATAATTTTATAGTTCACTCAGGTATAATACTACCCTGCTTTTTGAGCAAAAATTCCTAAAACTACGCACTTTTTTATTAACTTAACGATGCCCCAAGTCTTGATTTTAATAGCTTTCTGATTTATTCAGCAAACCCTAAGTAACTAAAATAAATCAGAAAGGTTGTTTTCGGCGACTCGAAAAACTTCTTCATCGCTTTTTTGTTGCCAATCTGTATCTCCGATTTCTGTATAAAAAGCATTATCATAGGGTCTAGTACGAACAACTACAGGCATGGGTACAGCATGACCTAATACTAAAGCCTGTTGTTTGGAGTCGAGTTTGGCTAATACCGATCGTAATCCACTAGCACCAGAAACGCCAGTAAATATTGCGTCTATGTCTTTTTCATCGTTGAGAAGGCAAGTTATTCTTGTGCCTACTTGAGACATTACTTCGTTATCAATGCCTGATGGTCTTTGATCTACAATCAAAAGAGTTACAAAATATTTGCGCATTTCCCGTGCGATCGTACCGAAGATAGTTTGATTGACAATTTTAGAATCGAGAAAACGATGAGCTTCTTCTATGGTAATGACTAATTGTTTCGGTCGATCGAGAATATTTTGAGTTTGTAAGAATTTCTCTGCTTTTTTCACATAGGCGTTATGGATACGGCGAGTAATCATATTTGTAACCAACATATAAGAAAGCATATTGCCTTGAGAGCCAAATTCAATGACAACGTGTTTTCCCCCGTCTAAAAGATCGAGGATTTCCTTGATATAATTATGAGGACAAGCCGATCGCATATATTTAAGACTCTCAAGACGTTTCAATTTTCTTTGTAGTGCCATAATTGAGCCTTGATGTCCTTGTTTTTCGTTACAAAATACCTGAATTTCCTCATTTGTCATGTTTAAGAGTTGATAAATCCAATCTCTGCCGTATTCCGAAGCCAAAACATTAGCATTATCTAAACTCGCTTCCGAGAGGTTTAATTCTCTGGCAATCAATCTTAAATCTTCAATTTCGATTTGATCATAACTTAAATACAATTCGTGGGCATGGGGTACACCTCGGCGATTAGTGGATTCGGCATCAAGGGTATAAATTTCCACTCGATGATGAAAAAGCTGTTTTAAACCCTTTACCATACTAAATTGTTTCCCTTCACTCACGGCAGCCCAACCATATTCGGAGTGCATATCAAACATGAGATTAACGGCGGCTTCTTTGTGAATAATGCCTGAAATTAACAACCGTGTTAAAAATGATTTTCCAGTACCAGATTTGCCGAAAATACCGTTACTTCGTTCCACAAAACGCCCTAAATCCATACACACAGGCACTTCCATATCTAAGGGTTGCCCAATGGCAAAATTACACTTATGAGGATCATTTTCCCACCCAAACACCGATCGAAAATCTTTTTCTGTGGACTCGTAAACCTGACTAAAATGACTAGGAATGGTTTTTACGGGTAATAGTTGTAATTCTGTTTCTATGCCATTTAAAGAGGGAATATTATCAAAATCATTAACATATTTTTCATCATTTGTCAAGGTTAACATTAACATGGGGGCAATTTCGATCGTGCCGTAGGTGTCACTACCTGCTAAGATGTCTAACCAGAAACTATCACTAGGATCGGGAGGATGGGTAAAGATACGAGGGTTAGAAGTACCTAACGACACATCCGTTAACAGACAGAAAAATCTCGATCGAGTTCCTTGTACTACTAAAAATTTTCCTACCCTCATATCTTCTACTGATATATCCGAGTGTAATCTTACCTCTAAACCTTCGCTTAAAGAGCCTTGAATCACTGATCCTAGTGGTTGTGGTTGATTAGATTTCATGCTGTTCGATCGATAACAATAATTTTAAGGTTCATTTGTTCTTCCCTAAAATTATTATACTGAGATTTCACTATTTTATCTTTAGCTGTCAGATTCGATCGAATTAGTGATTTTTGAATCGAGTTTAAGCATTAACACACCAAGGGGAGGTAAACACAAATCAAGGGAATCAGGATAGTTATGGAAGTACCATTTTTCTGTCCATTTACCGCCTAAATTACCCATGTTGCTACCGCCATAGTCACGGGAATCGCTGTTAAAGATTTCTGTGTAAAAACCCTCTTGAGGTACGCCGATACGATAATGGCTATGGGGTTGGGGAGTAAAGTTACAAACGATAACGATAAATTCACCATTTTTGGCACGACGCAAAAAGGCAACCACACTATGACGATTATCACTACAATCAATCCACTGGAAACCTTCTTCCTCAAAATCTAACTCATACAACGCAGGTTCGTTTTTATAGAGGGTGTTAATGTCAGCAAAGAATTTTTTGAGTTGTTGATGTTTTTCGTATTCTAGTAAGTGCCATTCTAAATCTGTCCACACATTCCACTCACTCCATTGTCCAAATTCCATGCTCATAAACATGGTTTTTTTGCCCGGGTGGGCGAACATATAACCGAACACACTCCGTAGATTAGCGAATTTTTGCCATTCATCCCCCGGCATTTTGCCGATCATGTTACTCTTACCGTGAACAATTTCATCGTGGGAAAGGGCTAACATATAGTTTTCGCTATGATGATACCACATACTGAAGGTAATGCTGTTTTGGTGAAATTGACGAAACCAAGGATCCATGCTGAAATAATCTAGCATATCGTGCATCCAACCCATGTTCCATTTCATGTTGAAGCCTAAACCTCCCATATAAGGGGGACGAGATACCATTGCCCATGAGGTGGATTCTTCGGCGATGGAAAGGATACCGGGGAAGTAATTAAAGATAGTACCATTTACTTGGCGCAAAAATTCTACCGCTTCGATGTTTTCTCTACCGCCGTATTGATTCGTTACCCATTCTCCATCTTCTCGATCGTAATCCAGATAAAGCATGGAAGCTACTGCATCAACTCTAATTCCGTCAATGTGATATTTATCAAACCAAAATAGAGCATTAGCAACTAAAAAATTACGAACTTCGTTACGTCCATAATCAAATACTAATGTACCCCATCCTTTATGTTCTCCCTTACGAGGATCACCATGTTCATATAAGTGTGTACCATCAAAGAAGGCTAAACCATGACCATCTTTCGGGAAATGTCCGGGTACCCAATCCACGATAACTCCAATACCTTCTTGGTGACATTTATCGATAAAGTACATTAAGTCTTCAGGGCTACCATAACGGGAAGTAGCGGCATAGTATCCTGTAACTTGATAACCCCATGAACCATCGAAGGGATGTTCGGCAACGGGTAATAATTCAATATGAGTATAACCCAACTCCTTAATATAGGGGATTAATTTTTCAGCAAATTCGTAGTAATTTAAAAATCGGGCGGTGGATTTTAATTCAGATACGGGAACGATTTCGGCGGTTTTTCCATATTGTTTTAAGGGTTGTTCGATCGAAGTATGCAACCATGAGCCTAAGTGCATTTCATACACAGAAACGGGCTGAGTGAGAGGATCAGTATTACGGCGTTTTTCGAGCCATTCTTCGTCATGCCATTGATAAGAGTCCAAATCAGCTACGATCGAGGCGGTTTTGGGGCGCACTTCTTGATAAAATCCAAAAGGGTCTGATTTTTCGTAAATATGCCCTTCCCAGTTTTTAATTTCATATTTATAATGAGTACCGTAGTCGAGAGCGGGAATAAAGATTTCCCAAATCATGTTCTGACGTTTACGCATTTGATGCTCTCGTCCATCCCAAGAGTTAAAATCCCCTAATACCGAGACATTCCGAGCATTGGGCGCCCATACCGCAAAATACACTCCCTTAACGCCATTTTGTTCAATAACGTGAGCACCCAACTTCTCATAAATACGATGATGATTACCTTCGCCAAATAAATGGATGTCAAAATCTGTTAGTTGTACTTCTTTAAACTGATAAGGATCATAAATTACTTTTTCGTGATCTCCTTCTTTTATCCGTAGTTGATAGCTATTTAATTCTTTTGCTTCGATTTCACACTCAAAAAAGTTGGGATGATGGTTCGATCGCATTTCGTACTCTTGACGACTGTCTGGAATAACTACAGAAGCACTGGTAGCTTTAGGAAGATATGCTCGAATTACCCATTGTTTTTTATTCTCTTTTTCTGACAGGAGATGACAACCTAGTATTTCAAAAGGATCATGATGTAAATTATGAACAATCTGATTAACTTGCTCAAAGGTTATAGTTGTAGGCATTTAATTCTCGATATTTAAACTTTTTTTATATTGTTCTAATCATGATACCTAGTTTTGTTATTGTGGGAATCAGTTTTTATATTTAGGGGTTTGCTTCATTGTTTTTTGATGAGGGAAGACTAGGAGACTAATTAGACAGAGAGGGGGAAGAGGGGGAGGAGGGGGAGGAGGGGGAAGATTGATTAATTTATTAATCATAAAATTATATGTAACTTAAATGCGTCTTAGCTTAATCATATCAGAGATGGTCTGTAAGTTTTGATCATGCTTCGATTAAGTTCGGAGTAGGGGTGTAAGGTTTACACCCCTAGAAATGTAAGGTTTACACCCCTAGAAATGTAAGGTTTACACCCCTAGAAATGTAAGGTTTACACCCCTAGAAATGTAAGGTTTACACCCCTAGAAATGTAAGGTTTACACCCCTAGAAATGTAAGGTTTACACCCCTAGAAATGTAAGGTTTACACCCCTAGAGCAGTGGTTACTGAATTTATGATTCTTCATTCTCAATTAATTTAAGAATATCTTTAGGAGATAAACGGTTTTTAAACCAGATTAAACGATGGGGTAAATCTTGAAAATTGACTCCTGCTTTAACTAAATTTAAACGCTCACACACGGCTAAAATTAAGTTATCAATTTCTGCACGACTGACTTGATAAAACTTTTTTTGTAAATAATTAGGATGCCAAAACCCCACAATTTCTAAGAGAAAATTTCGCCCGTCAGGATGCACTAAGCGAAAATCTGGTATCATTACGCTACCGGGTAGGGGAATTAAATCGACTTCTCTTTCTAAGCGCCATTCGGTGTTTAATTTATCCCAATTATTAGCAAAGGATTCTTCTAAAAGGCTGTCATAACTTTGATTGTTGGCATAATGACTGACTAAACCGCATTGATGATTTAGCTGAAAATAAAGAGTTTTTTCGCCACTGCCAAAACTATCTTTCATGCGCAATTTTGCTTCTAAATTCCACTTGCTAACGTGAAGTAAAGCTGGTATCATTTTGGCTAAGGCTAAACCATAACGAGTACTACTCTTAAATAAACTCGTCGGTCCATCGATCGTAATCGTAAAACCAGTGTCAGCATCTCCCTCAATATAGGACATCAACTGAAATAATTTTAAGTACCTAAATAATAGTTTATATTGTCCGGGGTCATTACGATAGGCGTTGATGACAATATTTGTCGCACGGTATAGAATGCCTTGTACTTGAGAAACATTATAACGGTGAATGAGAGCTTCAGGAGTTGGAGCTTCAAATTGGGTGAGGATACGATTTTCTTGTAAGTCTGCGTATAATCCTTGTTCTACTTCTGAGGGTAAGACTTCTTTTTTTAATTCTATCGTTAATTGGGATGCGATCGAGTCTAAAGTTTCTCCTCGATAATCGGGCAAAGGGGTATTTTCTGTTGCGAGGGTAAAGACTTTTTCCCGTAAGATAGTGGGATTAAGAGGGCTAATAATTTCAAACTGAGCAAAACTATTTTTCAATAAATGGGATAAGCCTCGTTTTATCTTATATTCTGGACTATCTCCCTCCAATTCTTGCAATTTTTCTTCTAATTCTCCTTGGGTTTTCCCGACATAATCTTGATAGCAGTATATTAGTTCTAGTGCCATATCCAGAAATTCTGGTTGTAGGGGTAATTTTTTGGGAATGATACCTTGTCCACTATAACGATAAATTAATAAATCACTTTTTAACATAATCCTCTTTGTCTATTAGACATCTCCAGAAAAGATTTTTTATTGGTTTGTAGTAAGGGCTTCAGCCCTCTAAATCAGAATTAATGGAGAAGTCTAATGGGTAATCAGGGTTTGCACATTTGTAACTAAAATAATTCTTACTACTATCTCCTGTCTCCTAACTCCTACCTCCCTCAAAAGACTATGGGGCAATGTCTAAATATGATTGACAATATTTGATTGTCTGCTCGATCGCGCTTGCGCCGCTTTTAGCGATCGAGCTTTCAAAATCCGTTATAATTGGACGGGGTAATCCATTTAATTGTGAAGGTTCGATGGAATTATAGGATGATATAGTTCTTAAAACCCAATCAATTTTTCTCACCGAAAGGGAGGGTTTTCGTTTAACTTGTGGTGTATTTTCAAACAATCGCAACCCCGTAGGTCGATCGACTCTATCTTCACTACGGGGCAATTTTGTAATAATATCTTTTTGATAAAATTCCCCAATTTTTTGAATAAAAAAATCTGAAAAATTTTCTTGATTGACAAGATTAATTAACACAACTTTTATTTGCTCATTGTTGAATATATCTACAAAAATACTGTTAAGATTTTCTTGTTTATCTTTGTTATTTCCTGAAAATATATAATAATAATTATGGGTTTTTTGTCCTTGATTAAGTAAACTATTAACCGTAAAAATACCTAAGTCCACACTATCGGAAATAACCGCTAAATTGCTAGTTTCATCTAACTTTAATACATTATAACTAGGGGAAGAATGACTAATATTTTCCTTACTTAAAGATGCTAATAATTTAGGGTGACGATTCAAGGCATAATCATTAATTCTAATTTTGCCGTCTAATGCCATAACTTCCCCGTTATTGTTTACCCCCAAAGGATTAATCTCAATGGCTTCTAAATCATAGTCGAGAAAAAGACGATACATTTTTTCAACAATTTTACTCACAGATGCGATCGAATTACCAGTTAATCCCATTTGTTTCACCAAACGACGGGCATAAAAAGGCGAAAAATCACCATCAATGACACAGGTTTGGAGATTTTCTAATAAAACGTCAATGTGAATGCCACCATACATCGAACCTAACAAAATGGGCTTTTTCAGAGTATAATCGAGCATAACCGCTAAAAATAGCTCATTTTCAGCATCATAACGAGCCTCCGCTAAAATAACTTCAGGATATTCTCCTTCAATCTGTAAATTAAAAATATATTGAGAAGCGGCAATGGCATCAATGGTATTTTCAACAAACTTCACACCGCCAAATTTTGCCCTTCCACTAGCTAAAACTTGAGATTTTAAAACTATCGGATAAGGTATTAACAGATTTTTTAAATCCTTAGCATGGGAAATCGACTGAGATGGTAATACTGGAATCCCTACCTCTTGAAATAGCTGTTTTGCCTGATATTCTAATAAATCCATGATATTTAATTGATTAATAAAAAATAGTACAAATAGACTTCTGGAAGAAAAGATTTTTTATTAGTTTGTAATAAGGGTTTTAACCTTTCTTTTAACAAATTTTCTCAGATGTCTCATGAAAATTGAAAATTACCTCGTTTTATGATGAACTTTATGATGTTTGTTATATTGGTTCATAGATAGAAAATAGAATTTGTGATTATTTTTATTTTCTCCCTATCTTTCCCGAAAATCTTTTTTCTAATTTATTCAACTTAAAACAACTTATTTTTATCTAACCATAAATAATATGAATATTAATTACTCACCAAAAAAAATATATGTAACTTTAGGTGTTTTAGTTTTATTTACAACTGTGATAATAGTTAATAAAATCTCAGAAAAACCAGCATCTCAAACTATGGTTAATCATAACGACATGAATCATAGCATGGATTTAGGTCCAGCAGATGCGAATTATGATCTTCGTTTTATTGATGCGATGATACCTCATCACGAAGGTGCTGTGATTATGGCACAGGATTTAGCAGAAAAAACCCAGCGCCCAGAATTACAAACATTAGCTAAAAACATTATCGATGCCCAAGAAAAAGAAATTGAGCAAATGAAACAATGGCGTAAACAGTGGTATCCTAACGCTATGACAACTCCCATGGCTTGGCATGGTGAAATGAATCACATGATGGCAATGTCAACAGAGCAAATTGAAGCAATGAAGATGAATGTAGATTTAGGTAGTGCAGATGCTGAGTATGATTTGCGTTTCTTAGAAGCAATGATTCCTCACCATGAAGCGGCGGTGATTATGGCGAAGGATTTAGCCGAGAAAACTCAACGCCCAGAGTTACAACAGATTGCTCAAGATATTTTAGCTTCTCAACAAGCAGAAATTGATCAAATGAAACAATGGCAACAACAATGGTACGAAAAATAGAGTTTATTAATTGTATATTAGACATCGACCATATTTCAGGTAGTAAAGGTTAAAACCTACGAACAAACAAATAAAAAATAGTACTTATGCTGTAATGAAAATTAAAGTTCTGAATTGCCTTGTTTTATACTAAAATTCTCATCTTTTTGTCTCTCTATTTGATTACTTTTTTCTGTAGGGATTATCGAACCAGTCTTTAGATAAAATAGCCTTTTTTGCTAACTTAATAGCTATATCTTTTGATTCTTGTTTTTGTAAATCTGGATCTGGAAGATTAATAATATTAACATGGGTATCATGATCATTATCCACCTCTAAACCTAAGTCTCTAATATCTTTTACCGATAATTTAATAATTCCAAAACATTCATTAATATATTGATAAGATTTTTTCTCTATCAAGTCACAGGATAATCCTTTCTCCCAACGTTGTTTGGTTTTTAGAAAACGTAAAGTAAAAGCCTTTTCATTAATTTCTCTGTCACGATCGAGCCATTGTTTTTTCGTAATCGCTCTATATAAAAGTGTATCATCGGTTAGTCTATTCACAATCTTTTATAAAATATAAAAAGAGTCCTCACTAAAAAGCCATTGAAGAAGTTTTGCAATTAATTTTATTTCAGGTTGTTGAATTAAGTGACTTGTATCTCCTTGTCGGTAATAAACAGAACTTTGAAAACTGTCATCCACAGGAAACTCAAACCAAACTTGCTTATCTAAAACCTTGTTTTTCCAAATTAAATCAACTCCACCTCTACTTTCTACCGAAGCAAAACCATAAGGAAAAGTATCACCTAGTATATGATAAAGTTTAATTAATAATTCAATACAACCAGAAAAAGCATAATCAGAAGGATAATAAATTTCATCTTCATCTTCTTCCTCTAAATCAGGATTTATTTCTTGCAAATCTAAAAGACTTTTAACAGTCATTTGAAAATCTAAATTATTTTCTATATTTTCTAGGTTAAAAATAGACGTTTTTTGAGGAATAACTGCGGGAGAATATTTAACGTATTCAACGGAAGGAATCGATCTCTTTAAATTAGTAGCTGAAATAGATGATTTTTCTTGTACATATTTTACTGGGTAATAATTTTTATTTATTTGATTTTTCTTTGCAATTATTTTTTCGGTATATATTATACTTTTTTGATTTTCCTTTTTATTGATGTCACACAAGATAGAATTGGAAATATAAGAATCAGTCTCATAAATAGGACTTATTATTTGAGTCATAATAATATTACTCTCCTCGATTTAATAAGCAATTATTAATAAGATTTTGATAATTTTCTAAATCTTTTTCCCAAAAATTTAAAAACTGCTTTATTTCTGTTCTTTGTTTCTCTAAATTTCCTAATTCAGAAAAATCTCGGTGAATATTTCCTGAAAATAAAATTACTGACTTATATTCATCAGTTGTTTCAGATTTAATTTTAGCAGGATTAATTGAGATGTTAATTGTATGATCTTCAAAAGGATAATTGAAAGAAAAAGACGGATTTGGATATATGTTCTTAAATTTTTTCCAATCTCCTGAACGTAAAATATATTCTCCAAAATAGTGATCAATTTCTTCTGAATTATCAGCAATAATATGGGATATTAAATTAATTCCTAAAGCATAGTAATTAACATGGGGTAAAACCTCTAAATATTTAATCGCTATATTAGCACTTAAACCTTGATAATTATTATTATTTATTGCCTCATTGAATATTAATCGATCTGTTTGTACTTGAATATTAATTTTATTTTTATAAGTTACTTGAGATATTTCTTCCGTTGTAAAAATAGGTGAACTAATTTCCCAATCTTGGGGAACAATTTGATTGATTTTTAAAAAGTCTGGATTAAGAATACTAGGATTATTATTCCTAGCTATAATGACAATAGAAAATTGTGTTAATTCAAGATTTCCGAACATATCGGATGATTAATTTATTACTAAACAATATTTAAAGATCAAAAAGATAATTACTCGTGAGAAAAATCATCTTTACTATACTATATCAAGTTCAGATGAATATTTACAAATTCTGTGGGTTTGAATCCGTAAAACCCAACCAACAAAACTTGTTTACTAATTATTTTAATAGCCTAAGTCAACGGCGATACGATGGGCGCAACTAAATCCAGAAAATGCCACTGCATTTAAACCCTGCCCCGGAAATGTGCTATCTCCCACACAGTAAAGATTTTTAATTCCTGTACGATTAAAGGGCATTGACAATAAACCGTTTAAACGTTTTGCTGGAATAGGGCCATAACTACCGTTAATTCTCCCCAAAAATTTTCTATGGGTGCGAGGTGTGCCAATTTCCATATAGTCTAAACCTGCGTCTAAGCCGGGGAAGATGGTTTCTAAGCGCTCTATCAATCGCCCTGCGGATTCTTCTTTTTTATATTCGTATTGTTTTCCTGATAACCCTTCCCAATATTCGATCGAACTTGGGGTAAAAGCATGAATGATATGATAACCTTCAGGGGCGAGACTAGGATCGAGTAAAGTAGGTATAGAAACAAAAATTGTACCTTGTTCCGCTTCCAAATTGTGCCAATTTTCGAGAATGATATGATGACATTCAGGATTATGAGCGAAAACTTTGGCTTCTACTCCTAAATGAAGACTGAGGAAACTAGGGGATTGACGATAATTTTTTTGCCATTTTATCTCTTTTTTCGGCTTCTTACTCTTGTCTATCAACTTATCAAAGGTATCCCAACGGGTAGCATTAGAGACGATTCTTCGGGCAAAATATTCTTCCCCATCAACTAATCTCACTCCTTTAGCTTGATTACCTTCGACAATAATTTCTTTCACCTTTGCCTGATACCTAATTTCACCGCCTATTTTCTCTAAACCTTCTGCTAAAGTTTCCCCTATTTTACCCACTCCCCCTTTAGGATAGTTGATTCCGCCGTAATGTCGATCGGAAAATACCATCCCTGCGTTAATCATGGGAGTTAAATCAGCTGGTACAACCGACCAACAATAACACTCCATATCAATAAACTTGAGTAACTCAGAATTTTTAATATATTTTCTCGCCACGTCTCCCACATTCAACGGTAAATATTTCAGTAAACCAAGACAGGATAAGGGATGTTGAAAAAATACCCTTGTTAAATAACGAATTTCCTCTAAAGAGAGTAACTCCATAGAGTTAAGACAGTTAAACACCTGCCAACATTCATCATAAAAAGCCTTTATCCCTTCTTTTTCTTCAGGGAAATGATTATATACTTCTTGCAAAAATTGTTCGTAATCTCTATGGACTTTTAAATCAAGATTATTGGGTAAGTGATAGTGTATTTGTACTGGATCGGCGATGATTTCGATTTTTTGATTAACCCCCGCTAAGGCACGGGTAAGGAGGTTAGTCGTGCCTTTTTCTCCAAAACCGAAAATCATGGAAGCGCCCACATCAAAACGATAACCCTGTCGCTCAAAATATCCGGCACTGCCTCCGGGGATGGTATAACTTTCTAAGACTAAAACTTTTATTCCCTTTGAGGCTAATTGAGTAGCTGTGACTAAACCGCCAATACCCGAACCAATTACAATGACATCATACTGACTCATAATCTCGATCGATAATTTCCCTTATATCTCGCCACTTTAAGTTTAGCCTTTTGTTGTCACAAAAATTAAGATTTTCTTAAAAAAGTCTTTTAGAGGGGAGAGGGGGGAAGAGGGAGGAGAGGGGGAGTTAATAATTGTTAATTATCATTTGTCATTTGTCATTTGTCATTTGTCATTTGTCATTTGTCATTCGTCATTTGTCATTCGTCATTCTTAATTCTTAATTCTTAATTCTTAATTCTTAATTCTTTATCTTCCACCGACAGTGATAGAATCGACTTTAATATGAGGTTGCCCTACGGTAACATAAACACTACCACTGACAGAGCCACAAAAACCCGCCGCTAATCCTAAGTCTTGGGATGACATAGAAATTTTTGTCATGATTTCTTTTGCAGTGCCGATGAGAGTTGCACCTTTTAAGGGTTTAGTGATTTTGCCGTTTTCCACGAGGTAGGCTTCATCAACGCCAAAATTAAACTCCCCTGTAGGACCGACACTTCCACCGCCCATTTTTTTGCAGTAAATGCCTTTATCTACGGAATTAAATACTTCATCGAGGGTATATTTTCCACAATCAATATAGGTATTGCGCATACGAGAAGCGGCGGCGAAACTATAGCCTTGTCTTCTACCGCTACCAGTACGGGGGTGTCCTGTGCGTATTGCACCTGCTCGATCGGCGATAAAGTTCTTTAATATACCATTTTCGATTAAAAGAGTGCGTTGAGGTGGCATTCCTTCATCATCCATGTCGATACTACCGAATGCTTTATCTGTCAAGCCTTCATCCCATGCAGTGAGATTTTCATGGGCAATTTTTTCGCCTTTTTTGTCCATAAAAGGGGTACTTTTTCTTTCGATTTGAGTGGTTTCGAGTAAATGCCCACAGGCTTCATGGAAGATTACTCCGCCGAATTGATTTGCCATGATAACGGGATATTGCCCTGATTCTACATAGTCAGCGTACAACATTTTTCCTGCGGATTCGGCTACTTCTTCGGCTACGGTGTCATAATTCCATGTGCGCAGAAAATCGGGGTTACTGGTGTCACCGTCGCGCTTCCCGATCGAACTTCTATTTTCACCATCAGCACACAATAGATTATAACCGACCGATTGAGTTAAGCGTATATCACGGGCAAAAGTGCCATCACTGGAAGCCACTAAAACTTCTTGCCAATCCCGAAAATAACTAGCGCGACGAGATTGTACATGATTAGCAATTTTATTTAATTTACTGTTAGCAGTGAGGAGAATTTCCCCCATTTCCTGTATCTTGCTACAGTTATTTAACCAAGTATCTTTATTTTTGGCGGTGGCGTAATCTCTGAACATTTCAAGGTTAATTTCAGGGATAAATGCACTACCTTGGGGCAAATTTAAACCTAGAATAGATAAGGCTTTTTCTAAGGCTTGTTTTAAACCATTAAAAGTTAAATCATTTGTACTAACGTAACAATCTTGTTTGCCACGAAATACGCGCACTCCAGCCCCGGTAGAGAGTCGGGGAGTTATGCTTGTGATGGTGTCATCTTCTGCTAAACAACTGATATAGTTCGTTTTTTCGAGGAAAAATTCCACAAAATCTGCTCCAGCGGCTCTTCCCATGCCTAATAATGTAGATAATGGCTTTTCCCATGTCAAGTCAAATCGATCGATACTGGGATGATAGGATAAATTTGGTATTTCACGGGAAACTAATAAAATTGGTGACATATTAACATTCTTTCTCTACAGTTATTTATTTATTGTACATCACTTTCTTTTTTTCTTCTCATGTCCAATATTATCAAGTTTCTATGGTGTTCACGAACGGAATATGATGATGCAAAATACTAATAACCTATTTCTTAGGGTGAATCTTCATCAATATCAAATTATTCCTATGGTTCGTATAAATTTAGGATAGAGTAAGTAATAAATATTTATCGCACATTAATTGTAATTTTTTATGTTTAATTGGTTTCGTCGTAATAAAGAAAATAAAGAAAATAATCCCATTACTGCTCCAGTTATCGAGAGTAAATCCCCAGAAACAAAAACCGAAGAAGTTACTACTCCTGTAGCTGATACAGCCTCCTTAGAATGGGCAAAAACTGCATTTGCCAATATTCAAAAACAAAAACAGCAACCCCAAGAAACAGAAGAAACAAAAACAGAAGAAAAAACTACTGAGTTTGTTTCTGAAACAATCACAGAAAAAATAGAATCTTCTACCGTTGAAACTGAAACTGTCTCTGGTAGCGATGTTGTTTTAGAAGAAAATGTGGAGGAAAATGTTCCTGCTTGGTTGCAAAAGTCCGATCGATTGGAAGTATTGAAAGAGAGTGCGATCGAGCCTGAGCAAGAGCTAGACGAAGATTTTTTATGGTCTGCACAAGTATTAGCCAATCAAGGACGATTACCCGAAGATGTGTCAGAAGATGAGTTTATTTGGCTGAAAAAACTCCGTCAAGGTTTAGGCAAAACTCGCCGTAATTTAATCAATCAACTGAAATCTGTTGTCGGACAAGGACCTCTTAATCAAGAAGCCGTCATGGAAATTGAGGCAATGTTATTAAGTGCTGACGTAGGAATCAATGCTACAGATTATATTATTACCACTTTACAAAATAAACTGAAAGAGGAAGCCTTACCCCCAGAAGAAGCTATCGCCTATTTAAAAGGAATTTTACAATCCGTCTTAGATGAACCTCTCAAAAAACTAACAAAAACTGAATTTGAACCCGAAGAAGGTAAACTCAATATTTGGTTATTAACGGGAGTTAACGGTGTCGGAAAAACTACTACGATCGGCAAATTAGCCCATTTAGCTCAAACATCTGGTTATAAATGCGTTATCGCCGCCGCCGACACCTTTCGGGCTGCCGCCGTTGAACAAGTGAAAGTGTGGGGTGAAAGAACAAATACTCCTGTTATTGCTAATCAAGGGCAAAATACCGATCCAGCGTCAGTGGTGTTTGATGGTATTACAGCTTCGATCGCACGGGAAGCCAATTTATTATTAGTGGATACCGCAGGAAGACTGCAAAATAAAAAGAACTTAATGGAAGAATTAACCAAAATTCGCCGAATTATCGATAAAAAAGCCATTAACGCTCATATTGAATCATTATTAGTCCTAGATGCCACTTTAGGACAAAATGGACTCAGACAAGCCCAAGTATTCTCCGAAGCGGCACAATTAACAGGAGTTGTCTTAACCAAATTAGATGGTACAGCTAAAGGAGGAGTTGCCCTTGCAGTATGTCAACAATTAAACTTACCCATTCGCTTTATTGGTGCAGGAGAAGGCATTGAAGATTTGCGCCCCTTCTCTAGCTATGAGTTTGTGGAAGCCTTGTTATCCGCTTAGTCCGAAAAGCGAGGTAAAAATTCTTTAGGGGTTGAATAATATTCAACTCTTATTATCAGTAAAAGTCATTTTTCAGTAATTATTCTCAAGTGTAAAATAAAATAAATTTAATTAACTCTAAATCATAAAATATTTCATCTATCTCAGAACACTAAAAACCTAAAAAATCTCAGTTAAATCTAACGTAAAATCAGGCAAAATATATTCTCCTGATAAAATTTTTGGATTATTTAAAATCTCTTTTTCTTGCCCTTGACGATAAATTTCTACTTGTTTTTTATCAGGATTAATTAACCATCCTAATTTAACTCCATTTGCTATATATTCTTCCATTTTCTCTTGAAGTGTTTTTAATGAGTCCGTTTTAGACATTAACTCTAACACAAAGTCAGGTGCGATGGGCGGAAATTTTATCTTTTCTTCTAATGTTAAATTATCCCATCTTTCTTTTTGAATATAAGCCACATCGGGCGATCGATTTCCCCCTTTTGGTAGTTTAAAACAGGTAGAAGAATCAAAGATATATCCTAGTTTCTTTTGACGATTCCAGATTCCAAACTCAAGATTTAATTCTGAATTGAATCTTCCTGTTTCTCCCCCTGTTGGTGGCATAATAATCAATTCTCCTTTTTGATTTTGTTCCAATTTTAGTTCAGGATTATGACGACAAAGTTGATAAAATTTTTCATCATCAATGGTCGAAATTACATCAAAGTTAATAGTGTAAGCAGTCATTATTATATTTCTCCGTTCGATCGTAAATAATGAGACTTTGTGATTATAATAACACATTAACACAAACGTCAAAAAGCACACCCTATATTAATGAGGATGTTTTATAGGCAGGTTATTTAGACAATTATAACGATATTCTGTTATTCCGAGGCACGAAGCAATCTCCTCTTTCCCTTATCAATAATCTCAATAGATTTTACTTACAAGGGTGATTTAGTTGGTTTTCCTACTTCCCTAGGATATTTTTTTTGGGTAAGTTTTACTTTTTCGATATAAATACAGTGACGAGTATGATTTTGTATGGGGGTATTTTGATTAGTTATTTTAATTAATTTACCTCCTAATTTATGACTAATTTCTGCGGATTTTAGCTTTTCTTCTTCTGTTAAATTACCTCGATATAAAATAGCTATGCCTCCAATTTTTAATAAGGGTAAGCTATATTCTAAACAGACTGAAACTTCTGCTACGGCTCTAATTAAGGCAAAATCATATTGTTTTCGATGGTTTTGATCTTGTCCTAGGGCTTCCGCTCGATCGACTAAAGTATTAATATTAGTTAAATTTAATTTTTTAGCTACTTCTTTAATAAAGTTAATTTTTTTCGCCACAGAATCCATTAACGTTAATTTAGAAGTAGGGAATACGATCGAGATAGGTAAACCCGGGAATCCTCCTCCAGTACCAATATCAATAATTTTTTTATCCGTTAAATCGTATTGTAAAATGGGTGCTAAAGAATCCCATAAATTTTTTTCCCAAAATTCTTCAGCAGTAGTAATTCTGGTCAAATTAAGATGTTGATTAATAACCAATATTTCGTTATATAATTCCTGCCATAATCTTAAATTTTCTGGGGAAGGTATCCAATTTATGGTATTTTTCCACAAGTTTTCATTGATAGGTAAAATATTATTTTCGCTCATAAATTAACTTAGTTGCCTCATAGTTTTTTAGGTGAGGGTAAGAGATAGGAGATAGGAGTTCGGAGAAATAGTTATAAATTAAGCTCTCAGAAGTTGTTTTAAAAGTTTTTGCTCCCCCTAAATCCTCCTTAATAAGGGACTTTCTGTCATATTTACGCCTTTTTCAAGCAGGGCTGTTTCATTTTCAAATTTTTAGTTTGGATAGAGTAATGAGTTTTGATAATTTACTATCATAAATTGATTATTTCAAGATTATTATTATTATTTAAAATCTGTAAATAAAAAATCCTCCTAATACCCTAACACCATAATCCCCCAATTTATTGGTGCATAGCGCGAGCTAATTCGGCGGCAACTTTGGGGCGAGAAAATTGAGGAGGGGGTAATTCTCCACGGCGTAACATTTCTCTTACTTTTGTACCTGATAGATGGATTCTTTCTTCTTTGGTAGCGGGGCTAGTTTTTGAAGTTGCCATTTGATCCGTTACGGTACAGTAGAAAGCGTGTTCAAACATCATGGGAGTAATACCTAATTCTTCAGGTTTGAACTCTCCGAAAATTAATTGTGCGTCATAAGTACCATAATAATCCCCTACTCCTGCGTGATCTCTACCAACGATGAAGTGAGTACAACCATAGTTTTTACGAATCAGAGCATGGAAAATGGCTTCCCTAGGACCAGCATAACGCATGGCGGAAGGGTTAATGGCAAGGATAACTCGGTTTTGGGGGAAGTAGTTTTCTACCATGATTTCATAACAGCGCATCCGCACATCGGCTGGAATATCATCGCTTTTGGTGGCGCCGACAAGGGGATGAAGGAATAAGCCGTCAACGATTTCTAAGGCACATTTGATGATGTATTCGTGGGCGCGGTGAATGGGGTTACGAGTTTGAAAACCTACAACTGTCTTCCAACCTCGATCGACAAACATCTTACGGGATTCGGCAGGATCAATTTGATAGCTTGGGAAGTAAGGGTGAGCGTCTCTTTGTAGTAACCAAATAGGCCCAGCTAGGTTAATTTCTCCCTGTTGATATACTACTTTTACGCCGGGGTGAGCTTCTTCATCGGTTTTATAGACGTTAACAGCTTCGTGGGTTTTGTTATAACGGTATTTTTGGGTTAATTCGAGGACTCCGATAAATCTACCACTAGGATCATCTAAACGTACCCAACTGCCTTCTTTTAAGGGTTCAGCTACTTCTGGGGTAACTGATAAGGTAACTGGCACAGACCAAGGTAAACCGTTCACTAGACGCATTTCTTCTACGACTCTTTCGTAGTCATCTTGTCCCATAAATCCATTAAGGGGACTAAAGCCACCAATGGCAATCATGACTAAATCTGAAGTGGCTCGATCGTCTAATTGTACTCTCGGTAATTTATCCGCTTGTGCCATAAACTCATCTCTTTCGGCAACGGTTGCAAGGCGGTTTACTAAATGCCCTCCATGGGGTGCGATCGTTTCTATAATTTTTGTCATATAAATTTTTTCATAAATTGATTCGGTTTTATCCTATCAAGCAATGACCTAATGAGCAAGAGAGAGAGATGAACAGGTGGACAGGTGGACAGGAAGACAAATGGACTGGGAGATAGAATGTTGAGTTTTTCAATAAAAATAGCTACACTCTTGCACTTTTTTTTGAGTGTAGCATTGCTTAACCTTTGATTTGTAATGGTTGTCGATTTATTCAGCACACCCTAAATATAGATGAGTATTGCTTGTATTAACACTATATACGGGGTAATATCTCAGAGTAAATCTTTTCTTTTTTATATGTGTAAAATCCTATAAATTTTTGTTTATTTTATGGTTAATAATTCATAAATAATAATTTTTATTAGTTACTTAAAATAGGAATAAAAAAATTTATTATTTTTACTAGAGATTCTTTCAACAAAAGATGTATAATGAAAAGCCCTGAAGAAAATGGTACTAATTATGTACTAAATGTTTAGTAAGATTGATTAACCCCATAATGAGTAAATTAAAGAGAAAAAATACAATCAATGGCAATGCTGAAAGTTCGATCGCACTCCTTTATAGTAGTAGTGAAGAAAATGAAGAAGAACTATTTTGGGAGAATATCAACGAACCTTATAAATCAATTTTAGAAGACTGTTATTATCTCAATGAAGAAGGAAAATATAATCAATTAAAACAAATTACTAATAGTATAAAATATAACCGAATTAACTATATAAAATTAGGATTGCAACTATATCAAGTCAAGTATTATCATTTATATAAAAATGAGTACAAATCCTTTAAAGACTATTGTGAAAAAGCAGTTTACTATCCTGTATGGAGAGCAAATCAAGTAATTGATTCTGCAAATGTTGCCATTAAATTAATTAAATTAGGCTTCAATATTATTCCTCAAAATGAAGCTCAAGCCCGTTTATTAATCAAATTAAATGAGGAACAATTAATGGAAAAATGGCAGGAAGTATTAAATACTTATGAACCCTATAAAATTACGGCAAATCGTATTGAAAGAATCGTTTTTGGGGAACAATCTTTTAAAAAAGGGACATTAAAATTACCTATTAAAGTTATTACACAAATTGAGTTTAAAGCCTTAGAAAATGGTATGTCAGCAGGAGATTTAATTACTAAAATGATGGCAGGAGAATTAACTATTAACTATGATGGTTGTGTAGAAACAAGGGTAATAGATAACGAAAATTATCGAGAAAATCCTACTCCAGAAATGATTAATCAATGGGAAAAAGATTTACAAAAATTAGCTTTTCAAGAAAGATCGATCGTTGATGAATTTGCGGAAGATTTAGCGGAAGAAGTAAAAAATACCGTCACAGATTTTAAAAAAGTAATTAAAAAATGTTTTCTCAAATCTTTTTTTCGTACCATAGTAGTTAATCCTCATTGACATCACCTGAGTGAACTATAAAATTTTAGGTGGTGTAAAGGTGTCGGGTGTCAGGTATTAGGTTAAAGAATTTATAAAAAATATATCTAAATTGATTTTATGATGTTCAATTCGGGAAATTAAATATTTAATGTTCGGAAAAAAAACCGCCAAACCTGCTACCTGATGCCTAAAACCTGCCCTTCTCCGATATTCTTACATCGAACTGAGGTGACATCAGCTACATTTGGTAAAATAAGGGTTTTAACCCTTACTACAAAAATGAATCTTGTACAGTAGATAAATTTACAGTTTGCATTTCACCTAACACCTAAAACCTAACACCTTCTCTCATCAAAATACTATGAGACAACCCCTAATTAATTAATCGTCAAGACGTAGAAGTTTACGATAAAATTTTTGAGAAAAATCCGTTTGACGAGTACTTTTAAAATTCTTAATTAATACAATCAAATATTCGATAAATTCAGAATTAGACAAATTTATTTCATAACTTAATTCTGCACTACCATTGAATTGAATACGACAACGAGTCGGTTCAGCAGGTAATTTTGAAACATACCAAATGGCTACAAAAGGAATATTTGCTTTTCCTTCAATAACTCTTTCTCCTTCAAGAAACCCTTGTTGATACAAACTTAAAGCATGGGGCAATATTTCGTGTAGTTCTTTTCCATAATAAGGTATATACATTAAAGTATCTCCCCTACTGGCAGGTTGCAATTTTTCGATATTTGACATCTGTTTTCCCTTGATGTGCCTTAATTTAAGTCAATGTTTAGTATAACCTTAACTAACGGTTTTGACAAGATTGACCCCAATGATTTGTTAATCATTCTCCCCTTTAATAAGCTGGGCATTTTTATCCTCACAATTCGAGGTGATTTAAAATCATAAATTAGAAGGAATCTAGTCATTTTTTCTGATTAGAAAATTAATTATTCTTACACTTAAGATTATAGATTTTGGCTCTTCTACAGTAGTTATGATAAATTAATAGAAAATAAGTGCTATAACTTTTATCAAATAATATTTATAGCAAAATTAAAAAAAAATTTATAATTTATTATTAAAAATTTACTTTTCTCTTTTCCCTCTTCCCTTTTCCCTATCTTCATCAACAATTTATCATACTCAAAGTAGAAGAACCTAGATTTTTATTATTTTAATATAGATAAAATCCAACTGCCTATAATAATCAGCAAAATAGTTAATTCTAATATTTTGAAATGGGGAGATAATTTTGCCCATTCTGTTTTGATAATTTTTCGCCAATTTTCCGTAAAAACTTTAAGATTATTAAGCCATAAATTCCAATTATCTTTTTCTCTAATGTGCCATTCAATCATGGAAATAAGTAAAGGATAACCGCCTATTTTAATACTAGATAAAATGTGAAAACCTATAGTTAATATGAGGATGAGTAATGAGATTAAATGTAAATAGTACCAAAAATGATTTAATTCACCTTGAGGCAACCATTTTTCATCCATCATTTTCCCGGTAAAAGTAGCAAAAGTTAGGGAAAAAATCATTAGGGTATTGACTACACGATGAAGGGAATACCACCAAATTGGTTTATTGATTAATTTTAGTTGAATAAAACTATTTTCTTGAATAAGTTTTTTATTGCCTCGATGAACAGTATAAACTACAAAAAAAGGTAATATTAATAAGGCAAATAAGCCAAAAGTGCCATGGATTCCTTCAATTTCTTGCCAATCTGGAAGCCACGATATTTTACCGAATCTACCATCATAGGTGTTATAAGTCCAAAAAGCTGTAATCATTGCTATCACCGCAAATATTCCTTGAGAATTATGGATTATTCTTAATAATAATGGTTGATAAGGTTGTGATTTAGATAATTTTTCTGTCATTTTTAAGAAAATTGTAAATAATAAATGTGGAATAAGCTAAAAGGTGTTTAACTTAGATTTTTTCTAATCATAACTAATTCTAACACTTTTAATTATTGTCTATTGTTATTCGTCAATTTAGAATTTAGATGCTTTGTTAGTTGACTATATTTTAGATTTATTGATAGCCGATAAAATGGTATTTTTGACTGATTCAAACTGTTTTTTTAGGGTAATTTTACTTAATTCTGATTGATTTTCTCCTCGAAAAGAAAGACTTTTATCAATAAATTCTTGCAGTTGTTTGGTTTTATCTAAACTTATTTTTACTGTTAATAATTGTTTATACTGAGTGGGTTTTCCTAATTCAAATAATAAAATATAATACAAGCCTTTATTAACTAAATTATTACTAATTTGATTACCTGTTTCTGTTTTTAAATCAAGGTAGCAGGGCAACCATTTTGGTTCATAATTGCGGTTATATAATAAGTTTACCCATAATATCATTGGATGGGGGTTTAGTTGAAACATAAAATGATTAAAACAGAGGGTTGTTTTCGGTTGAAATATATTAACTTCTTCTGATTCTAACATTGTCCATAAACTAGAAAATTCTCCTTCTTGAGAATCGGTTAAGCAGGGAAAAACTATTTTTTTTCGAGGTTTATCGCTGGGCCAATTACTTGTTAAATATAGTTGTTGTAATGATAAACTTTCTCTGTTTTGTGGAGTTCTAACGGCGGAATAACCAAAGGAATTATCTTCTCCATTAGGTTTATTATATTCTCTTTCTAGGGGAGTAATAACTCTTAAAATTTCTCCTATATTTTGAGGTCGATCGAGGGGTGATTTTGCTAGACACTTCATGATTAAAGAGTCTAAATTTTGAGGTAATTGTAGATAACTAGGGAGAGGTTGAGGGGTAAGTTCTTGATGAGCTTTATACCATGATTGAAAAGTCCTATTTTCTGCCATAATGGGCTTTTTTTGACTCAACATTTGATACATTAACACCCCTAAACTATAAATATCTGATGTGGGTGCTAATTCTTCTTCGGCCATTTGTTCGGGAGAACAGTATTCTGGTGTTCCCATGAAGTGTTGTTGTGTTGTGCCTTGACTGGGATCATGAACTTGAGCGATACCAAAGTCTAATATTTTGACGATCGTATTTTTGTCGGTATTTTTGGCTAAAAATATATTACTGGGCTTAATATCTCTATGAATAATGGGGGCTAATTGTCCATTAATTAAAATACCGTTATGGGCGCATTCTAACCCTAAACAAATTTGACGGGTTAAATATAAAAATCTGGCGATAGATAAGGATTTTTTCTTGACTAATTGATCTAAATCCTCTCCTTCCATATATTCCATTACATAAAAGGGTACTTGATCATTGCCGATGCCATAATCTTTTACCTTGACAATATGATTACTATGCTCCCCTAGTAGTGCGCTGATTTTGGCTTCTGTCTCAAATCTCGATCGCATTTTTTCGTCTAGCAATGCCTGAGATAAGAATTTAATGGCGACAATGATATTTCCAGAGGATTTGTCGATCGCTTTATATACTTGCCCCATGGCGCCCCTACCAATTTGATGAACCAACTGATAACGATTTGCCAATAAATTACCTGATTCATTGCCAAAAGATTTTACTAAATCTGATAGTGGTTTAAACATGGGGTTCGATCGTCGAGGCTATAGTAATTAGTTGCTTATTATATCACACTTGAGGATTGGGCAAACTAGGTAATTGACTATTATTGCTCTATCATAGCCCTCATCAGTGAATCAAAAAATATCACATCAAATAATTACAAAACAACTCAATTGATTAATTTTTGTTACGAATATGTAAGTTTTATTTTTCATTTTTATTATTATAAGCTATCATGAACTTTGTAATAACTTCATGTTCTCAAAAGTAAAATGTTCGATCGTACCCCACAAAAAAATATAAATAAAAATTATGACTACTTTACAAAATATTTTAAATAAACACTGCCTTGAACAAAAAACCGGTTTATTGCTTCTGAGTATGCCTACAGGTTTTGGAAAAACCCATAATGTTTTAGATTTTATTTATCATAATTATCAAGAATTTAAAGCCCAAAAAAGAAAATTTATCTTCATTACTAACCTGAAAAAGAATTTACCTTATCAAGATTTACAAAAGCGTTTTATTAGAGATCATAGAGAAAGTGAATACGAAGAAAATGTTTTATTTATCAATTCTAATTTAGATTTTGTAATTGACAATTTACTAAATTTGGAATATGAAATTCCCGAAGATTTTAAAAATAGTAAAAAATATCAAAATTTAACGAAACAAATTAAAAAATTACAACAAATAAAAGAAGCAAAACAATTTGATTCAGAGTTTCAGCAATGGATTAAAGATAAAATTAAAGATGAATATGAGCCTAGCTTTAGATATGAAATTATAGAAAAGTTAAAACAAAAATGCAAGAAGAAAGAAGGAGGTTTAGAATTAATCAAAAACGATCGTAATTATCAATGGATTGGTAAATTATACCCCACAGTTTTTACCGATGAGAGAACTGTTTTATTCATGAGTATGGATAAGTTTTTGTTAAAAAATTCTACCCTTGTTGAACCTGCTTATTATTGTTTCGATCGATTGGCAAAAAATGCCTTAATTTTTATTGATGAATTTGACGCTACAAAAGATACTATTTTAAATCAAATTATTGATGCAGGTAACAAACATAAAATTGATTTAATTAACTTATTTTTAAATATTCATAACCATCTCAAAAATACTGAATTTCCTGAATCCTTACTGAAAGATTCTGAAAAACGAGACAAATCATCTCAAAACAAAAATTGGAAATCTTTACCAGAAATCATCACAGAATTGAAAAGAGATTCTCAACAAATATTTGAAAAATTCAAGTTAGAATATACTTACAAATATTATCCATCGGAAAAAGATAATTCAAAAAAAACTAGAAATTTTTTATTTTATGACTATGAGTCTCATCATGTTCTCGATCGACGTTGTCATCTTATAATTGATACTGATCAAGATCATAAATCGAATTGGATCAAAAAAAGTTATCACAATAGCGATGATTATAAAGAGCATCAAACTATATCCTATTTATTAGGTCAAATAGCGGGTTTCTTGACGTATTTTCAAGGTGCAATTCGCATTTTAGCAGAAAACTACTATAACTTAAAAAAAGATGATGCAGAAGAAGTTTTTTCTTTGGAATCCGCTATTAGTACAGTCTTAAATGTTGGTTTTAAATTAGATGAAAAAAATATTAATATTTTAACTAAAAATATACTAGAAAATTATAATCCTTTTGCTCCAAAAACAGGAAAACAAATCAATCAATTACAAAGTTTTTATGAAGTGGGTTTTAAATATCATGATATTGTGGATAATGATAACCACGATTTAACCTCTAAAATTTATTTCTATAACTTTAACCAAACTCCCGAAGGTTTTTTAATGAAAATTTGTTCACAAGCAATGGTAGTAGGAATTTCAGCCACTGCTAGTATGGATACAAATATTGGTAATTATGATATTAAATTCTTAAAACAATATCTAAAAAACTCTTTTTATTCTCTTTCAGAAGATGAAATTAATCAATTAAAAAATGAATATAAAGAGATAACAAAAGGTTATAATCAAATCGAAATTAAGACTAAATTTATTGGTACAGAATCTCAATATGAAGCCTTAGAAAGACTTGAAGAAATAGTAGATGATGAAGAATGTGCGAATACTTTACTCACTCAATCTCAAGGAAATGAATATGTTTTTTGCCGATATGTCAGATTATTAGAAGCATGGCAATATTTTAATCAAAATGAAGATTGTCAGGCTTTTATCTGTTTTTTAAATAAGTTTCCTAAAGAGGGAGATGCAGAATTAGATTTAAAGATAATTAATAAATATTTTTGTTATGTCAATGGTTTTGATGCTGATAAAAATAATTTAAAATTAATTAAAAAGCAATATGTGATTTTAAATAGTGAAAACTTTGATCAAAAATTAAACAAATTAAAGGAAAGATTAGCTCAGGGAGAAAGAATATTTATTATTTCTACCTATCAAACTTTAGGAGCGGGAGTTAATTTACAATATGAAAAACCCAAAGATTTTACAACTATTAAAATTAATGATTTTGACAAGAGATTAGAAATGGATATTAATGGTGTTTATTTAGAAAAACCTACCCATTTATTAATTTCTCTTAATAACGAAGAAAAAAATCAAGATGAGAATTTTATTAAATATCTTTTCCAATTAGAATTTTTATTAGAAAATGGAGTGATGTCTCGTGAACAATTTAAAAGCAAATTAGATGAGGCTTTTCATAAATATATCGGCGAATCATATTATCGAATCAAACATGAAGCTAAAATTGACTTATATAAAACTACTCCTTTGACTAAATATTTAAACAAAGTCATCATTCAAGCATTGGGGAGAATTTGTCGTACAAATATGAAAGCATCAACTATTCATATTTTGGCGGATAATAGTATCAAAAAATATCTCAATCGTGTCAAATTACCCTCTGATATTATTCCCGTTAAAGAATATGAAGCATTAATAGAAAATTGTCAAGAATATTCGATGTTACCAGAGGAAATTAAAGAAGCAAAAATTAAAGCTGAAACTAATAGTCATCAGGCTTTTCAATATATTCAACGTCAATTAAATAATGCTTATAAAAGTTGGAATACTAAAGATATTGAAAAATGGAAATCTTTAAGAGAACAAGTTTTATCTCAGCCAACTATTGTCAATAAATTAGATTGTGAAAATCAATGGTTTAAAATTTATATCGATTTACCAAAATCGAATAATTATTATCGATTTACCCAAACAAATGATTATGGAGAAGTAGAAATTTTCTTTGATAATAATGAAGGCGAACAAAAAGTAAGTGAAACCTCAGCACGTTTACCAGAATTAATGAAAATTGAGCCATTAAAACAGTTATTTATTGAGAAGAATTATGCTACTAATTTTGAGAAAGCAGAATTAATAATTAGTCCACCAATTTTTAATAATATTTATAAGGGTGCATTAGGAGAAGTTTGTGGTAAATATATTTTAGAGGAATACTGTAAGATTGAATTATCAGAACTGGATGATCATGAATTTGAAAGATTTGATTTTAAAACAGCCAATGGTATTTATTTTGACTTTAAATATTGGGGTAAAAATTTTGATAAAGATGCAGAAAGTGAGTTAGAGAAAATTCGAGGAAAAATGAATGAAATTAACGCTAAAAAAGTTTTTATTATTAATATTTTAGCTGATACTGATAATCGCCCTTTTAATCCTATTTCTTCTGATGACAATCAAATTATTAGAATACCTTTTTTATGTCAAAATAATCAAATCAGTGAAAAAGCATTACATTATTTACGTCAGGAGTTAAACTAATGGAAATTATCACTAATCGCTTAAAAATAAACTTTAACATTGATAATATTAAAAATGATTTTATCTTTCTTCGTTTTACACGAACTGATAATAATAGTAAATGGTGGGGTGCAAAAGTATTAGATTATCTCTTAGGAGATGAGTATAAAGCCTTAGCGGTTTCTTATACAGGAGAATATGCTTTTGCTATGTTAAAAAAAGAGGAAAATAATGGTTATGACTTAGTACAAAAAATTAGAAATTATGATGATAATCTTCAAAAGTTTATTGTTAATGAAGTTCAACCAAAAGATATTATCAATAATGATGGAGAAGAAAATATTATCGATCGAGAAGCCTTAGCTCGTTTATTATTAAATTATCTTGGTTCATCAACATCAAGATTTAGTAATTTTCAGTTTTCTAATCTTACTGGTTGTTTGTTAAAAGTACCTCATTTAAACAGCAATAAATTAAATAACTCTATACAAGTTGGGGAAGTAAATCTTAATCATATCAACAATACTGACAATGAATTTTTATTAAATGTGAGTATGGCAACTTATCGTTTGAAAAGTGATATTTTATCGGAAGTAAAAAATGCTAAAGATGAGCGAAAAAAGCAATTACAAAAATATTTAAACCGTCCTGACTATGAAATATGTGAAGCAAAAAATATTTTAAAAAGATACTTGGGAGTAAAAGATAAAAATGATCCAAAAAAAACATATATTAAAGCTGGTATATATAGAAAAAAAGCCCATCAAGATTTTCTTAAATTTAAAAATATAAAAGATTTTGAAAGTAGTAGATTAGGTATTTTAATAATAGTAATTAATGATATTCAAAAAAAACTCAATAAATATTTAAACATAGAGTTTATCCCCTTAAAAATTGATAAATGTCTTGAGTTTAATTCAGAAAATTTAATGTTAAAAGATGCTAAAAAACTTCATTTTATTCTTGATAATCAAAAAATTAATATTGTTGATTTAGTTAAAGATGAAATTTCCGAAAAATTAGTTAATGATATTCAAGAATTATTGAATCCCTATTTTAAGGAGACAAAATTAATTTCTCTTAATGATCAAGAAATTAAAGGCATTTTCAATTTACGAATTATTCATGATAAAAACTATTATAAAAAAAATAATATTGAAGATAAATATTTACTATCAGATGATATTACCCCTAGACAAAACTTAACGATCGAATCTGTCAAAAAATTATCTAAAGCTATTATTAAAACACTGATTAAAGAATTAATTATTAAGCAAGATATTAGCAGAAAAAAAATAAGTCTTTTTGATTGGAATAATATCGTACAATCACATAAAAAGTGGATATTTGGAATGTATAAAGAAAATGATGAGGAAAATAAAGATAACTCGATTTTAACTTTTATGACTATTAATGCTGATGGAAGTTTTGTATTTGAAAATTTAGATACTGATGAATGTTTATTTAATGAACATAAATATCAAGATTATCATGATTATATTGAAGAAGCTATTAAAAAAGAACAAAAATCAAAATCATCTTTTAAATTTGAAGGTTTTGTTATGTCAGAAAATGGCGATATTAACCTAATTTTTTGCTCTGATGAAATTACTTTACCGCCATTAGAAAAGCTAGAATCTTTATTGAAAGACATAGAGAAAAAATTACCCGAAAACCTTAAAAATCCTGCAAAAATTATTCAGATTGTTGATGATTTTCTAAAGATTAATCCTAACTTAAAGAAAGAAAAATTTGAAGATTTCCGTAAGGTAATTAAAAATAATTATAACTTTGATGGTGTCTCAAAGAAAGAATTATATAATTTAATTCAACAATATTTAGGCTCACAACGTAACAATAAAGGAAAAATATCTTATACGGCTAATACTGATGAAGCAACTAAATTTAGAGATTACTTATTAGAAAAGTATCAAGTTAGATTTATTTTTCCTAAAGATAATGAAACTCTCGATTCTTTATTTGCTAATACTTTAAATATTAATTATTTTGGCGAAACTGACTCCGAAGCCTATTATTTTGTGGGCGATCGAACTGAGAACACTCAACACTCTTTCAAAGATGCTTGTCATATCCGCAAAATTATAGCTGTCAAAGGTTGTAAATTAATTTTTCAAGACTTATTAAAAACTATGGATGTTGACTTTGTGCGTACAGGACAAAGTACAGTTCTTCCTTTTCCCTTTAAATATATTCGAGAATATTTGAATCTTACCACTTGAAGTATCTTTAATTTATGTAATAAATTCCTTATGAGATACTTACTGTTTTAAAACGTCTTTTAATGTGTTAACAATACGCAAATATTGTCAATGGCTAGTTATGATGATTACAATACAACTTAAAAAGTTTTAATAAAATAAAACTCGAAAAATTACGATGAATCAATCGCAAATTGTTATAGCAAAACAACAAGAAATTAAAGCGATCGCTTTAAGATATAAAGCCGAAAATATTAGAGTTTTTGGTTCAGTAGCAAAGAAAAATTTTCATTCCGATAGTGATATAGATTTTTTAGTAAAATTACCCGATGAATGTAGTTTATTAGAGTTAATAGAATTTAAACAATCCTTAGAAGATTTATTAGGTTATTCAGTGGATATTGTAGAAGAAAATTGTCTTCACTCAATGATTAAAAAAGAAATATTAGAATCAGCCATAAGATTATGAAAGAAGATAAACTTTATTTATACTCATCAAGGTTATAATCTGATGTTGCAAAATGTACAGTTGCCTTTTGCCTACTTGCCTTTTGCCTACCTTCACCAAACTCAAGTTATACCCTCGCCAAGTATAACTCATATAAAAGAATGTATAGAAAAAATAGAATCTTATACTATTGAAGGAAAAGCAACCTTTGAGAAAAGTTCAATTATTCAAGATGCTGTCATTCGTAATTTTGAAATTATTGGAGAAGCAACGAAAAGATTATCAAAAGAATTAAGAGATAATAACCCAGAAATAAAGTGGCGAGAAATAGCTGGTTTTAGAGATGTTTTAATTCACGATTATCAGCTTGTAAATATACACAGAGTTTGGTTAGTAATTGAAAATAATTTACCCACTTTAAAACAAAAAGTTAATGATTTACTTTCTGATAATTAGTTAATATTATTTGATTTAAAAAAGCCCTTAATTCAAGTAAAAAATGCACAGTAATTAGGGTTGAACATTGTTCAACCCCCTTCTTGAAACCGCTTATTAGTTTAATATCTCACTTGTTTTGCGGTTTCAAAGAAAACCCTTACATTTTCTTCGGGTGTACCCACTAATACCCCATGACCAAGATTTAAAATGTGTCCACCTTTACCGGCTTTATTCACGGTATCATGGATTCTTTGTTTAATAAATTCGGGTGAACCAAATAACACCCCGGGATCGATGTTGCCTTGCACTTTCATTTGTGATCCGAGTCTTTGTCTTGCTTCTGCCATATCCACAGTCCAATCAACGCTGATAATATCCACGCCAGACTGTCCCATTCTTTCTAAAACCCCTGCACTACCACTAATATATAAAATCAATGGGGTATCGGGATGGGTGGCTTTCACTTGCTCTACTACTCGTTTTTGATAGGGTAAAGCGAAGGTTTCATAATCTTGAGGGCTTAATTCTCCTGCCCAAGAATCGAACATTTGGACAACTTGCGCACCACAATCAATCTGGTAACGCACATAGGTGGCGATCGAATCTGCTACTTTACCTAAGAATTTATGGAGAATATCAGGTTCAGAAAATGCCATACTTTTAATGACAGCATAGTTTTTCGAGCTTTTACCCTCAATGGCATAGGCGGCTAAAGTCCAAGGTGCGCCCACAAATCCTAAAACCGTTGATTTATTGCCAACTTCCGATCGTAAAGTATTAAGAATAGTTTTAATAAAAGGTAAAGATTCTTCAGGATCAAGAGGACGTAATTTTTCCACTTGTTCTAAACTACGAATAGGAGGATCAATAATAGGGCCTTTACTTTCGATAATATCAAAAGGAATACCCATACCGGGTAACGGTGTTAAAATATCAGAAAACATAATTACCCCATCCGGTTGAAACGCGCGCCAAGGTTGGAGAGAGATTTCGATGGCTAAATCGGGATTTTCCGATCGTTCCCTAAATCCGGGGTGTTTATCTCTTAAATCACGATATACTTTCATATAACGTCCAGCCTGACGCATCATCCATACTGGAGGACGATCGAGGATTTCACCACGGGCAACCCGTAATAGACAAGGCAATTCGCTCATTTTATATAAATTTTTCTTTTTAGTGCATTTTTCAGCATATCATTACACCTTTACACTCTCCAAAGAATGTAACGATGTGTGAACAACTCTAATGAATGGAGAATGGAGAATGGAGAATGGAGAATTGTAACATCTTTCATTATCCATTCTCAACTATCCATTAAATAACAGTATTATCTGAGATCGTAGCATTTTTGATAACTACTACAATACCACTGCGAATTAAGAATCCTTCGTCTTCTCGATTAGCTTCTTCGACTCTGTCTTTATTGGTGATAATGACGTTTTTACCAATTCGGGCATTTTTATCAACGATCGCACGTCTGATGGTAGAATCAGAGCCAATTCCTACGGGGATACCTCCTTGATCTATTTTACTCTGTCTGATAGCACCAGATTCATAAAAGTCTGCACCCATTAATAAGCTATCTTCTACGATACAATTTGACTCAATTCTCGTTCTTACACCTAAAACACAATGATTAATACGACATTCTTTAATAATGCAACCTTCCCCGATAATCGATTGAGTTACTTGAGAATTTAATAACTTAGTGGGAGGAAGATAACGAGAACGGGTGTAAATAGGAGCTTTTTCATCATAGAAACTAAAATCTGGTCTTGGTTGGTTGGTTAAGGCTAAATTTGCCTCATAAAATGCCTCGATCGTACCGATGTCTTCCCAGTAACCTTTATATAAATAGGCTTGTACTCGATAATCTTGAGCCGCCGCAGGGATAATTTCCTTACCGAAATCTGTTTGACTGGGGTTGTCTTGTAAAAGTTTTTCTAAAACTTCTTTTTTAAACACATAAATACCCATAGAAGCAATATAAGGGCTTTCTTGAGCTTTATCGGGACTCAAACCTAAAATAGAAGTATCCACCGCCATTTTTTTCAACTCATCCCCTTCAGGTTTTTCGCTAAAATCGATAATGCGTCCAGTATCATCAATTTTCATTAACCCAAAAGCAGAAGCTCTTTTTTCGTCAATGGGTACAACAGATAAAGTAATATCTGCACCCGTTTTGCGGTGATGTTCCACAAATTTCGTATAATCCATACGATAGAGATGATCTCCCGACAGGATAATATATTCATCAATATCCCACTCTTGAAACAGCCATAAATATTGACGTACAGCATCCGCAGTACCTTGAAACCACTCTGGATTTTCTTTAGTTTGTTGGGCAGCTAATACTTCCACAAAACCATCGCTAAACCCTGAAAAATTATAAGCACGACTGATATGACGATTCAAAGAAGCCGAATTAAATTGAGTTAAAACATAAATTTTTAATATTTCGGAATTAATACAGTTACTAATAGGAATATCAATTAAACGATATTTTCCCGCTAAAGGTACTGCTGGTTTTGCCCGTAACTTTGTGAGAGGATATAATCGTGTACCAGCGCCACCGCCTAAAATAATTCCGAGTACTTTTTTCATAAATTTATTTTGTGAAATTGCTTTTATTAGAAAGTTTATTGGTTAATGGTCAATCACACAATCAAAATTAGGTTAAGAGCAAAAATATTTTGTACCGTTGAGGTTACAAGTTTTAGGATTTTCACATTCAACTCAGGTTATGCTAAAGTGCTGAAAATTAGTTTTTTTTAGCAAGTAGTTACATTAGAACTATTCTCAATTAATATTCCTTATGAATAAAATTTTAGTAACGGGTGCGGCAGGTTTTATTGGTTTTCATTTATCCCTATCTCTAGTAAAGCAAAATCATCAAGTCATTGGCATTGATAATCTTAATGACTATTATGAAGTCTCTCTCAAGAAAGCTCGTCTTCAAGAATTAGAGCAATTTGATAACTTTCACTTTCACTTCATGAATCTGCACGATCGAACTGCCATTAATCGCCTTTTTGAGCAAGAAAAATTTGATCTAGTCGTTAACCTTGCCGCTCAAGCAGGAGTGCGTTATTCCCTTGAAAATCCCCATGTTTACGCTGATAGTAATGTAGTAGGATTTTTGAATATTCTCGAAGGTTGTCGTCATTATCCCGTTAAACATCTGGTTTATGCCTCCTCTAGTTCCGTTTATGGTATGAATACAAAAATACCTTTTAGTACAGAAGACCCCGTCGATCGACCTGTAAGTTTATATGCAGCCACAAAAAGAGCAAATGAACTCATGGCTTACACCTACAGTCATCTTTATAATATTCCTAGTACTGGTTTACGCTTTTTCACGGTTTATGGCCCTTGGGGAAGACCTGATATGGCATTATTTTTGTTTACTAAAGCGATATTAGCAGAAAAATCGATCCCTGTTTTCAATTACGGCAAAATGCAACGAGATTTTACCTACATTGACGATATTGTTTTAGGTATCGAAAAAGTAATGGATAAAATACCGTCAGGAGTTCCTCCCCATAAACTATATAATATCGGCAATAATCAACCTGTGGAATTATTGCATCTAATTGAAGTCCTCGAAAAAACTTTAGGAAAAACTGCCGTCAAAGAATTTTTACCCATGCAACCGGGAGATGTTTTAACTACCTATGCTGATGTGGATGATTTAATTGCCGATGTGGGTTTTAGCCCAAAAACTCCCATTGAAACAGGAGTCGAAAAGTTTGTTAATTGGTATCGTGACTATTATCAGCTAAGTTAATGAGTTCGATCGATCGAACCTAATCCGTTTCCTCTAAATGTTCAGCGACCGATCGATATAATTCTAAAACATGATGATCTAAAAGTCGATAAAAAACCTTTCTACCTCTTTTTTGATAGGCAACTAAACGCATGACTTTTAATGTCCTTAATTGATGAGATACCGCCGACTCACTCATATCTAAAGTAGCCGCTAAATCACACACACACAACTCCTGTTGCGCTAATACCGATAAAATTCTTAAACGGTTAGAATCCCCTAATAAACTAAAAAATTCCGCCATTCTTTGCGCCTTATCGTTACTTAATATTTGTGCCTTAAAAGTCTCGATTAATTCACTTTCAATATTATGAGGAGTACAAGGAATTAATTTCGTTTTTTCTTCGAGATAAGATATATTCATATTTAGCTGATTAGGTCGATTAATAATTGATATAATTATGATTCCCTGTTGTTCAGTTAGTGCCTTATGAATTTCACGCTCATGACGCAAAGACGCAAAGAATATTATCACTATATCATAACTATTCTTAACAAATTTATTATGTCAAAAAAAGCTATTGTTTTATTTTCAGGAGGTTTAGATTCCGCCACCAGTGCCGCCATCGCCCTTACACAAGGTTATGAAACCATCGCCCTGTCATTCCGCTACGGACAAAAACACGCCAAAGAATTGGAAGTAGCTCAAAAATTAGCCCCCAAATTAGGCATCTCCCAACATCATATCATCGATGTAAACCTTTCTCTCTGGGGAGGTTCTTCCCTTACTGACAACAATTTATCTATTCCCCAAGAAGGCGTTAAATCTGATGTCATTCCCTCTACTTATGTGCCGGGGAGAAACACCGTTTTTATTGCCATCGCCCTTTCTCTGGCAGAAGCAACCCAAGCAGAAGCTATTTATTTAGGCATTAATGCCATTGATTATTCTGGTTATCCTGATTGTCGCCCCGAATATTTACAGGTTTTTCAACAATTAGCCAATCTCTCCTCTAAAGTTGGTGTTGAAGGAAAAGCACCTCAATTAATTGCTCCTTTAGTCACCATGTCTAAGGTAGAAATTCTGAAAAAAGCCCTCGAACTAAATGTACCGATCGATGAAACTTGGTCGTGCTATCAAGGAGGAGAACTACCTTGCGGAGTCTGTGATTCCTGTCGTATTCGTAATGATGCTTTACTCAAGTTAGGTATTGAAACACTTAATAACTGATTAATTAAGGCTTGGGGAAAAGTTCGATCGAATTTCATTTAGATTAATTGTTATAGTACTAATGAACCCCATTTTCTAAGTCGGAAATGCCTTGAAAGTCCAGCTTCTCCTAATGATTCTAGTTGAGCAATAGAGAACGATCGATCAAAACTCACGCTAATATAGATAAACTAAGTAATAAAACTTAAAGATAGTTAATGTTTATCAATATTTATCAACTAAAAATTAAGCAATATATAGAAAATAACTTGTTATTCGGGAATAAACTCACCCCCGAATTATTTGCCATCCTAACGGTATATTTTGTACAGGGTATTTTAGGATTAGCTAGACTTGCCGTCAGTTTTTTCCTTAAAGATGACTTAATGTTATCCCCCGCTCAAGTTTCCGCTTTAATGGGAGTAGCCGCTATTCCTTGGGTGACGAAGCCCATTATCGGTTTTTTAAGTGATGGAAAACCCCTTTTTGGTTATCGCCGTCGCAGTTATTTAATTCTTTCTGGTATTTTAGGTTCGATGGCATGGTTAAGTTTAGGTACGATCGTACATAATGCTTGGGGTGCAACTATTGCCATCTTATTTACCTCCCTCTCCGTTGCCATGAGTGACGTAATTGTGGATTCTGTGGTAGTAGAAAGGGCAAAAAATGAATCCTTAGTTAAATCTGGCTCTCTACAATCTCTTACATGGGGAAGTTCCGCTTTAGGTGGCTTAATTACAGCCTATTTCAGTGGTGCATTATTACAGCAATTTAGTAACAATATCGTCTTTCTAATTACCGCTTGTTTCCCCTTATTAGTCGTAGGTATCGCAGGATTAATTATCGAAAAACCTGTAGAAAAAGAAACCATATCTAACCCTTTTCAAGGACAAATTAAGCAATTATGGCAAACCATTACCCAAAAATCCATTTTAGCACCAGTTATCTTTATCGCTCTTTGGCAAGGTACACCTAGTGCCGATTCTGCCTTTTTCTTCTTCTCTACCAATGAATTAGGATTCACCCCCGAATTTTTAGGCAGAGTTAGACTGATTACCAGTTTAGCCTCTCTTATTGGGATATTATGTTATCAAAATTGGCTCAAACAAATTTCCTTCCGTGTCATGTTAGGGTGGAGTGTGGTGTTATCTTCCCTATTGGGCATGACAAGTTTAATCTTAGTTACTCATTTTAATCGTACTTTAGGCATTGATGATCACTGGTTTAGCTTAGGAGATAGCCTTGTGTTAACGGTAATGGGACAAATTGCCTTTATGCCTGTATTGGTTTTGTCTGCTCGTCTTTGTCCTGAAGGTATCGAAGCGAGTTTTTTCGCCCTTTTAATGTCCATCTGGAATTTAGCAGGGTTATTGTCTCATGAATTGGGCGCTTTACTAACTCATTGGTTAGGAGTAACTGAGACTAATTTTGAGCATCTTTGGTTATTGCTACTTATCACCAATTTATCGAGTTTACTACCCTTACCACTGCTAAAATTATTACCTAATGAAGACCCTCAAATGCACAATTCTTTGAAAAATTTACCTGTATCGGAAATTTATGAACATCATACCCCCGGAGGGATGTTAGGTCAAGATATAATGCCAGAAGTTGTTTTAAGTAACATTAAAGAGTTAGGAGTTGAAAAAAAATAGGAAAACTTTGAAGACACTAAGAGGGGAAGATTAATTCCTTTACATTAAAAAATTGGGAAGATAGGGAATATACTTTAAATTTATGTCAAGCTCAAGATGTCATCAAATCTTGCTTATTTCCTGAGTTAAGTTTAACCGCCGAGCAAGTTTTTCAAGTCGGGCAATAATTAACGAAGTAAGGAGTAAGAAGTAAGGAGTAAGAAATTGCTAATTTGTGCTTGACATTTGAAAAATAGTTGATATACTTTCTTAATCGTCGATCGAATTAACCATGACATTGATTCGATCGATCAGAGTAAAGTACTTAAAATTAAGAATTTTTGATTATATATTTTAAAGTGTGTATTTGATAATTAGTTACTAAATTTTTGGGAGTTGTTTAAATATTTCTGTGTCTATTTTTAACTATAATTCCGTCAATTCAGAAAACATTAATGATGATTTAGCCGGGGAAGATTATACCCCTATTTTAGTATTGAAAGAATTAGTAGCGAGTTTACAAAAAGAACAAAATAAAATCCAAAATTTACTTAGTTCTTTAAGTTTTGCCCTCCGTAGTTTTAATAATTTGAATCAATTTTTAGAATTAACCCCTTTAATGGTAGCAAGGGTAACGGATGGTGAAGGAGGGGCTTTAATCCTTTATGGGAAAAATAATCAAGTCAAATTAGAACAAATTTACTGTCAAAATAATCAGTATCGTGATGAAATAATTAATTCATTTGAAACTGTCGTCAAAGATATTAATATATACTTAAAAAAAAGAGAAAAAAATGTTAATGATTTACCTGAAATAGATTCTTTATCATCTTTTATTCAAGATAAATTTCAAGAAAAATTGTCCCCTATTTTAAAAATTTTTAGTACCCCTATTTTAATTAAAAATATTGAAAGGGGAAGGCTATATATTTTTAGTCAAGATGCTGATTATTTATGGACTCAAACCCGTAAAAAACTAGCTCAATTAGTCGCTGATCAAACTGCGGTGGCGATCGCAAACCATGAGTTAACAGTTGAATTACGATCGAAAGAGCGTCAAGATCGAGAATTAGAGATTGCCTCAGAAATTCAATCCCGATTATTACCAAGAAAATGTCCTATTATCAAAGGTTTACAGATAGCCGCCAAATGCCAGACAGCTAATCGAGTTGGGGGAGACTACTATGATTTTATCCCCGTCAATTATGATCAATGGACAGAAAATACATCTGACATCAATAATGCTCCTTGTGAACCTTGGAGTATTGTCATCGGCGATGTGATGGGTAAAGGTGTACCCGCAGGGTTAATTATGACAATGACAAGGGGAATGTTACGAGCCGAAGTCTTAAACCGTCATTCTCCAGCACGGGTATTAGAGCATTTAAACAGAGTAATGTACGCAGATTTAGATAATTCCCATCGTTTCGTCACCTTATTTTACTCCGAATATGATCCTCAAAGTCATACTTTAAGATATGCTAACGCCGCCCATAATCCACCTTTGTTATGGCGTAAACAAACACAAAAAATTATTCGTTTAGATACAGATGGAATGTTAATTGGGTTACAATCTGATTCCAAATATGAGGACGATCGTATTAACTTAGAATTAAATGATATTATTCTTTACTATACCGATGGTTTAACCGATGCCGTAAACCAAAATAATCAGAGATTTGACGAAGATAATTTACATCTTTGTTTTGATTATGCCTGTCAAAATTATGACTCGGCGGAGGAGATTCTTCATTATATTTTCCGCAAAATTGAAGAATTTATTGGTTTTGGGCATAAAAACACTGATGATATGACTCTTATTGTAGTAAAATTTGACCCCAACGATTCGATCGTCTGTGCTGTCAGGCAATAGTTTTTTCTTCTATTTCACAGTATTACTAAATGTTGTAAAATTAAATGTATATTTTATTGAATAATAGTTGATGTGAAAATAGATGACAGAAACGAAAATTCGTAACTACTATGTAGATGAAGCAGGGGATTTAACATTATTTGATAAAAGAGGAAAGGTAATGTTAGGCAAAAATGGAGTTTCTAATACTTTTATGATAGGAGTTGTTAGACTATCAAATCCTATTTTAGTCAAAGAAACATTAGACAAATTAAGAGATAATTTATTACTTGATCCCATATTTAAAAATATATCTTCAATGCAACCATCAGCAAAGAAAACGGCTTTACTTTTTCACGCAAAAAATGACCATCCTCAAATACGTCAAGAGGTTTTTAACATTTTAGGTCAATTTGAAGCAAAAGTACAAATTGCTATTAGGAGAAAAAGTGAATTAATTAATTATGCTAAACATCTTCAAGAAGATAAACAAGAGAAATTATCAGAGGAGAAAATTTACGATAGTTTAGTGACTTTGTTATTTAAAAATATGTTGCATCAAGCCGATGAAAATAGAATTATTTTTGCTAGATTAGGTACATCTGAAAGACGAGAATCCTTAGCTAATGCTATTAGAAATGCTAAAAATAATTTTAACCAAAAATGGGGTAAAAATTATGATTCACCAACAATAATTGATGTAAAAAAATCTTCAGAAGAAGTAGGATTACAAGTTATTGATTATTATCTATGGGCGTTACAAAGATTATATGAGCGAAACGATGATAGCTTTTTCTTACCTTTAGCCCTCAATTATTCCTTAATTGTAGATGTAGATGATAAACGAAAAAGATGGTCTGGAGAGTGGTATTCTAAAAAAAATCCTTTAACCTTAGAAAAGATAAAGCCCTTAATAAGCTAGGTTCAAGGGGACTTGCCTCTCGAACACCCGGCATGAAGCCGACTTTCACCTACTAGCGAGCTTACTTTTATTATATACAGTTTTTGTCAAAACTGATGAGATTTTTTTGTAAATACACCTAAATAAGCTGTAAAAATCTTGGAATAATGGGGATTTAAAAGCAATTAGCGGAAATTTGTGGGTTATAGCTATTACTTATTACTTATTACTTATTACTAAACTTCAGAACAATTTTATCCTGAACTTTTTTTATTCATCCCACTTTTCAACTACGAGCAAATCACTAACAGGATCTTGCATAGAGAAACCGAAAGCTAATAACTCAGACTTCAAAAAAGACCACTCATTACCGAATAAGAGAGCTACTTTACCGATACTATCATGAGGTTGAATAATTTGTGAATTGACAAGAGAAGATACTTTTTGTTGCAACTTCACCATAGGGTGAATAACTTGCTTTGTAGGCATAAAGTTGATACTTTTAATAAAACGATAATAAATGAACAGGTAACATATTCATTCTCTACCTAAATACGAGAAAGTATAAAACTATTTATTGATTCTGGAAAAATCTCGTTTAGGAGGGAATTTTTTGCTACTGTAGTTATGAGCAACGGTGAATAGAAAATTGTTGCCATATGCTAACACTAATTATCATAACATATTTTTTTTCCATTCGATCGAACTAAGAGCAAATTATTTTATTTTTCTTGTTAAACAATGAATTTACCTCCCCACGCCCAAGACGTTAAAACTTTATTTAATCAAATTGCACCCGTTTATGATCAAATGAATGATGGTTTAAGTCTGGGTATCCATCGCATTTGGAAAGCCATGACAGTGAAATGGAGTCAGCCTTCTAATGGCGGATTAGCCTTAGATTTATGTTGTGGCAGTGGGGATATTACGTTTTTAACAGCAAAACAGATGAGAAACGGGAAGGTTATCGGGGTGGACTTTTCTTGTGAATTATTAACTGAGGCAAAAAGAAAACAAGCGGGAAAATTTTTAGTTAGTGATGTGGAATGGTTAGAAGCGGATGTGTTAGATTTGCCTTTTGAGGATAACTATTTTGATAGTGCCACTATGGGTTATGGTTTAAGAAATGTGATAGACATACCCACTTGTTTGCTCGAAATTAAACGGGTTTTAAAGCCTTGTGCTAAAGTGGCAATTCTCGATTTTCATAAACCCGAAGCGGATTGGATAGCAAACAGTCAAAAATGGTATTTAGATAACGTAGTAGTGAGAATGGCGGATTTTTTGAATATCAAAGCCGAATATGAGTATATTTACCCTAGTTTAGAGCGTTTTCCTGACGGGAAAGAGCAAATTAATTTAGCTTTGAATGCAGGATTCAACAATGGGATACATTACCCCCTATTAGGTGGTATAATGGGAGTTCTAGTATTAACTAAATAGCAGTTTACAAGTGGAAAAATCAAGAAACTGCTTATAGCTGATAGTGATATTGTTTATTGTTAATTATTGAGAATGCCCATAGAATTTAGTAATTGGTGGCAAATAATTATTCCCCCTGTCGCAGGTTCAATTATTGGATATTTTACCAACGATTTAGCTATAAAAATGCTATTTCGTCCTTATAAACCGCTATATTTTTTTAAGAAACAATTACCCTTTACTCCGGGTTTAATTCCTCGTAATCAAGAGAGATTAGCGAAAAGAGTTTCTGATACGATTATGAGTTCGTTATTAACTCCTGATGAGTTGCAAAAATTGGCAAAAAGATTATTGCAAACAGAAAGAGTGAAAGGTGCTATTTTATGGTTATTACAGTTAGCTTTAAAACAAATTAAAGAAGATAAAGAACAAAAAACTGCTAAAATTTTAGCAGATATTTTAAGAGATTTGTTTGGGGATTCTTTACCTAAGTTATTAAAAGTTATTGCTAGAAAAGATGAGTTTTTACAAAAGCAAATAGATCAAATTTTCGATCGAATCTTACTAGAGTTTAAATTAACGGAAATTCAAGCTAGACAACTATCTGACTGGTTATTGGAAGTAATTTTTGCCCCGGATTTATTACGTTTAGCTTTGATTAACTTTTTGAGCGATCGAAATATTAGTGTTATTGATGATGGTTTCAAAGAAAAAACAAGCGGTACTTATTGGGTAGTGGCTAATTTATTCGGTGTAAAAAATGCTTTAAGTCGTCTGCGAACTTTTTGTTTAGATGAAAAAGAAATAGCTAATACAAGAATCAAAGAGTTATTACTATCTTTGGAAATTAGAAACAGATTAAAAGAGTTTTTTCTAACTTTTTCTTTACAAAATTTACCCGTTGCTACGGTTAATCAATTACGTCAAACGACTAATAAAGCAGTACGGGATTATATTCAAGAAAAAGGAGCAAATTTTATCCATGAATTTAGTAGTTCGATCGAGTGGCAGAAAGTCTCAATCTTAATTATTAATCGTTTACAGGCTTCCAGTGTCGTTAGCAATTCTTTAGGTTTAATTAGTGAAGAATTAGCCCTAATTTTAGAGCGTTATTTAGAAGAAGATTTAGAAAAAATTGTCGCAGAAGCCATCCCCATTTTATCGATCGATCAAGTTATTATCGATCGTATTAAAGCAACAACTCCCGAAAATTTAGAGGAAGCTACCCAAAGTATAGTTAAAAGTGAATTACAGGCGATCGTCAATTTAGGGGGAATTTTAGGCTTTATCATCGGTGTTATGCAAAGCGTCATATTGTTTATGAAATAATTTGCGCTACTAATTCTCAATTCTCTATTAGTTGCTAAAATTGTTGAGTTATCAAGATTACCTCTTTATTGAGAAAACCCTAATTATGAAAATCTCTATTATTGTTGCAAGTACAAATACAAATTTAGCCCTTGCGCAACAACTTAACACCATCGCTTTAGAAATGGGGCAAACAACCCAAATCATTAACTTAGTCGAAGAAATTTTACCTTTATACACAACTAAAGTTCAAACTCAACAAGGTATTCCTGATAAAGTCAAAGAATTAGCTCAAACCTTGATGAATACCGATGCCATGATTTTTGTTGCCCCCGAATATAACGGAGGCATCCCTCCCACTTTAACGAATGCGATCGCATGGTTAAGCGTAAGCGGTGACGATTGGCGAGGATGCTTTAACGGTAAACCTGCCGTAATTGCCACCCATAGCGGAGGCGGTGGGCAATACGTTTTGTCAGCCATGAGAAATCAGTTAGCCTATATAGGAATGAACGTAGTAGGAAGACAAATTTTAACCACCAATAGTAAACCCCTCAATTTAGATTCTGCTAGGGAAGTGATCACACAATTGATCAAGTTATCTTCTTAATCTATATAAAATATTTGTTATCCGTTTGTAGTGAGGGTTTTAACCCTTACTCATCAATTCACTTTTAATCAATCATACTAATTTTATAGACAAATATCCATTCAATTAGCTTTATGGTTATATTACGAAGTCCACTATCGAATCCTTAATCCTTTCGATGAAATAATCTAATAACTAATTAAGCGTCAAGGAATTGTACAATATAAATTTGAGAAAGTTTAACACAAGTACTGAGTAATGGATATTAAAGACGGCTTTGTAGGAACTATTGGCAATACTCCTTTAATTCGCTTAAACAGTTTTAGTGAAGAAACAGGATGCGAAATCTTGGGAAAAGCGGAGTTTTTAAATCCGGGAGGTTCTGTGAAAGACAGAGCCGCATTATATATAATTCAAGAAGCTGAAAAGCAAGGGCTATTAAAACCGGGAGGTACAGTGGTAGAAGGCACTGCTGGAAATACGGGGATCGGTTTAGCTCATATCTGTAATGCTAAGGGTTATAAGTGCGTCATCGTCATTCCTGAAACTCAATCTCAGGAAAAAATGGACGCTTTAAGAACTTTAGGCGCTGAAGTTCGGGCTGTTCCTGCTGTACCCTATAAGAATCCGAATAATTACGTTAAATTATCGGGGAGGATTGCACAGGAAATGGATAACGCCATTTGGGCAAATCAGTTTGATAATTTGGCAAATCGTCAAGCGCATTATGAAACAACGGGGAAGGAAATATGGGAACAAACTGACGGTAAAGTCTCCGCTTGGGTAGCCTCTACGGGTACGGGAGGAACTTTTGCAGGGGTTTCTCTATTTTTGAAGGATAAAAATCCTGACGTTAAATGTGTTTTAGCTGATCCTCTTGGTAGTGGCTTATATAGCTATGTTAAAACAGGGGAAATCAAAATAGAAGGCAATTCCATCACTGAGGGCATTGGTAATAGTAGAATTACCGCAAATATGGAGGGCGTAACCATCGACGATGCTATTCAAGTTACAGATCAGGAAGCCGTCAGGGTAATTTATCAGTTATTACGCAAAGAAGGCTTATTTATGGGAGGTTCGGTTGGTATTAATGTGGGAGCGGCAGTTGCTTTAGCTAAACAATTAGGACCGGGTCATACGATCGTAACAGTATTATGTGATGGTGGAGGACGTTATCAATCTCGTCTTTATAACCGTGAATGGTTAGAATCCAAAGGGCTTTTTATTTCTGAAAACCCGTGAAAATGAACAAGGGGGATAAACCCCCTTGCTACTCCCGTCTCCTGTTGTTCCCTTTCTCCAATTAATATTATACTTTAAATTGAGCAATTTTGGAAAATTATGCAATTTATTCGCCAACAAATCGTTCCCTTCGTGACAATTTTGATCGCCTTATTCGCTTTAGTCACCGTGTCTGCTCGTAGTTTTATTGATGCTGATTTGGCACAACCAGCACCCTTAGAACAATTAACTACTAATTCATCTTTAAGTAATCCTTAATTAATAATTCGTTACATTAAAATCTATGAAAATATTTTTTTTGATGGTGTTTGGTTTAAGTACTTTGTTGGTAGGGTGCGATCGCGCTACCTTAGATGGATTAAACTTAAAAGTAAATGCTGATATAAAATCTGGTTATGACAAAGAGTCAGAGGAAGCAAATAAAGATCAATCTTCTGAGACTTCCATCGAAATGACTGATAAAACTCCCTCGGAAATGGCGGAAAGTCTGACTAAAGCGGTACAAAAAACTATTGAGACAAAAAAAGAAACTCAATCCACAGAAAAAGTTGCGGAAAATAAACCAGTATCGGAGAATAATGTCAAGAATGATGCCGATGAACCGATGCCGTTTAAGGAAATTGCTCAATGTTCAAAAGCGGGAATTACTGCTAAAACTAACGAAATTTTTTACGCCGATAACTCTAATGTGAAGTCGATCGATTCCAAAAACGAAAAACAAGTAAAAGCATGGAAAAAAATCTATAGTCAAGTAGAGCAAGAATGTAATAAATAGGGGTTGTTGAAAAAGTTTTCTGATGATGATAGGTGTTAGGTATCAGGTGAAATGCAAACTGTCAATTTATAATTTATAATAATTGCATTTTTAAAATTATCAAAACTATTGTAGAAAAGCCAAAATTTTGAGTTCAATTTATTGAACGTAAGCTGTTAGCCGTGTAATTCATTACACGGTGAGTGAATAATTAACAACTAATTCCTCATTCCTCATTCCCCATTATGACTGAACCGATTATCGAATTAAAAGGCGTTTGTAAAGCCTTTGGAGATAGAGTTATTTTGGATCATGCCGATCTCAAAATCTATCCCAATGACGCTTTAGTGATTATAGGACCTAGTGGAACGGGAAAATCTACCATTTTAAGACTAATTGCTGGTTTAACCGAACCTGATGAGGGGGAAATTTATGTGAAAGGAAAGAAAAGAATCGGCATGATTGATGATCATCAAGAACTCATGGCGATTAGTATGGTATTTCAACAAGCGGCGCTATTTGATTCTTTGACAGTGAGAGAAAACATCGGTTTTTCTTTATATCAACATTCCAAACTTTCCCATCACAAAATCGAAGAAATAGTCGATCGAACCTTAGAAATGGTAGGGTTATCTCCAGAAACCGCAACTCTTTATCCTGCGGAATTATCAGGAGGAATGCGAAAAAGAGTCAGTTTTGCGAGGGCAATTATTTTTAACCCAGAAAAAGAAGAAGAAAGACCCGAAGTTATATTATATGATGAGCCAACCGCAGGACTAGACCCCATTGCTTCCACTGTAGTAGAAAATTTAGTTGGTCATTTACAAAGGGCTTTTTCTGGCTCTAATGCCTATGTGATGGTAAGTCATCAAAATAGCACCATTCGCCGTACAGGAAAAAGATTAGTTTTTTTGTATGACGGGAAATTTCAGTGGGAAGGTCATGTCAATGAGATTGATAATACTGATAATGCTTTAGTTAGACAATTTTTTAGTGCGAGTACCGAAGGACCTATAAAATAAGCTGAAACACATCTAAATTTAGTAAATAAATCTAAAAAATCAATATCTGATAATTTTGAGTCAAATCTTAATATTATTTTATCGATAGATTATATAATTCGATCAAAGAATTGAAGATAAAAAAATCAATTAGGATATATTTTTTGTCAATTATTTAACTTAATACCTAATACCTGACACCTGACACCTTTACAGCACCAAAAATTTTATGGTTCACTCAGGTTCTAACTGAGGTAATATCAAATTATTTCCTTGCTGAGTATAATTTATAATAATAGTTTGAGATTCTGTGTAAACTTTACGGGATGAAATGTGATGCGATCGAGATTATTTAGAGAAGGTTCAGTGGGTTTATTCTTATTACTAGGATTAGCTGTTTTTGGGGGTATCATCTTTTTCTTGAAAGGTTATAAATTTCAAAACGATACCTATCAATTAAAACTACTATTTGAAAACGCAGGGGGATTGAGAGAAGGGGGGAGAGTTTTTTTTCGAGGAGTGGGAGTTGGTAGGATTGTGGGTATTAATCCTAGTAGTAATGGAGTGGAAGTTGTCACAGAAATTGCCAATGGTTTACAGATTCCCACAGACATTAAAGTTTCCACCACTCGATCGGGTTTATTGGGAGATGTTAGTGTTAATTTAATCCCCCAAACAGAATTAACAGAAGATGCAAAACAAATTAGTCCATTAAGTGAAGAATGTACCAATCAACAATTAATTCTTTGTAATCAAGAAACAATCAATGGTCAAGCAAGTCCCGATTTAGTGGAAAGTTTAAGCCGTTTAGCCAATCGATTTGACGATGATAGCTTATTTAAAAATATCAATGATGCAGTGTTAAACATTAATAAAGCAGGAGAAAAAGTTGCTAAATTAACCGATGAGATGTCTTCTTTTACAAACACAGCTCAAAAAGATTTAGCCTCCATTTCTCAAGCCGCCAATAAAGTAGGTAACACAGCACAAGATTTTTCTCGCACTGCCGACTCTTTTGCTCGTACTGCCGATATTACAGGAGAACAAATTAAACTTTTAAGTGAAGATTATCGTACTATCCCCGCCGAAATTACCACTCTTACCACGAATCTTAATCAAGTTATTAATGATAATCGATCGAGCCTCAGTAGTGCCATCGCTAGTTTGAGTGAAACCACAAAAAATGTGAGTCAACTAGCACAAAATACCGATCAATTAGTCACCAGAGTTAATAATAGTGCTGATGTGGAAAAAATTGCTAAAAATCTCGAAACCAGTAGCGCCAACCTCACAGAAATAAGTAATAACCTCCTCACCCTCTCTAAAGAATTAAACAATCCCACCAATTTAGTCACCCTACAACAAACCCTCGACTCCGCTAGAGTTACTTTTGCAAACACCGCTAAAATCACATCTGAAATAGAGGAGTTTACAGGTGATCCCGAATTTAGGAGAAACTTAAAAAATTTAGTCAACGGATTAAGTAATCTGGTTTCCTATACAGAATTTTTAGAAAAACAGGTAGAATTAGCCACTGTATTAGAGGAAATTAATGATTATGAATCGAAAGTAGAAAAAGGTGAATTAATCGTCAAAATTCAAAAATAATTAAGAATTAAGAATTAAGAATTAATATCCAATTCCCTAACACCCCTCAGCCCAACACCCTAACCCCCTACCCTCATTTATGATTGAATCAAGTTATGTAAGTGCGATCGTAGCCATGAGTGTTGATGGTAAAATTAGTATCGCATCGGATAAACCTGCAAGATTTAGTAGTAAAGCTGATTTAGAACATTTAGAAACTCAAATATCTGGCTATGATGCGATCGTATTTGGAGGAAATACTTTACGAGCCTATGGTACAAGTTTAGTAATCAAAAATCCTCAATTATTAAAACAAAGACAAGAAAATAATCAATCATTACAACCATTAAATATAGTTTGTTCACCATCAGGGAATATTCAACCCATATTACCTTTTTTCTCTCAATTTTTACCTCGTGGATTGTTAACAACCCCAGAAGGTTTAATCAATTGGCAAAAAAATATTAATAGTTTTAATACCATCAATAATGATAGTTTTTTTGATAAAATCTTTACTTTTAATACTCCTTTTAATTGGACAGATATTTTTGAGCAATTATATAATTTAAACTATAAAAAAATTGGTATTTTAGGAGGAAGTCAATTAATATCCTCTTTACTAAAAGAAAACTTAATTAATGATTTATGGTTAACTATTTGCCCTTTAATTATCGGCACAAAAACCGCTACTAATTTACTAGATAATAGGTTATTTAATAGCTCGATCGAACTTAAATTAATCGAAGTAAAACAAATAGATCAAGAAATTTTTTTACACTATCTTGTTAATGGAGAATTGAGAATTGAGAATTGAGAATTGAGAATTGAGAATTGAGAATTGAGAATTGAGAATTGAGAATTTAAAACTTCAAACTTCAAACTAACAAATTTTAACCTCTCTCTGTCTCCCTGTCCACCTGTCTCCCTATTTCCCTATGTAGGTTCGCCGAAAATGATGACCGATCGAGTAATTTTCTGCATTACTTCAGTGGTAACATCACTAACCGCTAAACCACCAGCAGTGCGACGGCGGACAGAGCGTAAGATAACAAGATCATAGTCATATTTTTCTACCGTGTGTAGAATAGCTTGGGCTGGATTGGGATAGCGTAATGTTTTAATCGTAACAGGTATTTGAGAAGCTATCTTTTCCATCGCAGTATTTAAAGCAGATTTGAAGGTTTCAATTTGATGCTTTGTCACTTTTCGATCGTGCACATGAAGCAAAGTTAAACTAGCTTGATTATTATTAGCAAAAATCGAAGCAAAACGAATAGTATTAAGGGTTTTTTGATCTATATTTTTGACAGGTACAAGAATTTGATGGATATTGATGGGATCATCTAATAATTGCACCACAGCAACAGGACAATGAGAACACCAAAAAACATTGTCAATCAAGTTACCAAATAAACGGGCTTGAATGGTACTATTAGGACTCCAACCCATAACAATAAGATTAGCTTGATTTTCCCTAGCGGTACGACTAATACCTTCGGCTAAGTCGTCATCAATACGAATAAGGGGTTTTAAAGATACTGCAAATTGTTCACTATATTGTTTCGCCCTTGTCAATAACTTATTACTATTGCGTAAGGCTATATTTAATTCAGGTTCGTCCATGTGAACATGAGCTTTTACAATAGATAAAGGTATCACTAAACCTCCTTCCGATCGAGCTAAAATCGAAGCAATTTCGATCAACATTTTCTCGGTTTGAGGGTTGGAGATAGGTACAACCACAGAAAAAAGAGCACGAGATTGTTCTTGAGTAATAACTTCGTCATCATCAGGTATATTAACAGAGTTAATCAGAGAAACATCCACATCAGGTTGAAATAACTTACGAGCATATTTTCCTGTTAAAATAGGACCAACTACGGAGGTTATTAACATCATTACAATTACCGCATTAAATACCGCATCGGATAATAAACCTGCTTCTACTCCCACTAAAGTAGCCGCCAGAGTAGCCGCCACTTGAGGTAAGGATAATGACCACATAGTTAAACATTGATCCCAACTATACTTATATAGTAATTTGGGAATTAAAGCCGCTAAAAATTTTCCTAAAAATAATCCTCCCACGATGGCAAGGGTTAAGAAAAATTCTTCCGTTAAGGTGGAAATAAAACCAGATATTTTGAGGATAAGTCCGATCGAAACGAAAAAACATGGTATAAATAGAGTACTCCCCACAAACTCGATTTTTTCTTTAACAGGTCCTTTTCCTACCACATCATTAATGGCTAAACCTGCTAAAAATGCACCTACAATCTTATCCACATTGATTAATTGAGCGCCGACGGAAGCCAAAAACACCGCTAATAAAACGAATAAAAATTGATTGCTTTCTTCATCTCCTGTGCGTCTAAAATACTCTTTCCCTACTCGATCAATGCCCCATAAAACCCCAGCGCAATATAAAGCTAAACTACCTAACTGTATAATCAAAGTACCAAGGGTAAATTCTCCACCATGAATAGAAACACAGATAGCCAACACCAACAAAGCGCCAATATCCGTAAAAATAGTTGCTCCAATGGTGATAACTACTGATTCGTTACCCACCACACCTAAACGGTTAACAATGGGATAACCTAAAAGAGTATGGGAAGCTAACAACGAACCGAGTAAAATAGAAGAATTTAGCCCCATGTTAAAGGTTAAACCGATTAAAGTACCAATTGTCAGAGGAAAAATAAAAGTACAAAACCCGAAAGTCAGAGAACGATTTTTACTCTTACGGAAGTCTTCCAAATCAATTTCTAACCCTGCCACAAACATTAAATAAATTTTGCCGATGTCTGCTAAGAGTTTCACCGATTCGCTTTTTTCATCAAGTAATCCTAAACCTTCACCGCCAAAAATAACTCCAGCGACTAATAAACCAACTAACCCCGGTAATTTAATTTTTTCAAAAATGGGAGGAATAGTGACAATTACCAATAACAGAATGGTAAAGGTTATTAAAGGACTATCGGGAATTGTCTTTAAAAATTGTTCCATGAATATTTTTATAATTGAGAATTGAGAATTGAGAATTGAGAATTGAGAATTGAGAATTGAGAATTGAGAATTGAGAATTGAGAATTGAGAATTGAGAATTGAGAATTGAGAATTGAGAATTGAGAATTGAGAATTGAGAATTGAGAATTGAGAATTGAGAATTGAGAATTGAGAATTGAGAATTGAGAATTGAGAATTGAGAATTAAAAACTTCAAACTAACAAATTTTAACCTCTGCTTGTCTTCCTGTCTCCTAGTCTTCCTGTCTCCTATTCTCTCCCTAATTAGTGAATACATTTTTCTCAGTTCACGTTAAAATTAGAAAATTATTTTAGAAGTCAAATTTAACCTATGAGTAGTTTAAAAGGTAGAGATTTATTAAGTATTGCTGACTTAACCCCCGAAGAAATTAGAACTATCCTTGATTTAGCTTCAGATTTAAAAAAGGGTGAAATACAATTTAACAGTAACAAAACTTTAGGACTTTTATTTTATAAAGCCTCTACTCGCACAAGGGTTTCTTTTAGCGTTGCTATGTATCAATTAGGGGGTAATGTTATCGACTTAAATCCTAGTCGTACTCAAGTTGGTAGGGGTGAACCTCTGGAAGATACCGCAAGAGTACTCGATCGATATTTAGATATTTTAGCAATTCGTACCTTTGCTCAAGAGGATATACAAACCTTTGCTAACTATAGTAAAATTCCCATTATCAACGCCCTAACAGATTTAGAACATCCCTGTCAGATTTTAGCAGATTTACAGACGATCGAAGAATCTTTTGGATGCCTAGAAGGTTTAACTCTCACCTACTTAGGAGACGGGAATAACGTGGCGCATTCCTTATTATTAGGGGGGGTTTTAATGGGGATGAATGTGCGAATAGCTGCGCCCGAAGGCTATTTACCCGATGAAAATGTAGTAAAACAAGCTCAAGCCTTAGCCACAAAACCCGAACAAGTAGTTGTCACCCAATCCCCCAAAGAAGCCGTAGAAAATGCCCATGTTTTATATACAGATGTATGGGCAAGTATGGGACAGGAAGAAGAAACCGCTCAAAGAGTCCCCATTTTTCAACCCTATCAAATCAACCAAGAATTAGTTAACCTAGCTGATGATAGTGCCATTATTTTACATTGCCTTCCTGCCTATCGTGAAAAAGAGATTACAACGGAGGTAATGGAAGGGCGACAATCTCGCATTTGGGATGAAGCAGAAAATAGAATGCACGCCCAAAAAGCCTTAATGGCTTGTCTCTTAGGCTTAAATGAATAATAAAAAAGTTCGTAGGGGTGAATGGTATTCACCCTCTACAAAATGGTATTCACCCTTTACAAACAAAAAATTTTATTATTCCTCATGGGTTATTTTCCCCCTGTGAGGGAAATGGTGGCGACTCCAAGGGTTTTCAATTTGGCGTTGCTTAACACTTTTATCCCTTCATTGACGGTTGTACCCGTGGTATAAATATCATCGATAATGAGAATTTGTTGCATTTTGTTGATTTTTTCATAGTCTTTGCCAATACTAAAGGCTTTCTCCATGTTCGCTTTTCTTTGTTGAGGAGTGAGGCTAAACATGGCTTCTGTGTTTTTCACTCTGATTAGTAATTGTGTTTTGAGGGGATAACCCGTGACATCACAAAAACCCCTTGCAATTAATTCGGCTTGATTGAATCCCCTCGTTTTCAATTTTTCGGGATGTAAGGGGATGGGTATAACCGTTAATTGAGCATAGGTTTTTTTATATCCTGATTCTAACCATGCTTTTCCTAGCCAATTTCCGAATAATTCCCCTATTTCTTTATTTTTATCATATTTGAGGGAGGCGATCGATCTTCTTAAATAATCATCATATTTACCCCACGAAAATAACAGATAATTTTGAAGACTAAATTGTTTATACTTGGTAAGTTGACAATGGCGTAATTTTTGCTCACAATATCGACAAATAATCTTATCGCTCGATCGTTGACAAAGAGGACAATTTGATTTAAGAAATAAAGATAAAAAATTGTTCAACATTTCTTTAATTTAGTCAATAATTTTACTGTTTAAGCAACTTAAAAAATGGAAATAAAGTTTAGAGAATTTAACCCTTTTGATATATGGTTTTGGATCGAATTTGATCATGTACCATCGGACATGGAAAAGCAATATATAGAAGAATTATTTAACTCATGGTTTTATCTAGGAAAATTAGGAGCATTTAATGCCGAAAATTTACAAATTCAAGACTTAGGTATTGATATTAGTTACATGGATTATGATCACGATTTAGCCGAAAATTCTCTGATGTCTCCTATGCACAATATGGGAGAGTTTGAGTTTTTAAGTAATTGGGGAAGATGTTGGTTTGATTTAGGTACTAGCGATTTAATCGGCATCGATATTTTAATCAATGCGTTACGAGAATTAGCTAAAGAATATGTAGGAATTAATCAGTTTATTATTGGGGGAGAAAATGAAGATTGGCGCGTAAATAAAAAAGATGATTATGGTTTTTCCGAAGAAGATTAACTTTTACAAAATTAACTCACTTTAGTAGAGTTTAGCTGTTAGCAATGAAATTTATTTCTTTGTAGGGTAATGATTTTTACCTATAACCTATAAATTAGTTGTAAAATTTTCGCCCCCTAACCCCCAAACTTGGGGGAATTAAAGGGAAATTTTCAAAGAGTTTTTAAGGAGAAAATTAGACATTTTTATTTCTCATTTCTCCTATTTTTTTGATAATCCAACTCAATAATGCACCCAAAAATAAAATGCCAATGGCTGGGTTAAATACAGGTATCCATAGTTGATACCATATATCCCATACCAAAGGGAATCCCATCGATCGACCTACAATGGCGATCGCAAACCAAAAAAAGGCAATAATAACTAAAAATACATCAGCAATTAAAAATCGATCGAGCCACATTAATAACTTTTCTTTCATAAGCAAAATAAGATAATTTTAAATAGAGAAGATATATAATAAATACTATAGTGATGATATAGAGTAAAAGCTAATGACAGAAACAGAAATTAAGAATATCATTCAACAACAATTACCAGAATTAATCAGTAAAGACCCACTAATTCGGGATTTTATTCTTCGTACTGTATCAGAATATTATGCACCGAAACAAGAAACCGAAAGTAAATTTGACAGAATTTTAGCAGAATTACAGCGCGATCGAGAAGAACAAGCCCGTAAATGGGATGAACAAAATCGTAAATGGGAGGAAAACAATCGAGAAATCAAAAAAATGCAAAACCAGATTGATGACAGTTTGGAAGAAATCAAAAAACTCTCTAAAAAATATGAAAGTACCATCGGTGCTTTGGGTTCAAGATGGGGTTTATATTCTGAAGCTAGTTTTCGTAATGCCCTCAAAGGTATTCTCGAAGATTCTTTTGGGGTACAAGTTTTGAATGTCAATGAATTTGACGATGAAGGAGAAGTTTTTGGCAGACCCGATCAAGTGGAAATTGATGTTATTGTAAAAAATGGTTTATTGATTCTTTGTGAGATCAAATCTTCCATCGATAAAGCTGGAATGTATAGCTTCGATCGAAAAGTGGCTTTTTATGAAAAACGTCATCAACGTAAAGCCGATCGAAAATTAGTAATTTGTCCTATGGTGGATGATCGTGCGAAACCTGTTGCTAAAAACTTAGGCATCGAAATGTATAGTTACGCCGACACCGTAGAATTAAATTAATCACCTTTTTTCTGTCTCCCTGTCTTCCAGTCTTCCTGTCTTCTTATCTCCTCTAAATTCAATATCTTTTCCCTTGATATAAGCCAAAGTCAATGATAGGATAACCACATAATCTTATCAAACTTAGATTTATGACTCAAGATTGGTCAAATTTACTCACTCAATTACTCGATCGACAATCTTTAACCGAAACCCAAGCCTCCCACTTAATGGAAGGGTGGTTAAACAATGAAATTCCTCCCGTTTTGTCTGGGGCAATTTTAGCATCTATTCAAGCTAAAGGTGTGAGCGGTACAGAGTTGGCAGGAATGGCTCAAGTATTACAAGCTCAGTGCCGTAACTCAGAAAATATCACCCATGCTTATCCCGTGATCGACACTTGTGGGACAGGGGGAGACGGAGCTTCCACCTTTAATATTTCTACGGCGGTGGCTTTTGTGGCTTCGGCGGCAGGAGTTAAAGTAGCAAAACACGGAAATCGATCGGCTTCTAGTAAAGTTGGTTCGGCGGATGTATTAGAATATTTAGGGATCAAGTTAAACGGTGAAGAAACTCAATATAAACAAGCCTTAGAACAAGTGGGGATCACTTTTTTATTCGCCCCCGGATGGCATCCTGCCATGAAAGCTGTTGTACCTTTACGACAAGAATTGAAAATTAGAACCATTTTTAATTTATTAGGTCCTTTAGTCAATCCTTTACGCCCCACTGGTCAAGTTATTGGAGTATATGATACTAAATTTATTAATCCAGTAGTAAGTGCCTTAAAATCTTTATCTTTAGATAAGGCGATCGTACTCCATGGGAGAGAAAAACTAGACGAGGCAGGATTAGGAGACATTACCGATTTAGCTTTTTTCCACAAGGGAGAAATTACCATTACCACCCTTCACCCCGAAGCATTAAACCTCACTCCTGCACCCCTAAGCGCCCTTAAAGGGGGAGATGTTCAAGAAAATGCGGAAATTCTCACCAAAGTATTACAAGGCAAAGGCACACAAGCACAAAATGATGTGGTTATTCTTAACGCTTCTTTAGCTTTACAAGTGGGAGAAGTAGTACCTATGGGAGATCATCACAGTTCGATCGAACTTTGTCGTCAAATCCTTGCTAGTGGCACACCTTGGGATAAACTAACTCAATTAGCTAACTTTTTTAACTAAAATAGCTCGATCGAGCTATGAAGCAATCTCTGTTGTCATTGCGAGGTACGAAGCAATCTGAAGCAACCTCATATCATCATTATTACCAAGAGAGTTTTCATTCTTTAGCTGAAAATATCAACGAGTTAAGTTATAATTTTCCTGAGTATTAGATATTGAATATTATTATTATTTTTAATAAACTTTTATAGTTATCGAAATTTTAAAAAACTCAAACATAAAATTTCATCCCCGAATCCTATAACCTACCCATGACAAATGATTATGTAGCAGAAATGAATGAATCCGATTTAAACCTTGAGGAATATTTAGAACCATCGGCGAAAAAACCTGTTAATCGTAGTAATCCACCAGTTCGATCGGGGAAACGAGTGAAACAAGGAAATGAGTCATTAGAAACAAATATGAACTTTAATCAAATTATCCCTAGCAACGTCGCTAAAATAAAAGTTATTGGAGTGGGCGGTGGAGGTTGTAATGCAGTTAATCGCATGATTCAAGGTAATGTGGTAGGAGTTGAATTTTGGCAAATCAATACCGATGCCCAAGCCTTAGCCCAATCTATGGTAACAAATTGCTTACAAATAGGTCAAAAACTCACCCGAGGCTTAGGTGCTGGGGGTAATCCGGCAATCGGACAAAAAGCCGCCGAAGAATCCAGAGAGGAGATCGCCAAAACCCTCGAAAATACAGATTTAGTCTTTATTACAGCAGGAATGGGAGGCGGTACAGGCACAGGTGCTGCTCCCATTGTCGCCGAAATAGCCAAAGAAATGGGATGTTTAACCGTGGGAGTTGTCACTCGTCCTTTTACCTTTGAAGGTCGTCGTCGTACAAACCAAGCCGAAGATGGTATCCAAGCCTTAGAAAGCAAAGTTGACACTTTAATTGTCATTCCCAACAATAAATTATTATCTGTGATTCCTCCCGAAACTCCCTTACAAGAATCCTTCCGTATGGCTGATGATACTTTAAGACAAGGAGTTCAAGGTATCTCCGATATAATTACTATTCCGGGATTAGTCAACGTTGATTTTGCTGACGTTAGAGCTGTTATGGCGGACGCTGGTTCGGCTTTAATGGGTATTGGTATCGGTTCAGGAAAATCGAGGGCAAAAGAAGGCGCTGTAGCGGCAATTTCTTCTCCTTTACTAGAATCTTCCATTCAAGGAGCGACAGGAGTTGTCATCAATATTACTGGTGGTAGTGATTTAACCTTGCACGAAGTAAACACCGCCGCCGAAACCATTTATGAGATAGTTGATCCCAATGCTAATATCATTTTTGGGGCGGTAATTGATGAAAAAATGCAGGGAGAAATTCGCATTACTGTAATCGCTACGGGTTTTTCTGGCGAACCGAGAATAGCTCCTGTTACTAAAACAGTTACAGCACCAAAACAGGATACTTTGACAAATCCGAATCCGACTAATCCTGTCAACAACACTCCCAATAATGATCCCAATAATGTGGCACAAGGCTTAGATATTCCTGAGTTTTTACAACGTCGTCGTTTTCCACGCCGTTAAAAAGGGTTAAAACCCTTACTACAAACCAATCTATAACGCATTTTTTTGTAGGGGTTGAACAATGTTCAACCCATTTTCATCGATCGAATTTTGTACACTGATTTTAAATTATTTTATGGACGTAAAAGAGTATCAATTATTAACCAGAAAAACGGCTATTTATCCTCAAGAAACTTTCTTAGAATACCTGACTTTAGGTTTAGCTTCTGAAGCTGGAGAGGTTAGCGGTGTTGTCAAAAAATATATCAGAAAAGATAATGATTTAGACACAGCAAAAGAGAAGTTAATTAAAGAATTAGGGGATGTAATGTGGTATTGGGCTAGACTTTGTGATGAATTGGGTTTAAACCCTGAAGAAGTCATGGAAAAAAATATTAATAAACTCCTTAATAGAAAAGCCAATAACACTTTACAAGGTGACGGGGACGATCGATAAAAAAGTAAGGAGTAAAGACGTAAAATTTTACGTCTCTACTGAAACAGGTTTTTTCATTCTCTAAATTTAATTTAACTCAAAAGTATAATTAAGAAGAAATCTAAGCATTTTTTATGATTAGCAAATCAATTATTATTAAAAATCATGATATTTTTTGTGGAAATGGAGTTCAATTTATTGAACGGTATCTAAAATAATAAACTGAAAATAAACAATTTATGAATTATCAAGACCCTTTAAAGGATGGGAAAAGTAGAATAGAACTTATTGATTCTATGGGAAATGATCTCAGTATTGTTAATGATGCTAGAGCGTCTTTTGAAAAAACTTCTTCAGAATTAAATGAGCAAGATATTAAGTTAATTAAATATCTGATTACCCATAAACATACTAGCCCTTTTCGTGGTGTAGTATTTAAGTTTAAAGTGAAAGCTCCTTTGTATGTATGCCGACAGTGGTGGAAACACGTTATCGCAAGTAATCATAATGACGAACAGCTAGGATGGAATGAAAAAAGTTTTCGGTATGTTTCGATCGACGACAGTAATGAGTTTTATATTCCGCCTGTATTCAGAAAACAATCAAAAAACAATAAACAAGCTACCATAGGCAGTTTAGACACGGAAACGAATGACATCGCCATTGAAATTTATAAACAACAATGTGAGGCTAGTTATGAGGCTTATTCTAAATTATTATCATTGGGAGTGGGTAGAGAACAAGCTAGAGGGGTTTTAATTCCTTCGGTTTATACCAGTTGGGTGTGGACTGTATCATTACAAGCTCTCTTAAATTTCATCGATTTACGATTGGGAAAGGGCGCTCAAGGTGAAATAGGGGCTTATGCTCAAGCTATTGTCGAATTGATTAAACCTATAGTACCCTGTTCGATCGAAGCATGGACTTCCAACGGACAAAAATAAACTTTGTTCGATCGAATAACAGGCAAGATGCCTGTTTTACGGGGATAAGAAATATTCCTAAAAAGGCAAGTTAAATGCGTCTTGGCTTAGTTATGGTGATTTGCGTTTTTTAGGATTGATCGTGACGTAGCCGCCGCTATGGTAATAGAACAACGTGGGTTAACAGCCGTTGGGCAGACGGTGTTGCAGTCTGTGGAGGATCGTGGTATCGGGGCTGTGGAGAAATCGACAGCTAGAACCACCCGAAGAAGCAGAAAATCCAAGTAGCGATATTTGGAAGCCCACGTCTGTACCGTAGGTCAGCGTGGGAGTGTCACAGAGGTGGAGACTGCAATCATTGAGTTAAGTAAGAGGTTATATGACTAATCCCCAGATTGACAATTTGGAAAGGGTAGCGACACTTTTGGCAAATATTCCCACAAGGTTTGTTTTTACTGGAGGGCGACTATTGTTTTATATGTGGATGAAATATTACGGGATGAACTTCGCCCGACTTTGGATGTCGATTGTGTGGTAGAGGTTTTTTCACGGGGGGAATATTATGCTTTGGCACAAAGGTTACGGGAGGTAGGGTTGGAGGAGTCTAGGGTTGATAATAGATTTAATTAACAGGTTTGCTAGATAACTTATAATCGTTTTTATCAAAACTTTTTACAGAAAGAGTTTTATATTTTACTGTTCGTTGTTCAATTATTATTATAAATAAAAGGACTCATTCCTCAAAATTGAAGCAACAATGATTAAATTAGCCAGTAGAATATCTCAAGTTAATCCTTCCATTACCCTTACTATCACCGCTAAAGGTAAAGCTATGAAAGCTGAAGGACTAGACGTTTGTAGTTTTAGTGCCGGTGAGCCAGATTTTGATACTCCTGATCATATCAAGTTAGCGGCAAAAAAAGCCTTAGATGAAGGTAAAACTAAATATGGTGCGGCAGCAGGAGAAATGCCTTTGCGTCAAGCCATTGCCAATAAGCTCAAAAAAGATAACAATTTAGACTATAAAGCGGAAAATGTCATCGTTACCAATGGCGGTAAACACTCTTTATATAATTTAATGATGGCACTTATCGAACAGGATGACGAGGTAATTATTCCTGCACCTTATTGGTTAAGTTATCCTGAAATGGTGACATTGGCTGGAGGAAAATCTGTGATTGTTACTACGACTGCCGAAAATGAGTATAAAATTACTCCTAAGCAGTTAGAGGAGGCGATTACTCCGAAAACTAAGTTATTTGTTTTAAATTCCCCTTCTAATCCTACTGGTTCAGTATATACTCCTGATGAGATTAAGGCATTAGCGGAAGTTATTGTTAAACATGATATTTTAGTGGTATCTGATGAAATTTACGAGAAAATTCTTTATGATGGTGCAACCCATTTAAGTATTGGTGCGGTTAATGAGGAGATTTTTAAACGCACTCTGATTAGTAATGGTTTTGCTAAGGCTTATTCCATGACGGGATGGCGTGTAGGTTATATCGCTGGGGATGTTAATATTATCAAAGCGATGACTACTGTGCAAGGTCATAGTACTTCTAATGTCTGTACTTTTGCTCAATATGGTGCGATCGCAGCTTTAGAATCTTCTCAAGACTGTGTAGCAGAAATGTTACTTTCTTTCGCGCAAAGAAGAAAAGTTATGTATTCTGCTGTTAAATCTATTGCTAATGTTAGTACTCCTTTACCAGCAGGGGCTTTTTATTTGTTTATTGATATTAGCAACACTGGTTTAAAATCCCTTGAATTTTGCGATAAGTTACTCACTCAAGAAAAGGTAGCTACTATTCCGGGGGTTGCTTTTGGTAATGATAACTGTATTCGTTTATCTTATGCTACTGATATGGATTCGATCGAAAAAGGTATGACTAGATTAAGTCACTTTATCGAGTCACTGTAATCAGGTGTTAGGTTTTAGGTGTTAGGTTTTAGGTTAAATAATGAAAAATCAAGATTTTGAGTCATTTTCTTCCCCCTCTTCCCCCTCTTCCCCCTCTTCCCCCTCTTCCCCCTCTCACCTTCATCAATTTTCTTTTGTCGAACTCAGTTATTCTTAGCCCGATCGAATTAAAATATAAAGGATATTAAACGAAAATTTTAGTAAAAAAACGAATGAAAAGTACTGTTTTATCTTCAGAAACCATAACATTAGACCCTAATTATCGTATCCCTTTTGTGATAATTATTGGTGGTATTGCCTTAAGTTTATTACAAATTATTCTCGGTGCTGTAGTGATCTTATTTGGCATATTTTTACTTATTCAAGCTAACATAATTAAGTTAAAATTTACCTCGATCGCACTAGAAGTTTATCGAGGAGAAAAAAATATTAGAACCTTTCCTTATATAGAATGGGAAAATTGGGAAATTTTTTGGCAACCTGTACCGATTTTGCTATACTTTAAAGAAGTTAATAGTATTCATTTTATTCCTATTATATTTGATGCCATAACCTTGAGAGAATGTTTAGAAAAATATTGTAAAAAAGCATAAATTCTCTTGGTTTAATGACTAAAACATAATAAAAATTACTATTTTATTGATTAACTAAATTATTAAAAATTACTATGTCCGAGACTAAAAAAGAATCTTTAGAAAACAATACCGAATTAGATTATTTTGATGATGATGATTTATGGGAAATGCAATCAGAAAAGCCCCAGAAGACTAATAAAACTTTGGAATCTATAGAATCTGAAGAATTAGAAGCAGAGGAAAATAATGAATCTTTAACAGAAGAATTAAATATTTTATCTTTAGATGATATAGATTATCCTCAAGAGGAAGAATCAAAATCTTTTGTAGAAGAAAGTAAAATTGAGAAGCAAGAAATAGAGTTTAAACCAGAGGAAATTAAACAAGAAATAAACACAAATATTGAAGTAGAAAATAATGAGGTAAAAACAGAAATTAATACCTTAGAAAATCAAACTCAAGAGTTATTAAAAGAACAAGAAAATATTAGAAAAAATATTAGTTTATTAGTCCAAGAAGGCTTAAAAGAATTAGAACAAAAAAAACAAAATTTAGAGTTAGAAATTCAAAAATTAGAACGGCGAAAAGAGAAAATCGATCGAGAAATGAAAACCACTTTTTCTGGAGTTTCTCAAGATTTAGCCATTCGAGTACAAGGTTTTAAAGATTATTTAGTTGGTAGTTTACAAGACTTAACATCCGCCGTCGAACAGTTAGAATTAACTAATAACAACTCTCCATCATGGGAAGAAACGCCAACTCCTACTCCTATAAATCAAAATAAAAACCCCAATCCGAGCTTTGTGGAGAAAAACTTTAAGGAAGAAATCCGTCAAATTCGTGGTTTACTAGATCAATATCGTACTCGCCCTGATTACTATGGTGCACCTTGGCAATTACGGCGTACCTTTGAACCTATCCACGCTGAAAGGGTTGGAGAATGGTTTTTTACTCAAGGAGGACGGGGTAGCTTACGCAGTATGAGTTCAAGACTACAAAATATTTTGATCGCTTCTGCCATTATGTCTATACTTTATCAGTTATACGGCGATCGAACCCGAACTCTCATTTTATCAGATACCCCCGAAAGACTAGGAGAATGGAGACGAGGTTTACAAGACTGTTTAGGAATTTCCCGTAGTGATTTTGGACCGAATCGAGGAGTAGTATTGTTTGAAACACCAGAATCCCTAATTCAAAAGGGCGATCGCATTATCGAAGAAAAAGATTTACCCTTAGTTATCATGGATCAAACCGATGACAAAGTAAGCCTATCACTGTTAAAATTTCCCCTATGGTTAGCATTTGCCCCAGAAACCACAACTCAATCCTCTAATTATTATTACTAAAAAAACGAAATAATTTTATTAATTACTAACTATTACTTATGGCAAAATACATTTTATTCGGAAGTTATTGCGATAACGCTTTAGAAAAAAGAACGCCCTATCGTCAAGCGCATTTAGAAGGATTAGGCAAACAAAAAGAACAAGGTATTTTAGTTACTTTAGGACCTACAAAAGATAATAGTAAAGTCTTTGGTATTTATGAGGCAGAAAATGAAGCCATAGTCAAAAATTTAGTAGAATCTGATCCTTATTGGCAAAACAATATTTGGACAGATTATGAAATTAAAGAGTGGATTCAAGCCTTTTAAAAAAATCTTGGGGTGTTAGGGTATTAGGGGATTAGGGGGATTTATTGCTTACAAATTTTAAGTAATAATAAATCTTGAAATAATCAATTTATGATAGTAAATTATCAAAACTGATTACTTATTACGGTTATCGAGCGTAGTCCAGATAACTAGAGTCGAAGTGTCGTAGTCAAAGTATGCGTTATTCATTACTCCCTCTTAATCAAAAATTTGAAAATGAAACAGCCCCCACATTTGGGGGGGAATTAAAGAGGGAATTGTTCCAAATTTAACTTATTATTAATAGTTTATAAAAAAATATGACCACAACAACTAAGTACGAAGCAATTATTGGTTTAGAAACCCATTGTCAACTTAATACAAATACAAAAATTTTCTGTAATTGTTCGACAAATTTTGATAGTCCTCCTAATACGAATGTTTGTCCTATTTGTTTGGGACATCCGGGGGTTTTACCTGTCTTAAATGAAGAAGTGTTAAACTCTGCGATTAAAATGGGTTTAGCCATTGACGGACAAATTGCTAGTTATAGTAAATTCGATCGAAAACAATATTTTTATCCTGATTTACCAAAGAATTATCAAATATCTCAATTTGATTTACCTATCGTTGAACATGGTAAATTAGAAATTGAATTAGTTGATCCTAAAACCAAAGAAGTCAGAAAAAAAACCATCGGTATTACCCGTTTACATATGGAAGAAGATGCGGGAAAATTAGTTCATGGTGGGAGCGATCGATTAGCAGGATCAACTCATTCTTTAGTGGACTTTAATCGCACTGGTATCCCTTTATTAGAAATTGTTTCCGAGCCAGATTTGCGTAGTGGACAAGAAGCCTCAGAATATGCCCAAGAATTGCGCCGAGTGGTGCGTTATTTGGGTATTGGTAACGGTAATATGCAAGAAGGCTCACTCCGTTGTGATGTAAATATTTCTGTTCGTCCTGTAGGACAAAAAGAGTTCGGTGTCAAAGTGGAAATCAAAAATATGAACTCCTTTAGCGCCATTCAAAAAGCCATTGAGTACGAGATTGAAAGACAAATTGACACCATCGAAAATGGCGGTTCGATCGTACAAGAAACTCGTTTGTGGGACGAAGGAAAACAATGTACCTTTAGTATGAGAATCAAAGAAGGCTCAAGCGATTATCGTTATTTTCCCGAACCTGATTTACCTCCTTTAGAAGTCAGTAAGGCACAATTAGAAGCATTACAAAAATTATTACCTGAATTACCAGCCCAAAAACGTACTCGTTACGAAGCCGAATTTGGCTTATCTGCCTATGATGCTAGGGTTTTGACGGACGATCGAGATGTAGCACTTTATTTTGAAGCAGTAGTAGCAAGTGGTGCAAGTGTCAAAGGTTCAGCTAACTGGGTAACACAGGATATAGCGGCATATTTGAATAGTAATGTGGAGTTAACCATCAATGATATTGCTTTAAAACCTGAGATGTTAGGGGAATTAATTACTTTAATTGAAAACGGCACAATTAGCGGTAAAATTGCCAAAGATTTACTACCAGAATTGTTAGTTAAAGGCGGTTCTCCTAAAGAAATTGTGGAAAGTAAAGGCTTAATCGCCATATCTAATCCTGATGAATTAGCAGAAATTATTGATAAAATTATCGCTGATAATCCCGATAAATTAGCACAATTTAAAGCTGGAAAGACTAAATTACAAGGGTTTTTTGTGGGACAAATTATGAAGGAAACAGGTGGAAAAGCTGATCCTAAATTAGCGAATAAAATCCTCAATGAAAAACTAAATAAATAATTTAGGATGGGTTAGAAAGGGGAAAATCTGAACTTTTAATCAAGTAATATTTTCCTTTTTTTTATCCATCAAAGACTACGAAAAAACAATTAAAAAAGGCAAAAGGCAAGAGGCAAGAGGCAACCCCTAATTATGAAATCTTTACCAACTTCGTTTCTCATTATCTTCGCTAAATTTGTTTGGAAAAGTTTATGGTTAGCGATGATGTCTCAATTAGCACCTAGTGAAAAGGGGAGTTATAATCGCCCGTTGAGTCAATTTCGCCATCAAATGAATGGGGATAATAATATTTATACCCCAGAAGTCGATCGATATTGTTTATATGTAGGCATTGGTTGCCCTTGGGCACATCGTACTTCGATCGTAAGGAAGTTGAAAGGATTAGAAAATGTGATTGATATTAATATTGTTATTCCCTCAGTGAATCAAGGGGGGTGGATAATGGAGGAAGTGTCAGAAAATTGTGAGAGTCTCAGGCAACTTTATCAGTTATCGCAACCTAATTATAAAGGACGTTGCACCGTGCCAGTGTTATGGGATAAAAAGACGAAAACCATTGTTAATAATGAGAGTGCGGAAATTATTGTTATCCTGAATAACCAGTTTAATGAATATGCCACTAATGGTGATTTAAACCTTTATCCTGATGAGCTTAAATCGGAGATAGACTCATGGAATGAGAAAATTTACCATCATGTTAATAATGGGGTGTATCGTTGCGGTTTTGCTCAAACCCAAGAGGCTTACGAGGAGGCTTGTAGAGGTTTATTCGCTGTTTTAGATGATATTGAGGCAAATTTAGGCAATAATCGTTATTTATGTTTCGATCGATTAACTTTAGCAGATATTCGCTTATTTACTACTCTAATTCGTTTTGATGCTGTTTATTACAGTTTATTTAAGTGTAGTTTAAGATCGATCGAGAGTTACCCTAATTTAAGCCGATATGTTAAAGACATTGATAATTTATCGGGAGTAAAAGAGACTTACGATTTAAAAGTTATTCAAAAAGATTATTTCGGTAATTTATTCCCTCTTAATCCCAGTGGAATTATTCCCCTATAATCAAAATGTTATAATCTTGACAATTTTTCTTCCTGTCCACTTGTCCACCTGTCTCGTCTTCACCATTTTTCTTCTGTCGAACTGAGGTAAACCCCTATGAGTATTTTAAAAATTGTCAATCTAGGGCAACAAATCAATTCCCGTTGGCTATGGCGTAATCTTTCCTTTACGTTGCCATCGGGGGAAAGTTTAGGATTGGTGGGGGCAACGGGTACTGGTAAAAGTGTACTATTAAGGGCGATCGCACATTTAGATACACCCTTAGAAGGAGAAATTATCTATCAAGATAAAAATATTGTCTCTTGGGATATACCAAACTATCGTTCTCAGGTGATATACTTACATCAACGATCAGTAATGTTTGAAGGTACGGTGGAAGATAATTTAAAATATATTTATCGTTTAGACATTCACAAACAGCGTGAATATGACACCTCTAAAATAACTCAATGGTTAGATTTGTTCGATCGATCTGTATCTTTTTTAGCACAATCTGCCAGTAACTTATCGGGGGGAGAAAGTCAGATAGTGGCTTTAATTCGTGCCTTACAACTTGACCCCATGATACTATTATTAGATGAATGTACCGCTTCTTTAGATGCAAAAACTACGGCACAGGTAGAAAGTGCCATCGCTCTGTGGCTCAAGGAAAATCCGCAGAGGGCTTGTATTTGGACAAGCCATGACAGTAATCAAATCGATCGTGTTACCGATAAACAATTGATTCTTAAAAATGTCTGATAACTATATATCTCTTGATTATTTCCAATTAGGGGGAGCAGTAGCACTAATCCTCATCAACATAATTCTTTCTGTGTGGTTACGACTAGGGTTAGAAAAATCGCTCTTTATCGCCTCCCTAAGAATGGTGATACAATTACTTTTAATTGGCTATGTGTTGGAATGGTTATTTAACCTTTCTAATCCTTGGTTAGTTATCTCGATCGCCCTTATAATGGCTAGTATCGCAGGAATATCCGCCGTAAACCGTACCTCCCGAAGATTTCCAAGTATATATTGGCGTAGTTTAATTTCCGTCTTAATATCCTCATTTGTGATTACTAATTTATCCGTAGCAGGAATTATCAGAGTCGAGCCTTGGTATAATCCTCAATATCTTATTCCCTTATTAGGTATGATTTTAGGAAATACCCTCACTGGAATATCCCTCGGCTTAGACAAATTCATGGATAACCTCGTGAAAAATCGTCACCAAGTAGAAACCCTTTTATCCTTGGGTGCTACTCGTTGGGAAGCAACTCATCAAGAAATTACTTCCGCCATTGCTACGGGCATGATTCCGATGATTAACTCCATGATGGTAATGGGTTTAGTTAGTTTACCCGGTATGATGACAGGGCAAATTTTAGCAGGTGCTTCCCCTTTAAATGCTGTTCGTTATCAAGTTGTTATCACCTTTGCGATCGCCTCTGGCAGTGCATTGGGTACATTGATGGTAGTATTATTAGCTTGGATTGCCCTGACGACTCCTAACCATCAATTAAAAATCGCCATTCTCAATAATACCAAGAAGGTTTAATAATAGTTCGATTTTATTTGATCAATATTTTTTGGTGGGGGGGGCAGAAAAATTTTCTGCTCCTACAATTTTTATATTTTTTAAAATTAGAAATTCGATCGAACCTCCCCACTTTTCGATCGCCAAAGGCTGCGGGAGCAGGTCAAACTTTTTTACGAAATATATTTTTTCTAGTTAAATCAATACAATTTTGCCAATATTTTAGGGCTTCTTCTTGTTTATTTTCCCTTAATTGCTGTTGCAATTTAGCTAATTTTCCTGGTCCAAAACCGAATATCTGGAATTTTTTAGGTTTTTCACGAGTATTTTTTCATTCAGTGTCTCACGGTTAACGATCGCGCAGCGCCACTTTCAGTGATCGAAAAATTTTATTCGTGAATCTTGCATAAATCAACAAAGTTCACCTGATAAATAAGTAGAGAAACAAATACTAATCAACATATTGTTATTTTGGGGTAAATATAATGTCTTACAATTTATTCGAGATTCCGTCAGAAAGTAATCATCATGTAGATATAGTTTGGGCTGATCCCGAAAATTCTGATCGAAACGCTTATAATCATTATAGTTATACGATCGAAACCACAGACAGAGAAAGCGAAGTATTAGAAAAAAGAGGTATTCGTTTTCGTAACTTTCGTAATTGGCAATTAATCAAACAAAGAAATCCTGACATTTTAACTCAGCTTAAAAAAAATCAGGGATATTATGTCGGTGAAAGTGTTTTATCCCAAAACTTTATTGATCATCATTCTCAAGTTAAAACTGTTTTAAAATTAGGTGCATTAGAATTATTAGCAAATCTCTATTCAGGAAGAATTACAGCTAGTGATAAAGATCCTTTTCCTCATCAACTAGCATTACAACAATACTTGAAAAATCATGAATCAGGAATTAAAAGAGTTTTAATTGCCGATGAAGTAGGGTTGGGAAAAACGATCGAAATAGGCTTAATCTTGAGAGATAAACTAATTACTCAAGGATTAGAAAATTTTAGCTGTCTTTATTTAACCTCTGGAGGATTGACAGAGGATGTCAAAATAAAACTCCGTAGCGTCATTAAAGATCAAGATGATAGCTTAATCACTGTAGTAAACTCTTTTCGAGATTACGGTGATCCCATTAGCCAAAAAGGTATTCGTATTGCCAGTATGCACGCCGCTAGACGTTATCTGAGTCCAAAAGACAAAAAAGATTTAGCAAAAGGAGTTAAACCAAATATTGTAATTATCGATGAATGTCATCATTGTGCTAGTAATGGTAATCTTAACGGTAAATCTTTAAAGGATTTTAATGACACTACTCAGGCTTATATTGCCGCCCATCAAATTATTACAGGTAAATACTGGCTTGACTCAGAAGCCCCTGATTTAGTAATTTTAATGAGTGCCACTCCATTTCGTTCTGCTAATCAGTTTACGAATTTATTACGATTATTAGCACATCAAACAGTTCTCAAAAATGCCTTTGATAAAGATATTGAGCAAAAACAGTTATTAGAAGCTATCTCTCAAGAAAATTCTCAAGTCGCAATAGTATGGCGACAACAAGATGAGATTCGTAATTGGCAAGATAAAAGGCTATTTCCCCAATTAACCATTATTCGTCCTCATCGAGAAGGAGAAACAAGGTTAGAAAAAACCGATGAGGAATATTTATCTACTTTAGAAACAATTAAAAAGACTGTCCAAAAAATTTATCGTAATCATGGTGATAGTTTTGGCGGTTTTGCCACTGCACATCTTGAAACTCGCTTAACCAGTAGCTCTTTAGCAGGTGCTTGTTGGTTATTTCGCTGGTGCGTTCGACATCATAGTAAATGGCAAAGTGAGAAAGCCTATAAAAGCGATAATTCTCCTGATACCGAAAATTTAAGAGAGTTAATTCGCCAAATTTCCAAAAATTTATCTCAATTTGATGAAGATAGAGAAAGTGATTATGCCAAAGAAGTTAGTTTTCCTTCTGATGGTAACTTTTCTTTTAAAGCCAGTAACTTGAAAGATGGTAGTATTCCAGCTATTTATGAATTTCAAAAACGTCTTTTAGAAAATGTCAACCCAAGAGAAAAAGCTGATAAAAATGATGATGATATTGAAATAGATAGTGATTTACAAGCATCGGCAGAAGAAATTTTAATTTTGACAGAGTTAGGTTTAGACTTACTTAAATCAGGCCGAAGTGTAGAAAATGCTAAATTAAACTGGTTAGGAGAAATGTTAAAAGCTCATCCTGACTCCCGTTTTTTAGTATTCACAGAAGTATTGCAAACTACGGCAATTATTAAAGCTACTTTTATGAAAGAGAGTCTTGCCTTAACAGGCAGTTTAAATACTGATGAAAGAGCAGAAATTGTGAAGAAATTTTACGATCGAAACAGAAATTATCGTATTTTAGTGGCTACTTCTGCCGCCGATGAAGGCTTAGATTTTCAGATAGCGAATAAAGTAGTACATTGGGATATTAGCCCTGATCCAGCCATTTTAATGCAAAGAAATGGTAGAGTAGCTCGATTGGGGCAAATTTCGGATGTTACCGCTTATTATCTCATTTTAGAAGGCACTTTAGCCGAAAAACGAGATAGTGCGTTATGGGAACGTTTAGCCGATGCAGGAGTTAATGATCCTCGTATGCAATTAAAAATTTTAGGACAATTAGACAATAAACAACAGGAAAAAATCACTGAGGCAATTCAAAATGGAAAAGTAGATACTAATACTGTAGATAAAGTTTTAATCTCTGCTCGACAACATAGTGAAGTAATGGAAATGGAATTAAAAAGACTAAATGAAAAATTAAAACCGATGGAAGTTTTAGATCGAGATAAACTATTAAAACGCCTTAAAGTTTGGGAAAAAATAGACACTACTCAATACGACTTTTATAAACATAAGTTGACTTTTGAACAAAAAGAGTGGGAACGTCCTATATTTGGAGAAGAAAAAACGGAAATGGAATCAGCTATTTCTGATGTTTTAGTTATTCAACATTTTCGGAATCAAAAAACTCGTTATAATTTTGATCCAGAGTTTGGACTTTTTAGTCAAGAAAAAAATATTAATCCTTTAGCTGGTTTATTGCCTTGGTATATTGACAATAATGCTCAGAGAGGAGATACAAAACAATTTAAACCTCTTATCGGAGTTGATCCTATTGGAACTTTAACGGAGTCTTTGGCACGGCAAAAACAAGCGGATTTTATGGTAATTTCTCAGACTAATTTTGCTCAAAAATTTCCAGATTTGAAAGATTATCAATATATAGTTTTTATTGCTCATCCTTTGAGTGAATTAGAACATAATAATAAATTAGAACGTGCTAAATATTTAACTTATTATGGTTTTTCAGAACAATTTGAACAACCTATTAATATTAATGGTGCAAGTGCGATCGAAACTAATCAAATGATTATGTTTTTAGAGGAAGAAATTATGAAAGAAATTAATTTTACTGAATTTAATCTTATCGAAGAAGCTAAAAAAATGGGAGAAAAAATTACTAATTGGGTAAAAAATTCCTTTAATTTAGGAGATGATTTATTTGCCGAAAATACTAATTATTTTGTACCTATTCCAGTCGCTCTAATCAAAATCATCAATGATTTACCTGAACAAAATATTAATCATAATCAAGATTATAATTCTTATTAGATTTCAGTTCGATCGAACCTAATTAAACTCGATCGATTTATTAAAATCATCCATAACTTTTGGGTAAAGGTAAGCAGTGAAATTTCCTGTAGGGGTTGAATAATATTCAACCCAACCTCATCAAGAAATCTTATTTAACCATAAAGAATTGAGCGATAATTAGAAATTCGATCAGGAAGTGGTATAGCTCGATCGAACTTCTAATAATAATTCCAGATTTATTCAAAAAAAAGGATTAATGATTGTCAGTTTTTCTTCGATGACTAAACCATGTTGCATATCTTCTGAATAAATCACATCCACAGAAGAAACTAATGCACAAGAAATAATTAAACTATCCCAATATGAAAAATTATATTTTTTTCTAAGTTCACAAGCATTTTTCATTTCCCTTGATGTTAGACAAATAATGTAACATTGTTCTTCAAATTCCTCGATAATCTGAAATATTTGAGTATCAGAAAAATTAGCTTTTCTTTTCAGTACAGAGCAAGTTTCTGTGATCACTTGAGTACTAATAATAATATTAGGAGAATTAGTTAAATTAATAGCTATTTCTCTTTTTCTTTTATATAAAAAAGGATCTGATTTTGTATCATAAAGAAGCCGATAAAGCCAAATATTGGAATCTATAAAAATTTTATTATCTGTCATTAATATCCTCTCTTGTTAAGTCTTTCCAATTATCAACTATCACAGGATTTTCAGCTAATTCATCCATTAATCGTCTTTTTTTTATCGGCTTAATAATAACTTCAACTTCTAATTCTTCTGTCAATTTTCCATTATACTCTTGAGGAATTAAAATCATTCCTTGATTAATTTTTGTGGTAAATTCAATAGTATTTATATTCAACATAAATTTAATTTATAGTCAATAAATAATATTATATCATCAATATTTTTGGTGGAGATGGGCAGAAAATTTTTCTGTCCCTACATTTTTCCCGTAGGGGTTGAACAATGTTCAATCCAAGCTCATCAAAAAATCTTGTTTAAACATGAAGAATTGAGCAATAGTTAGAAATTCGATCACGAAGTGGCGCAGCTCGATCGAGCTTAAAATATAGTATCATTACGAATAATTAGACTAAAATATATCGGTAAATTTAGGATTTTTTGTTCTATGTCAAAACTGCAAAATTTAAAATCATTCGTTCATCAATCCTTAAATAAACTATCGAAAGCTAATGTAAAACTCGCTTATAAATTTATTAGCACACAAGTTATTAATCAAGTTGATATTATACAGATATAATATTACTATATCCTCAGATTATTGATATATAATGCACGTTATTTCCCGTAAAATATTACGTCAATTTGCCCACAAATATCCCGATAGTGAAAAGTCATTAACTCGTTGGTTTAAAATAGTAGAAAAATCTCAATACATTTTAAAACATTTGGGTTACAATAAACAAACATGGAAAAATTAGCAACACTATCCCCCAATATCAAGACTTCTTGGAAGATTATCTCCCCCATCTTGACAATTCGTAATGAACAAGACTACGATCGAGCGATCGAACAAATGAATATTTTAATTGACGAGATAGGCACAAATGAAAATCATCCTCTTTATAATCTACTTGATACTTTAGGTATATTAATTGAAGTTTATGAGCAAGAAAATTATCCAATTCCTAATTGTGATAGTAGTGAAATTTTAGCTTATTTTATGGAAGAAAACGCTTTAAATTATTCAGATTTGCCTGAAATTGGAACGCCAGAAATGATAGAAGCAATTTTAAATAATTATCAATCTTTAAGTATTGAACAAGTAAAATTGTTAGCAAAAAGATTCAATGTTTCTCCCACAGTTTTTTTATAATTTTTTAAGAAAATATATAATTTTTTGTAAATTCCATCACAAAGTAGCATAGCTCGATCGAACCTAATTAAACTCGATCGATTTTCCTCAAATTTTTCATCATTTTTTGGTGGGGGTGGGCAGAAAAATTTTCTGCCCCTACATTTTTCCCTGTCTCATCAAGAAATAGTATTTAAACTCTATCTATAGAGAGAAAAATAGGAGCTATTTTGATGATTTTTGTATTTATTACTATTCATTATTCACTATCAACTATTCACTATCTACAGTTTTGTACCGCATTCAGGACAGAAACTATTATCAGCGTGGTTTCTTGTACCGCAATTAGTACAAATAACCATTTCTTTAGTTAAGCCGTCTTCGGCTTTTTTGGGCAAACCTAACATTTGAGCGTTATTTTTACCCGGTGCAATCATAGGATAACAATTTTCGTCTCGTGTAACGTAAACATTTAATAGCACAGGACCATCATGAGCTAACATTTCAGCGATCGAATCTGATAATTCATCACGACTGCTAACCGTCATACCTTTAACACCGAAAGCCTCAGCCAACATCTCAAAGTTAGGCATTCCCGCTTCCATATTAGAGGCGGAATAACGCTCACCATAGAAGGTTTCCTGCCATTGACGCACCATGCCCTGCCAACGGTTGTTAATGATCACGGTTTTAGCTTTAATGTTGTATTGTGCCAAAGTCGCTAATTCCTGTAAGTTCATCTGAAAACTAGCATCACCACTAATACAGATAACTTCTTCATCTCCTACCGCAACTTTTGCTCCCATAGCCGCAGGTAAACCAAAGCCCATAGTACCAAGTCCTGCGCTAGAAATCCAACGATTAGGACCTGTTTTGAGGAATTGTGCCGCCCACATTTGATGTTGCCCTACGTCAGTAGTGTAATAAGCATTGGGAGCTTGTCGCCCTACTTCCACAATCACTTCTTGAGGAGAAAGAGCATCTTCGGGATGGGGTACAATTAAAGGATAGTCTTGTTTCCATCGATCGATCCTTGCTAACCAATCTTTTGTTAAAGTATCATGGACAGGTAAATCTAACTCTCTGGCACGTTGTAAAATTTGTTCTAATACTTGACGTACATCTCCAACAATTGGCACTTCAGGACGGCGATTTTTACCTACTTCCGCAGGATCAATATCAATATGAATTACTTTTGCACGGGAAGCAAATTCATCTAATTTTCCTGTAACTCGATCGTCAAATCTTGCTCCCACCGCAATCAATAAATCACACTCACTGACAGCAAAATTCGCATAAGCAGTGCCGTGCATTCCCAACATACTCACAGAAAGGGGATGATGTTCGTCAAAAGCCCCTAAACCCATTAAAGTAGTGGTAACAGGTAACTGAAAACGCTCTGCTAACTCTTGAATTTGAGCATGAGCTTTCGATAAAATTGCACCACCGCCAACATATAGTAAAGGTTGTCTAGCTTCCGCAATCAATTCTACCGCCGCATTGATTTGACGGGGATTACCTTTCACCGTAGGGCGATAACCCGATAACTTGACTTCTCCCGGATATACAGGCACATACTCACATTCTTCTAAGCCCACATCCTTGGGAATATCCACCAAAACAGGACCTGGTCTTCCTGTACTAGCCAAATGGAAAGCCTCAGCGATAATACGAGGAATATCTTGGGCGGTACGAGCCACATAGGAATGCTTAACAATAGGTAAAGTGATGCCGAAAATGTCTGTTTCCTGAAAAGCATCAGAACCGATCGCATTTCGTGGCACTTGCCCTGTAATAATTACCATAGGGATGGAATCCATGTGGGCTGTAGCAATACCTGTTACCAAGTTAGTCGCACCCGGTCCCGAAGTACCGAAACATACACCCACTTTTCCAGTAGCACGAGCATAACCATCGGCCGCATGGGCTGCACCTTGTTCATGTCTGACGAGAATATGTTGAATGTCTCCTCTAGCTTCAGCTCGATAAACCTCATCATAGATGGGTAAAATAGCACCGCCGGGATAACCAAAAATATGCTTAACTCCGTGACGACAAAGGCTATCAATCAAGGCATAAGCACCAGAACACTGCATGGGAATGACATCAGTGGTTAGTTTGAAAGAGGGGATATTAGAAGCTACCATATATTTTAATTTTATTACTCCGTAACGATTCCTATATCTTCATTGTAGATTCCGTCACAGATTGTGGAATGAATTTTTGTTTATTTGTTACATATCTTTCTTAATTTTAATTTAACCACGAAGAATTAACAATCAGAATTGAGAATTGAGAATTGAGAATTTAGTTTCGCTATCGCTTATTCCTGAGTACGATATATTATAAAAATAAATTATTTTAGAGTTATTTAATAATACTTGAAACTTTATATATTGATACCAGTATTAGAAGAAATCCATAAAATTCGAGAAGAACACGCTAAATCTTTTAATTATGATTTACATGAAATTTGTAAAGATTTAAGAAAAAAACAAGTAGCTAAAAATAGAAAAATTATTACTAAACCCCTAATCAAATTAACTTCCTCAACTAAGTTTTAAGCAAGGAAACATCATTAATATCATATCCGATGTAAAAAATTTGCTTCTGTTTTTTATCTGTTGCCAAATCTGCTTTTCTCTTTTTTCGTAGGGGTTGAACAATGTTCAACCCTGACATCATCATTCTACTTAAATGCAAACTAGCTTATAATTAATTATTATTCCAAAAAATAAGGCTTAATTTTTTATTTAGTACTTATTGTATTATTATAATTAATATCATTAAATGCAGATTAACAAAAAAGAAAATGATTGGGGACTACTCTTAAAAATTGCCCCTTATGCTAAACGAAATTCATCTATTTTATTAATATCTTTAGTTCTTTTAATTCCTTTATCTTTAGCAGGTGCTGTGCAACCTCTGCTTGTAGGTCAAGCTATTTCTTTACTAAGAAATGAGCCTACATGGTCATTTTTAAGCTCTTATTCTGTATCTAATGCTTTAAAATTACTTAGTTTTATTCTCTTAATTTCTATTATTATTAGAACTGCTTTTCAAGCGGTACAAGGTTTTTTAGTGCAAAAAGTTGGGCAGGAAATTACGGCTTTTATTCGAGAAGATTTATTTAATCATGTGACTTCTTTATCTTCTAGTTTTTTCCATAAAACTCCTGTAGGTAAATTAGTTACTCGCATTACTAATGATGTGGAAGCCTTGGGAGATGTGTTTGCTACAGGTGCGATCGGAATTTTGAGTGATTTAGTGGCAATTTTAGTCATTATTTTGACGATGTTTTCTTTACAGTGGCAGTTGGCTTTAATGTTGGTGTTGATGCTGATTCCTGTCACTGCCTTAATTATTTATTTTCAAAAACAATACCGTAAAGCTAATTATGTGGCTAGGGAAGAATTATCAGTTCTCAACTCCATGCTACAGGAAAATGTGGTAGGTATCAATGTTGTGCAATTATTTGGTAGAGAAAAATACAACAGTGAAATTTTTAGGGTTACGAACGATCGATACCGAGTAGCCATTGATAAAACCATTTTCCATGATTCGGCGGTATCCGCTACCCTCGAATGGATTTCCTTGGTTGCCATTGCCGGGGTGTTATGGTTAGGAGGGTTATTAGTTTTAGGAAATAACATCAGTTTTGGTATATTATCCGCTTTTATCTTATATTCTCAACGATTATTTGATCCTTTACGTCAATTTGCTGATAAATTCACTATGTTTCAATCGGGTTTTACTGCGATCGAGCGTATCACCGAATTAATGAGTATTCCCTTAGAGATAAAAGACAGAGTTGATAACATTAGCTTCGATAGTAACAAAGAAGACGAGAAAATAGGAGAAATCAGATTTGAAAACGTTTCTTTTGGCTATAAACCCGATGAATATGTCTTAAAAAACCTCAATTTCACTATTAAATCTGGAGAAAAAATCGCCCTAGTCGGACCCACAGGGGCTGGAAAAAGCTCTATAATTAGGTTATTATGCCGTTTATACGAACCCACCCACGGACGGATTTTAGTGGACGGTATCGACATTAGAGACATCACTCAAGCCGAATTAAGAAGCCATATCGGGGTAATTTTACAAGAAAGTTTTATCTTTGTCGGGGATGTCAAACGCAATATCACTTTAGGGGAAGAATATCCTTTTGAGGAAATCAAAAAAGCCGCCGAAATCACCAATATAGACAAATTTATTCAAGGGCTTCCCGAAGGATATGACACCCAATTAAGGGAGAGAGGAGCGAATCTTTCGGGGGGGCAAAAACAACTATTAGCCTTTGCCAGAGTTGCCATTCGTAACCCAAACATCTTGGTTTTAGACGAGGCAACCTCCAGTTTAGATGTGGCGACAGAAGCGGATACTCAACAAGCCTTAGATAAATTATTAGTCAACAAAACTGCGATTATTATTGCCCATCGTCTCTCGACTATTCGTAATGTCGATCGAATTTTTGTCTTAAAACACGGGGAGTTAATTGAGTCTGGTAATCATGATCAATTATTAACAGAAAATGGACTTTATGCCAGTCTTTATAAACTGCAAATGTTAGCTACTGTATGATCACGAGATTAGAGGATTGGGAATAAGGAGTTAGGAATAATGATAAAATATATACTATTTTGAAAAACTAAATGTATATGAAAGTCAGTGAATTTTTACCTCAATTAAATAGATTATCTCGGATGGAAAAGCTGAAAATTATCGAATTTTTAGCATCCTCTTTGGCTGAAGATGAACAAATAAGCGAATTAAAACCTAACACTACTTATCCAATTTGGTCGCCTTTTGATTCTCATAGTGCTTCTCATCAGTTAGCTAGTTTATTACAAGAGGAACAAAGTTCAGAAAATGCCTAATTATCAAAGATTTTCTTATCAGGAAAAAATCGATCGCTTTGGAGTTGCCGATTATGTTCCCATGTTACCATTGCAATTACAATATCAAAGCAAGGAAAATATTGAGGTATTAGGATTGTTAGACACAGGAGCAAGTGTAAATGTTTTACCTTATCAAATAGGTTTAGAATTAGGTGTTATTTGGGAAGAACAAAATTTATCTATTTCTCTGGGGGGTAATTTAAACTCAGTGGAAGCTAAAGGCTTAGTTATATCAGGAATTATTGCTAATTTTCCTCCTCGGCGCTTAGTATTTGCTTGGGCTAAATCTAATGATATACCTCTACTTTTAGGGCAAATGAATTTTTTTAGGGAATTTGATGTGTGTTTTTATGGCTCAAAATTAGCTTTTGATATTGCTTTAAAATCTGAATAGACATCTGGTAAATCTTTTCGTGAACAAATTGATTAATTTTTACTTGGTATTTGGATTTTTTAGCCACTTTTTCTTAAGTTCTCCAAACTAGATTCTACATCAATTTCTTGATCAATTTCCACCACTGTGTGCCATTTTTCAGGATTATCTTGATCATCGACATCAGCTAAACGCTCTATTGCTCTTTCTTCGGCTGATTTTTTCTTATTTTTTCCTTGATATTTAACCGTTAAAAATTCAACAAAATCTAAAATTTCTGCTTGTTTTTCTGGGGGTAAATATTGCATTTTTTCCGTAACTAAATCGATCGTACTCATTGAGATAAATAATTAATAGTAAAAATTTAAAGTATTGCCGTCAATTCTAACATAGCGATAATCTTATTTATATCTTTACTCGCAAGAGTATTGATTAGATAATTTTTAACGTGATTTAACAAAACGATCGATAATGTTATTCACAAAAGTTTCACCATCAATGGGAGGAGTCTGTTCAGAAATGGCGATCGCTTCTTCGATTTTGGCTTTTGCCTCTTGATTCCATTCTGTTAAACGAATATTCATAAAATAATCCTAATTTTCATACTCCCTAAATATTATAGCTCATGGTTTTTAGAGTAATGTCGATCGAATTCTTGTCCTCAAACACGGGGAATTAATCGAAGTTAAACAGCAATAGGAATATTGAAATATTGAGAAGCTGTTGCTTTGTCAGAATCAGGAAAAGGTAAATCAGTAATTGTTAATCCTTGTTTTAACTTCGACTGAAAATCTAAAATTTCAATCCCTACGATATTATCTTCTTTATCATAATCAATGATAATACCGTCTTTTATTTCATCGGAGTCATAAGAAGGAATATCCACTAAATCAAAATAAATAGCGTCTATATCATCGTCATATCTAACTTTCATATTTTCTTTTTAAACCTCTGTGAAAGTGAACTGTAATAATTCTAGGTGGGGTAGAATCAGACACCACAACCTTTAATACCCTATTATCAAAATCTTCTATCCTTTTATAGTAGTAAACTTTGTCTTCAATCACTTCACTATCGTCAGGATAATTAAGAGTTAGGAAAATCCACAACGGTTTAATTTCTATCCTTTTCTGTAGATTTTCCAATGTGTGCAATGTCCAAAAAAAATTTTTGTTTATGTCATTAATCTCATTTAGTTTCACTTCCTAAATATTTAATCTTTGGAGGTGATTAATTAATTAAACTTTGAAATTCAGGTTCATTTCTTACTAAATCAAAATCTGAATCAGTTTTAATCTTTTCTCTATATTTTTTGTCCAATTTAATCGCTTGTTTTAAACTTCCCAACGCATCACTAGAATTACCCAATAGTGCATAACAACTAGCTATAGTATAAATAATATCTGAATTGTCTTTTTGATACACAAGAGCTTGGTTATAAAGTTCGATCGCTTTATAATATTTTTTCGTATCATAGTAAATATTACCCTGAAAAATTAAAGCCTTATAATTAGTAGGATCATTGTAAAAAGCATTTTTGAAAGAAGTTATAGCTTGATTATATTTTTTTAGGAAGTATAGCGCGACACCTTTGTTTAACCATGCAATAGAATTATTAGGCTCATAAGATAACACTTTTTTATAAGATTCGATCGCTTTTTTGTATTCATTTAATTCCATAAAAGCATTACCTGTCTTTTCCCATATTTCGGGATGATTAGGTTCATAGGTTAAGAATTTATTATAGTTCTCAATTGCTTTTTCATACTGATTTAATTGGTCATAAGTAACACCCAGATTACGGTAAACAACAAAATAATCAGGGTTAATTTGAATGGCTTTTTCATAGGCATAAATAGCCTCATCTAGTTTATTGATATAAGATAAATCAGTTCCTAAATTTTCCCATGAAACATAATCATTAGGGTTATATTTTAAAACAGTTTTACTATCTTCAACAGCTTGTTGGTACTTTCCAGTTTTACTATACAACAATGCTCTATTATAGTAACATTGACTAAAACTTGGTTGAATTTCAATACATTTATTGAAGTCATTTAGGGCATCTTTATATTCTTGAAGATAGAAATGTGATAAACCTCTATTATTATAGGCAAAATATTCTTGTGGATTAATTTCTATTGCCTTAGTTGAATATATTATTGCACCTTTATAATCTTGTTGAATACCTTTTTTATATCCTTTTTCAGCATAAATATGAGAATAGTCTAGGTCATAATAGTTATCATTAATTTCAATTGCTGTTAAAAAGTCTGTAATTGCTTGTTCATTATTTATACTATGTGCATACACTTTGGCAGGAAACAGATTAAATATAAGACTCAGAAGAATAGCACAAGAAAGTATGATCTTAAAAAATTTCCGTTGCATTATTTCAATTTATTTCCACAAATTACGATGTACTAAAGATTATACTTTGAATGTACATAAGTGAATCAATTTACAAAACGATCGATCATATTATTAACAAAAGTTTCACCCTCAATAATCGTTTATTCATAACCTAACCTACCAAACTTTTGGTTTAAACTTACTATCATTAAGAATAACTACATCATCTCCTGATGGTGCTATAACAAATAACCCTTTACGATAAGCATAACGAGCGGAATCCGAAGGCACAACCATCCCGGCTACTGCACCTAATAAGTTTACATCTTGATAACGGGGAAAAAAGTGTTTAAATTTTGCTAATCTTTCTAAATGTTCATCCACATCGGGTTGAGTCAGTTTACTTTTAACTTCAATGGCGATGGCTTCTGTGGTATCTACTACTAATAGATCAATTTCGATACCTTCTTCTCCTCTTTGGGATGACATTTCAGCATGAAATTCTCTAACAGCAATACCTCTTTCTTTAAATAATCTTACACAGGCGGGGCGTATTTGCCACTCGACAAACTCCCCTAAACGATTCCCTAATTTCCCTATTTGTTCGTTAACTTGTTGAATTTGTCGATCAGTTTTTTTACTTTGTTCTTTTAGTAACCGCTCTGTTTCTTGTAAGCGTCGATCGGTTTCTTTTTGTGATTCAATCAATTCTGCTAGTAAACGCCAAACATCATCTGCTGTAGTTGCCATAATTATTTTCTGCCATAAAAATTATATTAACACCTAAATTTTATTAATTCCTAATTCTTAATTCCTAATTTTTAACGTACATTAGCAAACTTAATTTTAAGATAATCGTCCTCCATTTTTGCACCAGAAGGACTTAACGCCGCTAAGGCTTGAGGAAGTACTAAATTTCGGCGATGATTGCCAATTCTTACGTTTAATTCATCCCCTGTTTTATTCAGTTTAATTTGTTCTTTGGGAATACCGGGTAAATAGAGTTCGAGACTATAATTATTCTGTTCTTGAACAACTCTAATAGTATTTTCTGCATAATAAACTTTACTGGGATCTTCATCACCTTGATATAGAGTATCTTTTAATCTTTCTAAGGCTTTTAATCCACACATTTCCTCAGAAAATAAAGGCACTTCTTTCACTGGTAAAGGGTGAAAATTATCATAGATTTCTTGTTTATAAACTGCTTGATTTTCTTTCCATTTTTTGAAAAAAGGGTCTTCCACTTCTTCAGGAATGATACGGTTAGCGATGATTAAGTCCGTTGAAACATTATATAAACTTAGATAAGCATGGGCGCGTAAGGACTCCTTGATTACCATTTTTTCAGGATTTGTTACCAATCTTACAGAAGTTTGCACATTATCAGTTAATACTTTCTCTAAGGCTTCTATCTGTTGATAAAACTCATAGGGTGCGTCCATGACTTCATTGGTAGGGAGAGAAAATCCAGCGATCGGTTTGAAAATAGGTTCAAATAAAGGACGTAAAGCGGCGGACATGGTTTGAAAAGGTTTATAAAATCTTCTCATATACCATCCACTGACTTCAGGGAGGCTTAATAACCTTAATGCTGTTCCCGTTGGTGCAGAGTCGATAATTAAGACATCAAAATCTCCCTCGTCATAATGTCTTTTCATGCGGACTAAACCAAAAATTTCATCCATACCCGGCAAAATAGCTAATTCTTCCGCCTGTACTCCGTCTAGTCCTCTAGCTTGTAAGACTTCTGTTATATAACGCTTGACTGCTCCCCAGTTACCTTCTAACTCCATAAGTGCGTCTAATTCTGCACCCCAAAGGTTATTAACGACAGGTTGAGGTTCATGTCCTAATTCCATATCGAAACTGTCGGCTAGAGAATGGGCTGGGTCTGTACTTAGTACAAGAGTTCTGTAGCCTAATTCAGCACATTTAAGTCCTGTAGCGGCGGCAACGGATGTTTTTCCTACGCCTCCTTTTCCTGTCATTAAAATTACACGCATTGCTTTAGTTATGATGATAATTGCTCTTTCTTCTTAGAATATAACGTTTTGTTACAATATTTGGGGAAGCTCGATCGATAACATTGTCCAATCATTTCGATCGTTCTTATTCAAAAATTTGACTTTTTTTCACGCAAAGACGCAAAGACGCAAAGAGAATTCAATGATTAAAATGATGCACTCTTGATTATCCATTACTTGTTACTTTCATCAAAAAACTTTTTTAATAATATCTATTTATTAAGTTGTCATTAAATTTATAATAAAATCCATATTAATAAGTTAAACCAAAAAAAGTATCAATTATAATTATTTTTTACTTTTGTATTTTTTATGACTCTAATTTTTAAATAAGTAAATTGTTGATTCTTCAAACTATTTGTTATAGTAGGGTATCGTGATTTTTTTAAAGAGTGTTAAATAGTTATTATGATCGATGATAAAGATAAACGGGATAAAGAAAATTTTATGTTTCCTCATACTTCTTATCGAGGAGAGTTTACCCCAGAAAATTTGATGTTTAATGCTAATTTACAGGAATTTGCTCAAAAAGTAAGTTATATTTGTAATTTAGAAACTAATGGAAAAATTCCGCCTCAAGTAGCTTATAAACAAATTAAAGAGTTATGGCAAGATATAAAACAAAGTATTAAAAATTTGGGGCTTAATGAAAAATAATTAGAAATTACGGACTCATAATGAGATTTTCTCAACCTATATATTTCTGTTATATAAGTTCGTAGTAAGCCTTTTAAGGCTTATTAATAAATGGCTAAAATCATCACTATAAAATTCTTTAATAAATGATTATCTAAACTTAATATAAGTCCTAATAAGAATAATATTTAAAGTATTTCTTGGGGTAATTCTTGATTAAATTCTGCTTGAAAAATATTTTGATAGTAGTGCAAACTTAGGGCGATTAATCCTAATCTGGCTTGAGATAAACTAATATTTTGTTGTAGAGTTTCCCCCCAAATACGACTAGATGATTCAAATTCTAATATTTTTTGACTGAGATTATTTAAAGCATTGTTATAGTTGAGTTTTTGATTATTTATTTTTTCGCTAATAATTATTAATTCTCTGATTAATTTTTGTTCATTATTGCCTGATTTTAATAAAGGTTTATAATTAATTATGTTTGGTATTTTTATTTTCCATTGATTAATTTTTAGATCTAATTTATCAAGGGTTATGATATTATCTCTCTGGGCTGATTTTAAGAGAGAACAACATCTAGTATGGATATAAATATTTGTAAAAGTTACTTGTGTTTTGTCTATTTTTATGTTAGTATTTAGACTAAGTTTTAAAGGATAAAATTGATTTAACCAGTGGTTTAGGAAGAGATCGAGTATGACAAATTCTAGCCAACCGTTGTCAGATATTCTGATCAAAAAATATTCTTTTAAGTTCGATCGAGCAGAGCGACTTCGTGATCGATCTAAATTATTAACAAGATTTTCAGCTATTAATAAGGGAGATTTTTGTTGAATTTTAGCTAACTGTAAAGCGATCGAACTTTTATAAATAAATTGCTCTTTATTTTTACTTAATTCTACAGAAAAATTAAGCCCTAATAAATCATAAATACTAGATATTTCTTGTTTAATAAAATGAGATATTGCAGGATTTAGAGGAAATTTTAAAAGATCATTCATGGAAATTTTATAGTTCACAGATGGTATTGTAAAGATTTATTCTCATTTATAGATAAAATGTTAGATGTTAGATCGAACTCGATCGAACTATATTGAACTTTTATCGGAAGTATTTATGACTAAGAAATTTAACTCGAAAGTATATGTAACTTTGAGACCTTCAGTTTTAGACCCAGCAGGTACAGCGGTAGAATCAGGATTACATCAATTAGGCTATGAAGGAGTAGAAAACATCAGAATTGGCAAATATATTGAATTGACTATCTCTGCTGACAGCGAAGAATCCGCCGATAAACAAATCCATGCAATGTGTGATCAACTTTTAGCGAATCCTGTTATTGAAAATTATACTTTTGATTTAGTACCTTTTCCCCAAGACTAAATTGTGATCATTATTTAATTAATTATATAGAGGTTTAGAATGAAATTTGGTGTCGTAGTGTTTCCCGGTTCAAATTGCGATCGAGATATAGCAATGGTAACGCAAGGAATCTTAAATCAACCAACCCGTATGATATGGCATCAAGAAACAGATATTGATGATATTGATACCGTTGTTATACCCGGTGGCTTCAGTTATGGTGATTATCTTCGTTGCGGTGCGATCGCAAGGTTTTCGCCAGTAATGAAAAGTATAGTCGAACACGCCCAGAAAGGGAAATTAGTCCTAGGAATTTGTAACGGTTTTCAGGTTTTGACGGAAGTTGGCTTGTTACCCGGTGCATTAACTCGTAATCGAGATTTACACTTTATCTGTGATCAAATTCCCGTGAGAGTAGAACATAATAACTCCCTTTGGACAAAAGGCTATGAATCAAAAGAAGTAGTTTGTTTTCCCATTGCGCACGGGGAAGGCAATTATTATGCTGATGAAGATACCCTCAAGGAATTAGAAGATAATGAACAAATCTTATTTCGTTATTCTAGCCCCGAAGGACACATAAATTCAGAATATAATCCTAATGGTTCGTGTCAAAATATCGCTGGAATTACCAACAAACAAGGTAATGTTTTAGGGATGATGCCCCATCCAGAAAGAGCGAGTGATAATGCTTTAGGATTTACGGACGGAAAAGCCTTATTTGCTAATTTAGTTTAATAAAAATAGGGTATTTTAATAGGGGAAATTATACTCTCAATTTTCCCTAGTTCGATCGATTTATCATATTAAAGACATTTTTTTTGAGTATAGTTATACAAAATAAATAATGAATGAAAATTATCAACCATTAGAAAATGAAGCCCACGCTATTAATATTATTGATAGTGATGTTCATAGATTTTATGTTGAACAATCTATGTTTAAATTAGGGCATTTAATCGAGGGGATAAAATGCAAATTAATTGATACTTCTCGGAGTGATTTATCTAAAGAAAATATGAATTTGAGTCGTAAAAAATGGATTAATGATGGGGTTGAAGTGGAAGTTTTAAAAGTAGGGGCTTTAGGTTGGCAAAAAGGCAAGTTAAAACTAAAAGTTACCGTTGAATTTTCTCCTGATGAATCTTAATTAGGGGTTGCTTAAAAAGTTTTTTGATGAGGGTGGGCTGAATGATATTCAGCCCCTACGCTTTATATATTGTAAAGGTTGAACACTGTTCAACTCTTCTTTATTTCGTGACTTCTATAATTATCAGTAGGTAGTTGTAAGGAAGATATTTGATTTTTTTTGTCATTGATTCTCGAATTTTACGCCCCTACCTAGAATTGTCCAAGTAGTTTAACTTCAGGATGTAACAAAATTGACCATTTTTCTTGTACTTGTTCTTGTACATGGTTAATTAAGGTAAAAATGTCCCTAGCGGTAGCATTTCCTGAGTTGATGATGAAGTTAGCATGACGATGCGCTACTTGCGCGCCCCCAATTTGATAACCTTTCAAGCCGATATTTTCAATTAGCCAACCTGCGGCTTTCGGTTGAGGGTTGCGAAAGACACTACCGCAACTGGGTTTGTCGTAAGGTTGAGTACTTTTTCTCTTTCTAAAGTTATTGGTGGTAACTTCTAACATTTTCTCTCTTGTCATGCCAGATGTTAACGCTAGGGTGGCTTTTAACACTAAGGCTTGTTCTTTTTGTAGTCGTGACGATCGATAGTTATATTGTAAGTCTTCTTTGGACAAAATTTCGATCGAACCATCTCCATAAGCTACCACCGCATTAATTAAAATATCAGACATTGAGCCTTCATGAGCTCCAGCATTCATCACCACTGCACCGCCAATTGTACCCGGAATACCTACAGCCCAATCTAAACCTTGCCAACCTCGTTTCGCCGTTTTCCATGCTAATTTCGGCAGGGGGTATCCTGCACCCACTGTCACGGTGTTATTTTCTTCGTCAATGGCACATTCTTTGAGGTGACGGGTATTTAATACTAACCCTTCCACACCTCGATCGCTAACCAGTAAATTTGAACCACCTCCCATACAAATAAAAGGAATTTGTTGTTTTTGTATCCATTCAAACACCGCTTGAATATCATCCCATGATTTCGGCTCAACATACCATTGAGCATTTCCCCCCACTCGATAGGAAGTATAGTTGGATAAAGCAACGGATTGATGTATTAAACACTCTGTGCCGGGTAAAGAAATAGTTTTCATAGTTGATAATTTGTTAATGATGAAAGTTAAGAAAGGAAAATAAAAATTCAATAATTTGTTTTGTAGTAAGGGCTTCAGCCCTCGTTTTGCCCATCAGAAGTCAAACACTCATTGCAAGATATAGTAATCTTTAAAATAGAGCTAATTTTGTTAGGCAACTTGAGCTAGATTTGATGTATCAAGTTGAACTAATTTAGGGATGATTTGATTAAGATTTCCTGCACCTAAAAATAAGGTTAAGTCGTCAGATTGTAAAAAGTCAGCTAAAAATTCTGTCATGGTAGATAGTTGGGGATGGTAGTAAACTCCATGATGATACTTCTTGATTTTCTCTACTAAGGTTTCTCCCGTAATTCCTTGAGAGTTGGTTTCCCCTGCGCTGTAAATGTCCGTAATAATTACCACGTCTGCTTCCGTGAAACATTGAGCAAATTCTTCTAAAAAGGTGGCAGTGCGACTATAGCGGTGAGGTTGAAAGATAGCGACTAATCTTTGCGCTTGATATTGGGGTAATCTCGATCGAGCGGCTTGTAAAGTGCAACGAATTTCGCTAGGATGGTGAGCATAATCATCAATTAATGTGCCACCGTTATAAGTACCTTTATACTCAAATCTTCTTTTTGCCCCTTCAAAACTACTCAAGGCTTGGGCAATGATATTGAATTGTAACCCTAATTTCCGTCCGAGCGCGATGGATGCTAAGGCATTACTAATATTATGATCTCCTGACAAAAGTAGGGTAATATTACCTAATAAACGACCATTTTCCCAAATTTGTGCTTCACTACCATAGGGATTATGAACAATATTTTTAGCGATATAATTAGCTGAAGAATCACCATTGAGGCTATAAGTAAGATCAGCTTTAATGTTTTGTTTAACTACAGGGCAATCAATACAAGCAATGACGATATTGGATTGAGCCGAAAATTCTTGAAAAATATTGACTAACTGATCTAAAGATTGATAATGATCAGGATGATCCAATTCTATATTAGTAATGATACCAAAATGAGGATGATGTTTGATTAAAGAACCATCTGATTCATCGGCTTCCGCTACTAAATAAGGACTTTTGCCTAAACGAGCATTGCCTTCCCAAGCGCTCACTTCTCCCCCTATAATAACGGTAGGGTCTAAACCGCATTCTAACAACATATAAGCGATTAAACTGCTGGTAGTAGTTTTGCCATGAGTTCCAGCAACGGCAATACTCTGATAATCTTTAATTAAAGCGGCTAATAAGTCTGAGCGATGATAGATAGGATAGCCTTTTTCGATGGCGCTTTTATATTCACAATTATGATTATTGATGGCGGTAGAACAAACAATCTGAGGATCATAGTTACTACTTAAATGATGATCAGGAAGATTTTCTTTTAAATACTGAGTTTTGTTTAATTGTTCAAAATTTTCTGAGGTTTGGCTGGTAAAAATTTGGGCGCCCACTCCTTCAAGTCTTTCGGTAATGTGACTAGCACGAATATCTGAACCTGATACGGGTAAGTCTCTTTTTGCTAAAATATAGGCTAAGGCTGACATTCCTATACCGCCGATGCCGATAAAATGAAACGGCTTTCCCTGCAAATCTATTTCTTTCATAGCTATATTCTCCTGCACACCAAAATAAGTAGTAACTATAATTTTGCTTTAATGATATACTGATTTTTGTAAATCATACCAGCATTGTTGTTTTATTGTCGATCGAATTAATTATCAATTTTTACTAAAGTTCTAATCAATATTTTTTCATAATTAAATTTGTTTGTTTATATCTGATTTACTTATTAATGATATTTTTCTCCCTATTAAAACAAAGGCTTAATATAACATAAATAATCAATATAGCTTAATTTTTCCTATTTGTCTGGCAATAGTTAATTTAATTTTATCGTCTCAAAGATAATTAATCCCTCTTTTTTTCCCTCTTAAAAACGGCATGATTGATACAAATGTTTTAGAATCAGATTTAATTAAATGTAATCAAAGGTTAAAAATTAATCCTTTTGCCCCTCGAATGTATATTTATCGGGGTATGATTTATTTTAAATTAACACGATTTCAGGATTCTTTAATGGATTTTAATAAAGCAGAGGAATTAAACCCCCAACTAACTCCTTATCTGTGGCAAAGAGGCATTACTTATTATTATCTGCAAAAATACGCCAAGGCGGCGAGACAGTTTGAAGTTGATTTAAGTGTCAATTCTTTGGATATAGAGGAGACTCTTTGGCATTATCTTTCTATTGCGCAACTGGAAAATGCTGATTCTGCCAGGGATTGTCTATTACCTGTTAAGTATGATCCTCGATCGTTCATGACTTCAATATATCGACTTTTTGCGGGGAAATCAACCATACAAACTATCATTAATAATGCCAATACCAAAGATATAAGAGAAATGTTTTATCTTAATTTTTATATTGGCTTATATTATGAAGCACAAAGAGAGCAAAGTAAATCTTGGTTTTATTTGAATAAGGCTATTTCCCATAAAATTGATGATTATATGTGGTATATTGCTTGTGTTCATCAACAATTAACAATTAGCAATTAAGTTACGACACAACCAAAATCTTTTTTCAGCAACCCCTAATTATTTGATGAGGTAACAAAGCAATCTTCAAAAACTTGTAGATAATTGTCGGCGGTTTTTTGCCAACACCAGTATTCTTGAGCAAAATTAGCAACTTTTTCTCTTAAATCGATTAACAATTGCGGATTTTTGATAATTTCCTCTGTTTTGTTATGCCATTCTTCTTCTGAATGAGGTTTATTCACCTCTGCTGAAAATATCATGTTTTGTAATTGAGGATATTGATCAGCACTTTCTCTACTTACAAAAGCAGGAGTACCACAAGCCATAGCTTCTTGAATCACGAGGGGAAAAGCCTCGCCACTACTAGGTAATATGAGTAAATCTGCCATTTGATAAACAGGAGTTAAGGCACTTTTTTCTAAATTTTCCCACCCATAAACATTGGATAAACCCCAATTTTTTGGGTTTAAACTACCCCATCCCACAAAAACCCACGTTATTTGTTGATAATTTTTAGCTAATTTTTCGAGTAAATTTAAGCCTTTTTTTTCCACAAAACGCCCCACAAAAAGAATGGTTAATTTATCTAGGGGTAATGCTAATTCCTCTCTAACTTTTATTCTTGCTTCTGTGTCAACGGGATAAAAAATATTAGTATCCACCCCATTAGGAATAAATATCTGTTTTTGCTTAAATTTAGGCTTTAATTTTAACCAATATTCTTCTATTACTTTACTACAAAAAATCACTCGATCGACCCTAGTTAAGATAAATTTTCCTAGGGTATAATTAACTAACTTTAAGAGAAAACAAAAAACAGGATTACTGAAGGGAATAAAGCCAATATGCTGAGTAAGAATTATCGGTTTTTTTTGTTGTTTTGCGATATAAAAAGCAAGAATATTGCCTAGATAAATATATTCGTGAATATGGATTATATCAACTTGTTTAATTTGTCTCCATAGTTGTCGATATACCTTAACAATATTCCAGATAGGATAAGCAAAACCTAGTTTTTTTTCGATGATATTATTAGACTCGATCGAGATACATTGTAAGTTATCATGAAAATTAGGACAAGAATCATTATTACTAGCCATCCACGTTACTTCTAATCCTTGATGACACCATCGAGAAATCAATTCTCCCGCCACAATTTCCACTCCTCCCCGATGTGCCGGAAAATAATGAGTAACGACTAAAATCTTCATAACATCATTGATTATTTACTAGGTAATTTCTTTTTATTAAAGCTCCAATTTTTATGAAAAATATAGTTAAGAGGAGTTAAAATAACAATCAAAATCATATTAGCATATAAGTACCAAATATTAACAAAATCTACTAAAATATACATAGCACAAAGGTTGATAATATAACTAGATAACATCACGCTATAATATTTCCAAAGTTCACGCCAAAATAACTTTTTTTGAGTCTGAAAAGTATAGTATTTATTTAAGGCAAAACCAATAAAATTAGTAACAATAATCGTAATAACACTAGAAATTAAATAATTGATATGCAGTAGAGAAGTGAGAAGATACATTAAAATTAAACTTAAACCAGCACAGAAACCTCCTACTCCTAAAAATTTAAAAATTCGCAAATTTACAAAAGTTTTAATTTTTTCTATCATCTTTAAAATAAGTTTTAATTTTTATTTAATATAGCAATCATCAATAATTTCTGAGCAATAAAATGTTAGCAAATAATCTTAAATTATTAATCAATTCTCAATTCTTACCTCAATTATCTAAATACATCAACTGATGGTAATATATATTATGGACTTTTTAACGATCGAAAATAAAAGATGGTAAGCGATAATTTTTCATGGTTACATCGAGGCATTAGTGATATTTTTCCTCATCAACCCGAATCTGATAATATTAATGATAATTTAGAACAACTTTGCACTAGGATCGATCGACCTTTAAGGGTAAAATTAGGAATTGATCCTACCGGTACAGACTTACATTTAGGTCATAGTATCCCATTTCGTAAACTAAGAGCATTTCAAGATCAAGGACATACTGCCGTTGTCATTATAGGAGATTTTACCGCACAAATAGGCGATCCGACCGGAAAAGATAAGGTAAGAAAACAGCTTACATCGGAAGAAGTTAAGGAAAACGCACAAACCTACCTTAATCAACTACGCCCAATTTTAGATTTTGATACGCCCGATCGACTGGAAATAAGATATAATTCCGAATGGTTATCAAGCCTTAACCTCGCAAAAATTCAAGAATTGTTAGCCACCATGACAGTACAACAAATGTTAGCAAAAGAAGGCTTTAACAATCGCTACACCCAAGAAACCCCCATTTATCTCCATGAATTTCTCTATCCTCTGATGCAGGGTTATGACTCCGTTGCCGTCAATGCAGATGTAGAGTTAGGGGGTACAGATCAAAAATTCAACATTGCCGTTGGGAGAGATTTACAAAAATATTTCGGACAAAAACCCCAATTTGGTGTCTTATTACCTATTCTCATCGGCACAGACGGCGAACAAAAAATGTCAAAATCTCTTAACAATTATGTAGGTTTAAAAGAAGATGCCTTGTCGATGTATTCTAAGTTAGAAAAAACTCCCGATGCTTTATTAACAAATTATTTCGAGTTATTGACAGATTTCCCTTTAAGTGCTATACCCGAAAATCCCAGAGAGGCACAAAAATTATTAGCCGTCGAAGTAGTATCTCAATATCATGGTAAAGAATCCGCATTAACTGCCCAAAAAACTGCCTTAGAAATCGTCAGCAATCAAAATCTGGCAAATGCTGAAGCTGTACCCGAATTTTCCCTTGATAATGTAGAATTTCCTGCTAAATTGTTTTATATTCTTAATGCCAGTGGCTTAGTTAACAGTAGCGGTGACGGTAGAAGACAAATTCAAGGAGGAAGTGTTCGTTTGGATGGCGATCGAATTACAGACCCGAATTATACCATTGAAAATGCCACAGAATTAAGTAATAAAATAATTCAAGTAGGCAAGAAAAAATTTATCAGACTAATTTAAGAAACCTCTAAATCTTTGTTACTTTTAGTTTCTTAATTAATGTTATACTCAGTAAGAAAATAATTTAATATTGATAAAAGTTACTCATAAAACATATATAATAAATAAGAGTTTCATCGATGGTATGGACTGAATAATTAAACCCATATATAAACAGTTTTAGTTGAATAAAGTTTAACTAAAAAAAGAAAATATGAGGAAAGTAATTAATTGGCAACCTAAAAGTAAATCGCAGAAACAATAATTAAAATAGCTGAGACTTTAGGTAAATTTATTGAAACTATTGTTGATGAAGCTATTAGAAATTATATAGAAAAAAATGAGAAAAAACTGTAATCAAAAAAGATTCTTTAATAGAATTATTTTCTGGTAAATCAGAGTTAGCCACTGAATCAGAAAAAATTTTAGTGCAAGAAATTACGACAAAATGAGGCTAAACATTGTTCGACTTTTGAGATAAAACCATAACAATTTATTAAGTGGAGTAAAATTAATGACTAAAATTCTAATTGTGGAAGATGAAAAAGAAATTAGAGAAAATATAGCCCAAATATTGCAGTTAAATGACTATGAAACCATCTCTGCGGATAACGGTAAAAATGCTTTAGATTTAGCCATCAAATACTTACCTGATTTAATTATTTCTGATATAATGATGCCTTATATGGATGGTTATGAGTTTTTAGAAAACTTGAGAAAAACAGAAAAAATTTCTATCATTCCCTGTATTTTAGTTACTGCAAAAGTCGAAAAAAAAGATATTCGTCAAGGAATGGAATTAGGTGCTGATGATTATTTAACTAAACCATTTACACCCGAAGAATTATTAAATTCCGTCATCTCAAGATTGGCAAGACATCAACATATAACGGAAACATTTGATGTCCAATTAGAAAAAAATCAAGAAGTTATTACCAAGATTAAAAAAAATGTTAATGAGAAAAATAAAAGACTAAAAACTCATGAAAATTTAATTAATCTGAAAGATGATATTCTGGAAAAATTGATTATAAATTTGAGCAATCCTCTTAATAATATGAATATTGCTATAAAAATGTTAAGAGAATCTGATAACGAAGAAAAACAGCAATTATATCTTCAAATTTTACAGGATGAATGTGCTAAAGAAATAGAGATACTAAATGATACAAAAGAATTATGCAAAATATTAACCACAGAAAACATTAAAGTATTGCAAAAATTTAATTTGTTAAAACCTTAAGAATTAAGAATTAAGAATTAAGAATTAAGAATTAACAAAGTATCTCCCCCTAGTCTTCTAGTCTTCTAGTCTTCTAGTCTTCTAGTCTTCTAGTCTTCTAGTCTTCTAGTCTTCTAGTCTTCTAGTCTCCTCATCATTTATACTTTTGCGTTTCACAAAAAATAAAGAAAGTCACCGTTGGTTGTAAAATACTTTAGGATTAATCTTCTGATCATCAATCAATCAATAATTAATATAGTAAAATGATAGAACAAAAAGGCGTAACAATCTGGTTTACTGGACTTAGTGGTGCGGGTAAGACTACCATTAGTGAGCAGGTAGCAATAAAATTAAAAGAACAAGGTTACAAATTAGAAGTATTAGACGGGGATATTGTTCGTACTAATTTAACTAAAGGTTTAGGTTTTAGCAAGGAAGACAGAGATGAAAATATCCGTCGTATTGGTTTCGTTTCTAATTTATTAACTCGTAATGGCGTTATTGTTATTGTATCGGCGATTTCTCCTTATCGTGATATTAGAGAGGAAGTGCGAGGCAAAATTGGCAATTTTGTTGAAGTTTTCGTCAACGCACCTTTAAATGTCTGTGAGGATAGAGACGTTAAGGGTTTATACAAAAAAGCTCGATCGGGCGAAATAAAAATGTTTACTGGGGTAAGCGATCCCTATGAAGCGCCTTTAAATCCTGAAATTGAATGTCGCACTGATTTAGAAGAGTTAGAGGAAAGCGTCAATAAGGTATTTGAAGGTTTAGAAAAACTTGGTTATTTGCGTCAAACGGCAACGGTTTAAGACTTAACTTTATTAAGATGATAAATCATGGTGGGCATTGCCCACCCTACTGAGGAAATATTGATGGAAAATCTCTATTTTGATTGGTCTAATTCTTGGATAACTGCGGTTATTATTAATACTATCCTCATCGTTATTGCCCTAATCTCTCCAAAAAAACTCTTAACGGTGATGGGTTATCTTCATGGTTGGGTTTTGGGAGTGATTGTTTGGGGTAGTTTACAATGGCAGGGTTATCTCGTCGTAATGTTCTATTTTTTAGTAGGCTCTGCTATTACTAAAGTAGGTATAAAACAAAAAGAAGCAGAAGGTATTGCAGAAAAACGATCGGGCATGAGAGCGCCAGCGAATGTTTGGGGTAGTGCATTAGTGGCAACTATTTGTTGTTTGGGATTTGTGTTTCTTCCTTCTTGGCAGTCGTTTTTTTTAATTGGTTATGTGGCTAGTTTCGCTACTAAATTATCGGATACTTGTGCTAGTGAAATTGGTAAAGCCTATGGTAAAAGTACTTTTTTAATTACTAATTTTCAACCTGTGCCGAGGGGTACAGAAGGGGCAGTTAGTTGGGAGGGTACTTTGGCTGGAATCGTTGCTAGTATTTCGATCGCACTTGTGGCATGGCAAATAAATATGATCGATTTTATCGGGGTAATTATCTGTATAATTTCGGCGTTTATTGCCACTAATTTAGAAAGTGTAATTGGGGCAACTTTACAAACAAAATTTGATTGGTTAACTAATGAATTTGTCAACGTTTTAAACACTTTAATCGGGGCTTCGATCGCAATTTTATGTAGTTATGTTTATCTAAATAATTTTAGCTTTTAATTCTTAATAAAAATCATGAAAAAAATATTAGTCGTTTTAACCAGTGTCGCAAAATATCCTAACTTAAATCGAGCTACAGGATTATGGTTAGGGGAAGCAGTGCATTTTGCCGAAAAAATGGAATCCGCAGGATACGAGATAGATTATGTTAGTCCTTTAGGCGGTTACGTTTCGATCGATCCCCATAGTTTAGCTTTAGCAGAGTCGATGGATTGGGAATGGTATCAGAAGAAAGAATTTATGAATCGTTTAGGTAACACGTTAAACCCTGCACAAATCAATCCTGATGATTATATTGCCATTTATTATGCAGGTGGTCATGGAGTAATGTGGGATTTTCCTGACAATGAGACTTTACAGTCAATTACCCGTCAAATTTATGAAAAGGGAGGCTATGTGAGTTCTGTCTGTCATGGAGTCGTAGGGTTACTCAATATTAAATTATCCGATGGTAATTTATTGATTAAAAACAAAACAGTGACCGGATTTTCTAATGAGGAAGAAAAACAGGTAGAATTAGAAGATATTGTACCATTTTTAACGGAAACAGAATTAATTGCTAGGGGAGCAATTTTTGAAAAAGCCCTCGAACCTTGGGCAGTATTTGTATTAGAAGATGATAGAATTATCACAGGACAAAATCCTGCATCTAGTAGAAAAGTTGCCGATGTATTGATTGCTTCATTAACAAAAAAATAATCTTTTTATGAATAGTTAAAATTACCAAATTTCTGTTAAGTCTAAAGTAAAATTCGGTAAAATTTCTTCTCCTTTAATATTAAGAGGAGATTCTAATATTTCTACTGCTTGACAAGGGCGATAAATTTCGATTATTTTACGATTAGGATCAATTAACCATCCTAATTTAGCACCATTATCCATATATTCTCGCATTTTTTCCTGAATTTTAGCTAAATTATCGGAAGGTGATCTCAATTCCACCAAAAAATCAGGGCATAACGGCAAAAATCTCTCTTTTTCCTCATTTGTCAGATTATCCCATTTATCCATCATAACAAAAGAAGCATCAGGAGATCGATCGCTTCCATTAGGAAGTTTAAAACCTCCTGAAGAATCAAAGATTATTCCCAATTTATATTTTCGATTCCATGCGTTTAGTTGATAAATCAAATCAGCATTTCGTTTGCTGGTTAATCCTCCCATTGGTGACATAATCATTAAATCTCCGTTGATATTCCGTTCAAATTTTAAATCTCGATGTTTACTACACAATGACAAAAAATCATCATCACTCAATTTTAAATCCAATTCCAAAGGCGTTGATAAATAAACCATACATCTCCATTAGTAAAATATAGTTATTTGTCCAATTTCATCATAGTATTTTTTTTGGCAATATAAATTTACGACCACTTAATATATAAGTAGTTACTGCTGATATACAATGAACGCCTATTTTTTAACAATTTAAGGTGTCTTTAAAATGGTATAAATAAAGAGGGTGTCTATCAAAGAGAGAACACAATCTCACCAATTTTATTTGTCAAATTATTACTATATAAAAAAACTATCATAACTTTTTCTAAGAAATAAAATGAATGAATTATTAACTTTAAAAGATAAATTTAGTCAAACATCAGATAAAAATAGGATACCTTTAATTAACGAATTAATTAACCAAGGAGAAGACGGTTATCAAGTTTTAAGAGATTTTTTACTAAATAATAGAGAGCAAGTAAATCCTGTTACGGGGAAAATATATCAATTATTAAAAAACAATAATAGTCAAGAAAATAAGAAGTTTTTAAACCTTTATTTTCCTAAAGGAATTGTTAAATTAGTATCCGATAAAAACATTGATTATAGTGAACTCCAAAGATTACTCATTGAGCAAAAATATCAAGAAGCCGATGTTTTAACAAGGGTTAAATTATGTGAATTGGCTGGGGAAACCGCTATTAAAAGAAAATGGGTTTATTTTACGGAAGTAGAGAAATTTCCTATCACTGATTTAAGCACGATCGATCTACTTTGGCAAGTATATTCAGAAGGAAAATTTGGCTATAAAATACAGCGTCAAATGTGGCTATCTTTAGGAAAAGATTATACTCAATTATGGACTCAATTGAAATGGAAATCAGGGAATAAATGGACAAAATATCCCCAAGAATTTATTTGGGATTTAAGCGCACCTAATGGACATTTACCTCTATCGAATCAATTACGAGGAGTGAGGGTAATGGATGCTTTATTATCTCATCCTGTGTGGAAGTAATTAATAATTAATAAGTAATAAGCAATAAGTAATAAGTAATAAGGGATACATTAATTTTTCATCCTCAATTATCCATTATGAGTATTAACATTTCTATTAATAAAAATCACATTAATAACTTAGATTTATCTCCTGTAAAAACAATTATTGAAGATGTGGAAAAATGTCAAGAAATTTTGACTTTAGAACAACAATTAATCTTTAAAATTGATTATCTTAGAGAAGATAATGATCCTCGTGAGCTGTCAGAAATTCCAGAAATAAGACTTTGGTTTATTGCCTTAGATAGTCTTTACCCTTGGTTGCCTTTTGCTTTGAATTGGCGTGAAGGAGAGTTAGCCCGATATACGGCAATGCTTGTACCTCACCAGTTTAATCGCAGTGAAGGAATACAATATAATCAAGAGGCTTTAGATATTTTTGTGATGCAAAAAACATTTATTCTTCATAGTTGGTTAAGGCAAAATAATCTCACTGGAAATTCTCGATTAAAGGCAATGACTCAAATTTTTGGCTATGATTTAGACGATGAATTTTTTGATCTTCTCCACTAGAATAATTGCTTGTTTAGAAGTTTTTATTATTATCAGAGATAAGTATCGTCAATATTTGTTCGATCGAACTTACCTTTAAACTTTCTTGAATAAGATTGATTAAATCAGGAGAATCTATCTGATTAATTAGACTAATAATTTCCGTATTATTTTCAGGAAAACGAGTTTCTAAAATAGTAGTAATAATTTTTTTAAGGAGTTGTTGTTTATTATCTTCTGCTAAGGTTAATTTTTGTTGGGTAATTTCCAATTCTTCCTGTTGACGGTTTAATATTTCTAACATTTGTTGTAAAGTTTGAGCTAAAATACCCAAATCATCGGGGCGATGGCAAAAATCCTCAAAATCAGCAGGATTAAACTGATTATTTTCAATGGAAGATACTGCGGTAGCGGTGATAGCGTAAAGTTCTTCCAAAGACTCTACATTTTGACGATGATTGACTTCTAAAGCATCCATCACTTGATTATAACGGTGAGCAATATGTCCCACTTCCGTAAAAGGTTGTACTGGTACACGCAACGTTAAATCTTGATTTCTCGCCTGTATATCCATAACATGGAATAGTTCATAAGTATCAGTACTTGCTCCATGTTCAGAAATATTCAAGCCGATTTCTTCATCTTCGGCAGATACTCGTAAACTGTAGTAACGATTCACCAGAGTTAGCAAGATAAATGTTATTCCAAAAGCCCATAATAAAGCTACCGTTACTCCTAATGACTGTACCATAAGTTGTAAGGTTCGATCGAGCTGGACTTTTTCATGAGCGAGGTTAAGTAACTCTAAATCTCCAAACAAACCGACGCACATTGTACCCCAAAGCCCTGCCCCTCCATGTACTGCAATGGCATCCACCGCATCATCAATGCCCCATTTTTTCAGATAAAAAGAAACTAAATTAGTGACTCCTGCACTGGTGACACCTATCATTAAAGCCACAGGAGTAGAAACCACATGACAACTAGCAGTAATTCCCACTAATCCCGCCAGACTACCGTTGATTAATTCTTCAACTTCGATGCGTTTATTTTGAAAATAGCTAAGAATCATACCGCAAATCATTCCCCCAACTCCCGAAAGAATCGTATGGAGAATCACATCTGGCACTTGCTCATTAAAAGCGAAAGTGCTACCACCATTAAAACCAATCCACCCTACCCATAAAAGCAGAGCGCCCAACACCGCAAAAGGTAAATTTGAGCCTTGAATTTTGTTGATTTTTCCAGAAGAAAATCGCCCGTTTCTAGCACCAATAACGATTAATGCCCCTAAACTAACCCATGCACCGATCGAATGAACAACTGTACTTCCAGCAAAGTCAATAAACCCCATCTCTTTTAACCAACCATTGTCATTCCATGCCCAATTACCAAATAATGGATAAATTAATCCTGACACCAGTATTGAAATAATTAAATAAGCTCCAAACTGTAATCTTTCCGCTACCGCCCCAGAAATAATTGTGGTGGCTGTACCACAAAACATAGCTTGAAAAATGAAAAATACTGCTATGGATGGTTGATTAGAGGAGGAAAAGAAAAAATTGCTTGTGCCAAACCAACCCGTTTGCGACACTCCGAACATTAAACCATAGCCAAATGTCCAAAATAATAAGACTGATACCGCAAAATCTGCTATATTTTTGATCGCTACATTAATACTATTTTTCGATCGAGTTAACCCCGACTCAAGACACATAAAACCGCCTTGCATCAATAATACTAATCCCGAACAAATTAATAACCAAAGTTGATCAATCAAATTTACACTCAAAACGGAAATAATTTGATATTGATAAAAGTTGGCAATGGGGAATAGGTAATCAGTTTGTGGGAACATCAGGTTATGACCTTAACAAGTATAATATTCTAGTTATGCCATCTTTTTGATCAAGCAAATGATAAGTGAGACACTATTTATAACTTGTTAGGTGTTAAAGATTAGATGTTAGGAATTAAGATTTTGTAGCCAATTAGTTACATCATCAAAAGAAGTAAAATCAAATAAACTTTCTGCTAATGACTCCATTTGCTCAACAGATAAATTTTGCAAGGTTTCTCTGATGGTTTGTGCCCTTTCAGGAAAACGTTTTTTAATTAAACGAGATACGAGCGCGATCGCCTCTTCCTTTTCTCCTTCTTCCAAACCTTGTTGAATGCCTTGTTGAATACCTTGTTGAATACCCTCAGCCATTCCTTCTCGAATAATTCTTTGATATGTCACCGATTCTTTTAAAAGATCATCTTGTAAATACATTTTGATTAATTCCTCCGAATAATTAATACCTGCTAATAATTCTACACAAGCGGTTATATTGCTTTTTTGTCTTTCATCTTTGATTTTACTAATTTCCTCTGCCACTTGAGAAAATAAAATTTCGGGTTGTTCACTTTTCGCTAGTACCGCTAAAGGTAACAATTCGGGTTGGGATAAAAGGGGAGTGGCATCACATTCCCAAATCCGAATCACTCGATAACGATGAATTGTATTATCTACTTGGAATGTATCCTGATAAACTTGGGGAGAATTTGTCTGTTGTAAGAAAATAACAACCTGTTCTATCCTCGTGTTTTGTTGGTATAGTTTATAGGTTCGATACAATCTTACCCAATAATCAAGCATTCTTAGGGGTAATGGCGGTTCAGATTTGGGCTTTGTTTGAAATTCCAGATGAATAATTTTTTCCCCTACCTGTAAGAAAAATACACCATCTGCTCTAATCGGTTCAACGTTTAACTCTGTGTTTAACATTTTCACTGGTGCAGTGATTTCTTGAGCAAACAACCAGCTTAAAATTGGGTTGGTGTATTCGTCGATAATAAATTTTAAAACACTATCATAACTCATAAATTTTTCGGAAATATATATCAAATTTAATGACTGCTAATTTGTTATTCGATCGAAACCTTGATATTATATTGAGAAGAATGAGAATAATTAAATCTCTACTAATGATCGAGTAGTTAAAACATCATCAGCTTCTAAAATTTTAATAGCTGAAATAGGAACGGTGACAACCTTTACCGAATCACCTAGAGGATTAAATATTTCTAAAATACAACCCTTTTCTCCCTCTTGTGGATGTTCAATAAAATCGATTAAAGTGGCTATATCTCCTTTTTTTAAATTATGTTCAGGAATATCACGGTTTAAAGCAATTTCTTGATATAGTTCTATATCCATAGTGTTATTTTCGATGTGGTTTAAGAGTGCTAAAATTATTGTAGAGATGTAAAATTTTACGTCTCTACGGAAAATATGGTGGATGTCTATGGAGAAGGTTGCCAAAAAATAATGGTGTTGTTTAAAGATTCAAGTTTTGTACCCGGATAGTAAAACTCAAGAATACGTTGCGCTGACCATCCTAATTTTGCTAAATTATAACTACCGAATTGACTTAATCCCACTCCGTGACCAAATCCGCCACCAACAAAGGCATATCCAGCTAATTTGTTATTTTTATCGAAAAAGGGTTCTAAGTAAAACAAGGTACTTCTAGGAGGCGTAAAAGCACTTCTCACTTCATTTTTGGCTAGGGATACCACTCCTAAGTCTGTGGTAACATCCATTTTAATAATTCTTCCTGAAGTCGATCGATCGACAATCTTCATTTCCTTAATGGTTTTAAAATCTTGTAGGGGGTGTTTGGTACGTTCTAAGTATTTTCGTAAGTCTTTAGTTAAATCCTCTAGAGTACTTTTGCGATTCCAACGAAAGAGGCTTCTTCCTGTCTCATTAAAGCCGTTTTGGAGATTGATAAATTTGCGGAAATTGGCTTCGGATTCGAGACTATTTTCTGCTAAATTCCATACTTGTTGAGGAGAGTCGATAACAGATTTAAGGTAAGGGCGATTTTCTCCATTCCAGACATCTTCAAAATAGGATGTTACTCCTCCCGTGGTAGAAGAGTATAACGCATCGACTAATTCATTATTATAAGTTAACACTAATCCTTTGGTAGATTCGATCGCCTTATCGGAAATAGGAGAAGTGCCTGTTAATCCATAGTAAACTTGACAATGGGTTGTGGCACACATTTCGTAATTATCCGCTTGAAATCTACGAGTATTGCGAAGGGCATAGGTTCGAGCGATAATAGTTTGGGCTTCGGCGGCTGCCATCGGTACATTAGCACCAATTTCGTGAGGTACAACTCCCCTTAAATAAGTCTCAATATTTACTTTATTGACAAGGGTATAATTACCGTAGGAGTTAGGTTGTAGGGTAAAAGTTCCGCCATAATTACGCCATGTACCCTTTGCGCCATCTTTTACTTGTAATAAGTTTCTACCACTATTGATTTCTAAATAATTCGTTTTATAGGTATTTTCCCCAACTTTGAAAGTAACAATGGGTTTTTCTAATAAAATAGCGGTTTCAATGTAAACGTCTCGATAGCCTTTTTCTTCAATGGCATTGATTAAGAGTCTTTTTAATAAAGGTGTGGAATAAGTGCTACGTTTCGCCCACACTTGCCAACGTCCGGGTTGAGTAATTTCGACATCAATACCTAAAGATTGCCAACGATTAGCGGAATCTTCTGCGGTTTCAAATGTGCCGTAATCCCCTAAGATTAGTCTTTCTTCTATGAGTTTATTCGCTAATGGTTGAGGTTCGATCGAAAGTTTTAACTCCTTAGCCGTGAGGTTTTTTTCTTCTTGGGTAGAAATATCAGTAAATTTCACCGTCAAAGAATCACCTGAAGTACTTTTGAGGGCAATTTCATCTTCTAATTCATCCCCAAATCTTTGTACAATACCCACTTTTAAATCTACGGCTAAAATGGGAAGATTAGACAAAAACGACATTCCCAATATTAAAGGCAATGTTAACCAAAGTTGAGAGGATACTAAAGATAAAGGATTAATATTTAACCAAGAATTAGATTTCATAACAAAGAAACTACTTTTACTCACACCCATAATCAGTAAGGATTAATTACCCTCAAGATTATATCTTAATTAGTTGAATAATATTTAAACCCTAGGAAATCATAAAATTTTTTTTGAAGAAGTATAACGTTTTGGAGAAGAAAAATTAAGAAAGTTGGCGCAAATAACTGAGCAAATCTGCCATATCTTCGGCGGATGGTTGAAACTTTGGCATGGGGGGAGTTTTTCCACTTACCACTTGATTAATAATTTTGACTTCTGACTTATGTTTTGATATATCTTTTAAACTTGGTCCTACATTACCATTTCCATTAATACCATGACAACCCGCACAATTGACTTGAAAAATAGCACTTCCTCGCTCAATATTACCTTGATAGGATAGCACTTCAAGAGTATAAGGGTCTTTTGTTGGTATTAACCACCATGCTATTATGCTTAAGAGCAAGATTATAATCACTGTTAGAAGACTAAGAGTCGTTTTCTTTATTTCGGTATAATTTGTTTCTCTTTGTAATAACTGGTTATTCACAGAATCATTGTTAAGTTTTAGTTTATTTATTTAACATTTTGCAATATTTGTTCCCATTAATGCCAGAATTTAATAAAGAATTAAGAATAATTAGAAATGAATAAATTAACAATCAATTCAATTCCTCATTACTAATTCCTAATTCTTAATTATCTCTTAAGTATTTTGATAAAGTAAAACAACACTATAGGCACAAATTGCTTCTTCTTTACCTACGGCATCTAATTTTTCGTTGGTGGTGGCTTTGATACTAATTCTATCAGGCTCGATCGAAAGTGTATCAGCGAGAGATTTGATCATGGCGGGAAGATGGGGTTTTAATTTGGGACGTTCGGCTACAATGACATTATCCATATTACCAATAGTCCAACCTCGATCGAGTATTAATTGATGAACTTGCTGTAACAATACCATACTATCAGCTCCAGCCCATTGAGGATCGCTAGGGGGAAAGTAATGTCCAATATCCCCTAAACTCAACGCCCCAAGTAAGGCATCCATGATGGAATGAGTTAACACATCAGCGTCACTATGACCTAATAATCCGAGATGATGGTCAATGTTGACACCCCCAAGAATAAGTTTTCTTCCCTCGACTAATCTGTGTAAATCGTAACCGTTACCAATTCTAATCATTCTATTTTGCACATCGAACCTTATTTTATCGGTATTTTACCACGATCGATCAACGAGGGTAGGTAATAGGTAATAAAGACAAAAATTAAGATTAAAGATTTTTCCATTCTTCTAGGCTTAATTTAGCTTAATGAATTACGATGGAATACAATGTAGCTTTAGGAATATCTTGATTGTGCATTGGTAATACAGCCATTCTGCCATCAGAATGTTTTAAAACTAAATGACTACCTTTTTGATGATTTTCTGTAAATCCTGCTTTTTTTAGTTTGCGTAATGCTTTTTTGCAAGTTATAGAAGATAATTTGTCACTCATGAAACTAACTCAACGATTAAAACTGTACCTAAACTTTTCTCAATGTTGGAAATAGTTAAACCCTCTTTTTCTAACGCTTCTAAATAAGCTAATACTGCTTCAGTAATGTTTTTTTCAGCTTCCTTAAAATCTTTACCAAAAGAAGAAATATAGTTAAGTTGAGGTATAGTAGCAATAACCATCTTACTATCAAAATCGAAACTATACTCTACTGGCAATTCTAATCTATCCATAATGATATTATTCAATGTCTGCTTAATCAGAATAAATTTAGTATAGCTTAAGAGCTTTTAACTGTTAACTAATAGTTTATTATAGTTGTTTATACCTACTCACGGGATAAAGGTTGACATTTTTTTTAAAATATGTTAGCTTTTAATGAAGTCGATAACCAAGACTGTTAAAACTATTTAATTTAAAGATTAAATTAAATAAAAAATTAGTTATTATTCAAGATTAATCAATTAATTAGAATAATAAAAGTAGGGTGGGTTACACCCGAATCAACGCTTGTGGACAGTATCAAGCCGACTTGACTGGTAGAAGCAAGAAGTAAACGTCATAGGTAACTATGAGTAAGTTTTATATAACAGTTAATGTTGTTTTCCTCCCCCCACAGGCTACTACTTGTATTTCATCTAAGCCTTTCTCCATGAGATGATTAAAAAGTTAGCGATGGGTAGTTCACTGATTAATTGTTAAAATAAGAATTAAATTCACTATTTGATGTTCATTATTTTTTATTTGGTTTTCTGAATTTTATGGTTAAGGTAGTAGTTGGTTTGTCAGGGGGGGTAGATAGTTCGGTGGCGGCGGCTAGTTTACAAAGTCAAGGTTATGAAGTGGAAGGCTTAACTCTGTGGTTAATGAAGGGTAAAGGGCAATGTTGTTCTGATGGTATGGTAGATGCGGCTCATCTTTGCGAACAATTAGGCATACCTCATCATGTGGTGGATACCCGTGAGCTTTTTCAAACTTATATTGTTGATTATGTGGTATCAGGATACGAATCTGGAGTTACACCATTGCCTTGTTCTCAATGTAATCGAGTGGTTAAGTTTCCGCCGATGCTCGAATATGCTCAACAAAATCTCGGTATTGATAAAATCGCTACAGGTCATTATGCTAGAATCAACTATGATGAAAAGCTCGATCGATACCAACTCTTAAAGGCGATCGATGACACTAAAGATCAATCCTATTTTCTCTATGATCTTACTCAAGATTTATTATCTCATTTAATTTTCCCTTTGGGAGAACAAACTAAAGCCGAAACGAGAGTTATGGCGAGTAAATTTGAACTAAAAACTGCGGATAAACCCGATAGCCAAGATTTATGTCTCATTGAAACTCATGGCTCAATGAAAGACTTTTTAGACAAATATATTCAACCCAAACAAGGGCAAATTGTGGACTTAGAAGGTAATATTTTAGGAGAACATACTGGTATTCATCACTATACGATCGGACAAAGAAAAGGCTTAGGTATTGCTTATGCTGAACCTTTATATGTAGTCAAACTTGATCCTGTGATGAATCATGTTGTTGTAGCAACACGAGATCAAGGTGGTAGGACAGAATGTATTGTTGGTCGTATGAATTGGGTTTCGATCGCACCTCCCGAAAATCCCATCAAAGCAGAAGCCAAAATTAGATACCGCACTCCCCCTAAAAGCGTTAATGTCATCCCCTTAGATAGTCAACGAATAAAATTAATTTTTGACGAGCCTCAATTTGGTATTACACCCGGACAAGCAGCCGTGCTATATCATGAAGATTTACTCCTAGGCGGTGGTATCATTGATAAATAATGAGGAATTAAAAATGAAGAATTTGTATAAGTAAAGATTTTTTTTAGAAAGTACTTGACAAGAAGATACTAATTTGTATATGATGTTTGTTTGGAAGATTTTAGTCTTTACTTTCTCTTAACCTTAGCTATGAATAGTCGAGTATTATTACAACAGGCGAAAAAACATAAACTAGGTTTTGGATGACAGGACTAAAATATCTGTTAAAATCTATTGTCCCTATTAGCACAATATGGAGTGAGTTGACAAGAATGAACAAAGTGGGTACACATTTAGTGGTAGATGCGTGGCAAGCACCGGCTGATCTTTTGAACGATCCAGAAAGAATCCGTCAAGGCTTGTTAGATGCTATTAAGGCGGGAAAAGCAACCTTAATCGATATGTGTGTACACCAATTTAGTCCCCATGGGGTAACAGCTACCGTTACTTTGGCGGAATCTCACATTGCAATTCATACTTGGCCCGAATATGGTTATTTTGCCGCAGATTTATTTTTCTGTGGTGCTGGACAACCTAAAGAAGCCATGAAAGTATTACAAGTTGCACTCGAAGCTAAACAGGCAACCATGAGAGAAATCGATCGAGGTTTTCCTGAAGCGTTTGTCCATCAAAACATGACGACTATGAGAGAGGAGTATATTCCTGTCCTTCAAGGTGTCGCTTAGTGTAAAACTTGTTTGCCCTCAAATATTTGTTCTTAGAATCCTCTATTTTTTATGATCTCAAAATACCAGAACTATCCTAATTTGAGGGATATTGAATCAGCAATTAGGCATAAATAAATACAAATTCAGTTATTAATTTTATGTCTAATTCAGGAATAAATCCTTAGTTTAATTCTCATTATTTCTAGTTAATCCCTACAAAATCAACGAAGAAAGAAATCAAGGAGACAGGAGAAAGGAGATAGTAGTAAAAATTGATTTAAACCCGATTAATCATCAAGTTTCTTACATCGAACTGAGGTAAAATAATACTACTTAAATATCAATAGTTCGATCGAACTTTTTTAAAAATATGCCTTATTACTATCTATCTACAGAGCCAGTATTTAGTGTTTGTCAATTAACAAATTCATGGTTTTGGGCAGCATGGGATAATGAACAAAAAGCCAATGAATTTTTACTCAAACAAAATAAATCCGCCGTTACAGATTGCCTTTATCATAGTTATGTTTCTAATCGTCAAACTGCTGTACAACAAGCTAATAAAATTTTAGGAGTTTCTTGTAAAGAAATTGATCGTAAATTCGCTTTAGAATTAGCTAATATAATTAACAATCCCCCTGAATTTAAAACTCAACAAATAATCGAAAATTCTCCTTCACAAACAGAAGCTGAAAATAATATAAATGAGCCCAGTTCGATCGAAAAAGACTTAGAAAAGCTCAATTCTTTGATAGGTTTAGAAGAAGTAAAATCTACCGTTCAAGAGTTAGTTAATATGGCGAAAATTTTTCGCCTAAAAATCAAAGCAGGTTTAAAAACTCCTCAAATTACCAGACATTTAGTGTTTACGGGAAACCCCGGCACAGGTAAAACCACCGTAGCGAGAATTTTAGGACAAATATATCAAAAATTAGATATAGTTTCTCAAGGACATTTTATCGAAGTTGATAGGACAGATTTAGTCGCCGAATACCTAGGACAAACAGCACCAAAAACCACTAAAGTAGTAGAGTCTGCCTTGGGGGGAATCTTGTTTATTGATGAGGCTTATTCCCTCGTGCCTGAAGATAAAAAAGATACTTTTGGGCAAGAGGCGATTAGTACTTTATTGAAAATGATGGAAGATAATCGAGAAGATTTAGTGGTAATTGTGGCAGGTTATAAAGAGGAAATGAAAAGATTTATTCAATCAAATCCGGGGTTAAAATCGAGGTTTTCTAAATACATTAATTTTCAAGATTATACCCCCGAAGAATTGACAAAAATTTTTGAATTAATGTGTGAAGAACATGGTTATAAAATTGATGATTTAGTAAAAATAGAAATTAGGGATTTATTAATAGAATTTCAACCAAAAATAGGGGATTTAGGTAATGGTAGATTTATTCGTAATATATTCGATCGATGTATAGCAAATCAATGTAATCGTTTAGCAAAAATGACAAATCCTACAACACCAGATTTAGTTACTTTTAAAATTGATGATGTGATTCTAGTGTCTGAACAATTACACGAATCACTCCATTTTTAAGTAATGTTTATTAATGTAATTTAGACAATAGCACTTAACAAGAAGGTTTGAGATATTACCAATATTATCTTGTTACAATACAATATTGTTATTATTGCTTAAGTCCTAAATTACTCTAAATCCAAGGGGTTAAAATCAAGAGCTTTTAACTGTTAACTAATAGTTTATTATAGTTGTTTATACCTACTCACGGGATAAAGGTTGACATTTTTTTTAAAATATGTTAGCTTTTAATGAAGTCGATAACCAAGACTGTTAAAACTATTTAATTTAAAGATTAAATTAAATAAAAAATTAGTTATTATTCAAGATTAATCAATTAATTAGAATAATAAAAGTAGGGTGGGTTACACCCGAATCAACGCTTGTGGACAGTATCAAGCCGACTTGACTGGTAGAAGCAAGAAGTAAACGTCATAGGTAACTATGAGTAAGTTTTATATAACAGAAGACTTACTGCCATGACGTACAGACAAAATATGAACGAAATTATCTTCAACTATAAAAATAATTCGATAACGATTACTACCTTTACCATAAATTGGCTGTCTAATCTCCTCCGTAAAATCATCGTTTTCCCTTGCTAAAGCACAACGAAAAGGCTTTTCTTGCAAAGTTCCAATTATATTCATTAAACCACGAAACCATGAATCGGCATAATGACCATCATATCTTTTATGCCACAAATAAACCGACTCAATTTCACCCTTAGCATAGGCAGTCAACTTAACCTGATATGTCATGCTTAGTTTCCATTTCCTTAATAAAACTGTCTAAAGATTGAGTATTGCCTTGTTTGACATCAGCTAAACCCTTTTGAATCTCTAACATTGTTTCAAGACGATCGATTTTATCTAATAATTGTTGATAAGAGATAGCATCTTGTACCACTATCTCCGCCTTGCCATTTACCGTTAAAATCATCGGGCTACCTGTTTCTTTAATTTGACTGATTAAATCATTAGTATTACGCTTAAATGTAGAAAGAGATTGAATATCTCGACTTAGGTTAATCATAAACAATCATTTTGCATTATTTGCATTAAATTTATATCTAATTTAACACTAATTTTAATCTACAGTACAGTTATTAAACTAAAATTATTAACTATTTGATGAGATGAATTAGTATCTTTTTTTTCTTGAAATATACCTTCATCCCTAATTACCCAAACGGTGGACATTCCCACAGAAAAAGCCGAATTAACTTCTGCTTCCACATCGGATAAAAAGATAATTTCATCAGGATTTAAGTCCATAGAATTAGCAATATTTTGGTAAGATTGACTTTCTTTTTTATTGCCTATATTGGTATCATAAAACCCAGAAAATAAGTGTAATAAATTACCATATTCTGAATGACTAAAGAATAATTTTTGAGCGTAAACCGAACCTGATGAATAAATATAAATAGGGATATTTTGACTGTGCCAAAAAGTTAATTTTTCATAGGCATCTTGATAAATATGCGATCGATAATCACCATTTTTATAACCTTCTTCCCAGATGATACCTTGTAAATCTTTTAATGGGGTAACTTTTCGATCGAGCTTAATCCAATCTCTTAAAATAGTAGTAATTTCTGAGGGAGTAAAATCTGTTAAATTTTCTAAATTAGCTACTTCTAAAACAATATTTTTAACCTGTTCATTATGCCAATTTTGGCTTAAAAAATCAGCTATTTTATCATAGGCATAGGGAAATAAAATATCATGGACAAAACTAATAGAACTGGTTGTACCTTCTATATCCGTTAAAATTGCTTTAATCATAATTAGTTTGTATTTAAGTAGAATGGTTAGGGTAAGAAAAAGGGAAGAGTTATTTTCAAGAATTAATAAAAAATATATGTAAAATTCCTCTTAGGTTCATAAATAATCAATAATTCTCAATTCTCAATTCTCAATTCTCAATTCTCAATTCTCAATTCTCAATTAATTATCGAGATTTTCTAATTGAATACGAGGATCAACTACTTTTAATAATAAATCTGCTATAACATTGCCAATAATTAACATAGTAGCACCCATCATCAAACTAGCCATAACTAAATATAAATCTTGGGCTTGAACAGCTTGTAAAATTAACCTACCTAAACCGGGCCAATTAAAGAAATATTCGGCAATAAATGAACCACTTAATAAACTAGCAAATTCAAAGCCTAATAAGGTAATTAAGGGGTTAATAGCGTTGCGTAAAGCATGAACATATAACACCCGATTTTCAGGTAAACCTTTCGCCCTTGCTGTTTGAATATAATCTTGTCTTAACACGTCTAAAAGTTGCCCTCTTGTTAGTCTTTGTAATCCTGCGAAACTGGTGATACTTAATGCAATGGTAGGTAAAATCATGTGCCAACCAATGTCCATAACTTTTCCTGTAAAAGATAACTCATCATGGTTAATACTTGTCATGCCTCCCACTGGAAAAATGGGGGCTAAATTTTGAGCTAAAACTAATAATAATAAAGCGGTAATAAAACTAGGAAATCCTTGTCCAAAATAACTCATTACCCTTAAAATTCGATCGAGCAGAGTGTTTTGTTTTACAGCACTAATAATACCTAAAGGAAGCGCGATAGACCATGTAATAATTAGAGAAGAAAAAGCTAATAATAAAGTGGCAGGAATACGCTCTTTAATTAGACTAGAAACCGATCGAGAATAGACAAAACTTTCCCCAAAATCGAATTTAGTAACCACTTGTTTAAGCCACAATCCATATTGCTGTAAAGGAGATTTATCTAAACCAAAACGAACTTGTAATTCATTAAGAGTCTCTTGAGAAATAGTTGGATTTTGTCGTAGATTATCCAAATAATCTCCCGGTGCTAATTGAATGATCGCAAAGCTCAATATGGATGCTAATAATAATGTTAAAAGCCCTTGGAATAGCCGTTTTATGACATAAATTACATTTTCATTAAAAAGCCAATTATTCTTCATTTCTAGTTGATTAGTTAATATCCTGTCATTATCAACTATATCAGAGGGAATTGACCTTACCTGAATTTGATAAAAGAATTGTTGAGGTTAATCGGAAAGGGTGACAGGTTGCAGGTTAATAATTTCTTTGTTTAGATCAATTAATTACTTAATTTTATCTATACTGTTAAGTTAGTGTGGGTAGTTCATGTTTTTGGAGTTCGATCGAGCTAGAATAAAATAAAATCACGATCGAGCTTGAGTAAGTATCATGAAAAAACTATTACTTGTATGTATCTTTTTAATGGGTTTAGGGTTTGCCTTATTTACCTTCAAAGGATTAGCCTCCAAAGGGGAATTTAACTCTATTATCATCAATTTTCGTCAGGATATTCCCACAAATATCTTAGAAGAAAACTTAAGCTCGATCGCCTCCAAAGTGCAAGATATTCCTATTCTCAATAGCATTTTTTCTGAACCCGAAAGGATTTATATTGTAGAAGGAGATAAAAATACCCTCAAAAAAATAGCTCGATCGAACCTGAAAAAATCCATAGAATATATTGAGCCTAACTATATTTACCATAGCTTAGAAACTCCCAACGATCCCCAATATACTCAACAATGGAATTTACGCAGTATTAATGTAGAACAAGCGTGGGATGAAACAAAAGGAGAAGGTGTCACCGTTGCCGTCATCGATACAGGGGTAACAAAAATACCCGATTTAGAGCAAACCGAATTTGTAGAAGGTTACGACTTTGTTAATAATAAAACCGATGTTTATGATGATGTAGGACATGGTACTCATGTGGCAGGTACGATCGCCCAATCCACTAATAACGGTTATGGAGTGGCAGGAATTGCCTATAAAGCCAAAATTATGCCATTAAAAGTCTTGGGAGTCAATGGCGGTACAGTAGCCGACATAGCCGAAGCCATCAAATTTGCTACAGATAACAAAGCCGATGTTATCAATATGAGTTTAGGGGGAGGAGGAGATAGCCAATTAATGCGAGATGCCCTCAAATACGCCCATGAAAAAGGAGTAGTCATCATCGCCGCCGCCGGAAACGAAAATCGTAATAGTGCTTCCTTTCCAGCCCGTTATCCCCAAGTAATCAGCGTTTCTGCTACCGACTCCGTAGGTAATAAAGCCCCCTATTCTAACTTTGGCGCAGGGGTGGATATTAGTGCCCCCGGCGGTAGTGAAACAGGTAAAATTATTCAAGAAACCATCATCGACAATCAACCTAGTTTTATGGGTTTTCAAGGTACAAGTATGGCATCTCCCCACGTTGCAGGGGTGGCGGCATTAGTTAAAGCCACTGGGGTAGAAAATCCCGATGAAATCAGAGAAATTTTAATCAAATCAGCTCGTAAAATCGAAAATGATCCATTAAATCATTATGGCGCAGGACAGTTAGATGCAGGTCAAGCGGTAAAATTAGCTCTTAAAGGTAAAATCACTCCCAAAGATTTTTTACGATGGCTCAAAAATAGTGGTTACTTAAACCCCGGTTTCTGGTTAGATGGTGGCACAATTACCTTCTTACCCAAGTTAGGTATGGTTTTAGGTTCATATTTATTAGCATGGTTTTTGCGTAACTATCTTACCTTTAACCTCAGTTTAGCAACGGGTTTGGTAACGGGAAGCAGTGGTTTATTTTTCCTACAAGGATTATATATCTTCGATTTGCCTCAATGGCCTTTTCGTTTAATGGGTAGTTCTGTACCAGAATTAGGTAATGTGGTAATGGGTACAACTAGCTTAAATCCTATCTTCGCCAGTGCCTTGATTCCTGTTATTTTAATTGTCTTATTCCTAAGTCATCCTATCTTAAAATGGGTTTCGATCGGACTTACTTTAGGGGTAGCATCTTGTTTAACTATTACAGCCTTTATTAATCCCTTAGTGTGGGGTTTTGGCTATGGTTTAGCTTCCCAAATTTTCTTGTTAGTTAATGCTATTCTTTGTTTTTATTTAGCTAAAATTGCTGGTAGTACGATCGAACCTCAACACTAAAATATTCTCACTACGGGGAATAGGGTATTAGGCTGTAAAATTGTATTACAAAAAAATAATATTATCAGTTCTACTGTTAGAAGGTGTTTGAAAGAAGGTTTCAAAATCTTTTAGCTAAGGAATATGAGCAAACTCTTAATACTTTATTACCCCTTAAACAACAATTAATATACTGATGATTTGTTCGATCGAATTGTTTATAATTTATATGGTTTAACGGAAGCAGAAATTAATCTGATTGAAGGTAATAATTCTTAGTTTTTTTATATAGCAATCTTAAATCAGTTGTAAAATTTTCGCCACCTAAATCCCCCAAACTTGGGCAGGGCTGTTTCAAAGTAAGTTGATAAAAAATATTTGGGTATGAGGTTATTAGGGGATTAGTGGGATTTTTTACTCCCCGATTTTAGGTAATAATAAAAAATCTTGAAATAATCAATTTATGATAGTAAATTATCAAAACTCATTACTTATTACTCGTTACTCATTACTCTTTCTTAACCAAAAATTTGAAAATGAAACAGCCCTGCCAAACTTGGGGTAATTAAAGGGGATTGTCCACAAATCATTAAAGATTAAAAAGCGTTTCTTTGGGTAGGAAGTCAACACTGTAATTTTAATTCAGTGTGGGTAGTTCACTATTGCTATAGTTATCTATTAACCCATCTTAAAATAAGATAATTTGTTACAGAAAATTTGACAAAATCAATACTAAGTTCAATTCTTAATTCTTTGTTAAGTTTTATTGCATTTTTTAATCAGAAAAAAAAACAGAACTATAATTCTAGGAAAATAAAACCGCAAAATTTTAGGTTCGTTACTAATGATTAAGAGAATTAACTACTACAAAGATTTAGATGCAGATTATTCTCGTCCAAATTTAGTGCCAGATGAATTAAAAGCACAACTCATCGCTAAAGGAGAAGCCATCGTCAAACAAATGGAAGCAGAACTTCCTCCTATCGATGATAACTACACTTTAGAAATTATTGAGCAAGAAAATAAAGAATGGTGGCCGACTCATTGCGAAGCATTGCGACAAGGTAGAGGTGATATTTTAACAGGAGAATACCGTCCCGATTTGGTGTATTTCTGTCAAGATGGTCCTTATCGTGGACTTGATCAACAAAAGGAAAGAGAGCAACATTGGTGGGCTTTAATTGCACAACCAGGGGTTACTATGTGTTGGCCCATCGTCATGTTTTGGGGTGAACATACTTTCTTTGAATGGAAATGTGTGGATGATGAAACTAATGAGACGATCGCTAAAGGAAACGTAACTTGGGTACGCCGTGGAAATCGTGGCGGATGTTACTTAAAAACTGAGCAACTCACCTTCTACCGTGATGTTTTTGCCCCTGATGAATTATTAAAATTAATTACCACTGCATAGGAGTTTTATTGATGACTTATAAAAATGCTGTTTTAGATGATCAAGAATTACAAGCAGGATTAAGTAGTATTAATCCCAAATTTGGCGATTTTTGTACCCGTGTTGCTGGTGAGGCTTGGGGTTTACCTTTGATTGATCAAAAAACTAAGGCTTTAATTACCATCGCTGTTGATGTGGTGAATCAAGATCAAACTGGTGCAGGAAATCCCTTTGGCGCTCATGTGGCTATGGCACTCAAACAGGGTGCAACCAGAGAAGAAATTGAAGAATTATTACTTTTTATGTGCGTTTATGCTGGTTTTAATAAAGCGGCCGGTTGTTTTGGTATGCTCAATGAATTTTTTGCTAATGCAGAAAAATAAATTATAAATTAAGAATTAAGAATTAAGAATTAAGAATTAAGAATTAAGAATTAAGAATTAGGAATTAAGAATTAAGAATTAGGAATTTAAAAACTCTCCTTGTCCAATTGTCCACTTGTCTTGTCTTCACCATTTTTCTTCTGTCGAACTGAGGTAAAATCGATGGGGAGGGGTTGAGTTTTAGGTGTCAAAAAACTTTTAATTTCATATTACTACACAGAGATAAGTTATGTCAGGAAATCACGATCACGGTAGTCACCATCACGGTACTCAAGTTAATAGTACTAATGGGCAATTAGCAATAACTACTCCTCCAGAACCATTTATTATTCCTTCTTTTTCAGATTTCGATCGATATAATCCCAATGCGTCTTACAATAAAGCCCCCAGTTTTCAATTTCCTTCCAATATCGGTTTACCCTTAACTCGTAATTTCGATTTTGAGGATTTCATTAAAACTATATCAGGAAATGATCCCCTTAATCTGCCCGATCAAAGTGATTTACCTTTCTATCCCGGTATTCCTGCCTTAAAATCACCCAACTCTTATCAATGGGATTCATTTCCCGCAGGAGAAGCCCAACAATTTTTAACCGTCAGTGTGGACATTGATAAAATTAATGTGGAAAATACTCCCTTAACAGGAGATGGTGATTTACCCGTAGAATTAGAAGCTATTAGTACATCTGAATTAAATCGTCCCTTTACGGTAAGTACTACGGTAACACCCTTTAACGCTGGGCCAATTCCCCATATTCACTGGGCTGAAGATGAATGGTTTATTATTTTGCAAGGAGAAGTGGATTCTTGGGTAATGTCTCCCACGGAGGAGGCTTACGATTTGTATGAATTTCCTGCCGATGAAAATGGCGATCCTTTAACACCTCCTCAATATGATGGTCCTCCTGCCTTAGCAAAAGACAAAATCAAAGAATTTTATTACGCCCATTTAACCGCAGGTCAAGCAGTTTTCTTACCAAGAGGTTACGGTCATGGTTATCGTAATGCGAGTCCGACAGGTGAACCCCTTGTCTTTTTAACTATTTGGTCAAGAGATATTGCAAATGGCTATCCTGAAGGGGGTATCGAAGAATTTTTCACCTTACCTGAACCGAGAATTGGTCGCTTTTATGATACGGCTGAAGATGCCGCCCAATACGGTAGTTTATACAATAAGACGATCGGTTCTGAAGATGCCACGAGTAATCAACAACGTTTTGTGGACTATAAAAATACCTTCCCTGATTACTATGTCGCCATGAGCGGTAATTATGGAGACTTTCTCGAATCTGGAGGCAACTGGAATCCAGCTATTTATAAGGATTATGAGGCATTTCCCCTCACTCCCCCAGACTACTGGAATCCTACTTTAGATCAACCTTGGAATACAGATCAAAGTGATCCTGATGCAGATTTATATTATCCTGCTCCTGCGCCTAATGCACCTTCGGATAGTGTTAATTTTTCCACTCCCTTTGATCCTCAAGTAATTAACCGTATTTATATTACTTTAGATGATAGTTCTAAGGCGGAACAGTTACAAGAATTATTGGCTCAATATACAAGCAAGACGGAAACTATTGAAGGTAATTTCTATAGTGAACCTTATCAAGACCCGAATAATCCGCTAAATTATTTTATTGTGGAGTATTGGAATGAATATTCTGATGTGGATGTTTATGAGAAAACCAATACTTATCAAAATTTTATCAGTCAAATTGATGCGATCGCAACTACTTCTACAACTTTAGATACCATTAATCCCGTTAAAGGGTCTCTAGGGGCTGTCACTGATATTACTCTAGTGGGCAGATTTAAAGCCAAACCCGATACTAGAGAAGAAATGATCAGTATTTTGACTACCTTACAAGAACAAACCTTACAGGAAGAAGGGGCTCTGATTTTTGAATTTTATGAGAATCCTTTAGTCGCCAATGAATGGATTTTGTTTCAAAAGTATGCTGATGGGCCTTCGACTACTTTTCACTTTTCTCAAAGCTACTTTAAACAATTTGATTCTGAATTTGGCTTATTGTTAGAGGGCAATGGTGTTGCTGATGGTAGTGCTATCTTTTATGTCACCGATGAACCAGCATCCAGTTTTTATGACTTTCAAAAAGCAGGTTTAAACATTTTAACGGAATTGTTTGAAAGTTCTCCTGAGTTAACCGTTAGTTTAGAAACCGATGACTCTGGTATTCTCAAGGTGGTTAATGGTGCAAATACTTCGGGTATCGGCATTGTTTTAAATGTTAATGCAGATTTTCTCACGGATGAACCCATCGAATACGGTATTTTTGCGGTGGACAATGCTACTGGTTCGATCGAAGGATTGAATCCCGATGACAGTGGTTATTTAGAAAAAGTGAGAGAAAGAGCGTCAACTTTATTTACTACCATTAACGCCGAAAAAATTAATAGTGTTAGAGATGTTTTTGTCGAGACTGCTCAAGAATATGCTTTTTATCAGGTAACTAATGGTACTATTTGGGATCAATCTCCTGATGTGGAATATTCGATCGATAACGAGAACTTCTTTCGATCGCACAACAGCGATCAAGTAGAATTTTCTTTTAACGAAGGTTTCGACTTATCCGCTCAATTAAATGGTCCTATTAAGAGCTTAAATGGTCAAATTGGTGTACCTCAAACAGAAGGATTTAACATCCTAGATACTTCTACCCTCGTTCATAAATCCTTAACTGCCGAAATTCATTTATTGATTAACGGAGATAATCACCCCTTAAACATCGGTTTTTATCCCGTTTTAGACTATTCGGGAACAATTATTGATCCTACCACGGGAGATTCGATCGATCCCAGTAATCCTAATTATGCCTCCGTAATCATGGGAGCAGATTTTGACAAAATTTCCCTTGATTTACCTTCCCATGCGGATCATCATCATGCCATGGAAGGTGATCACGATCATAACCATATCCATAAAGATTATGAAATCATGGGAGGAGAAATTTATGCACCCTTTGTCACCTTTGCCACCTCTCAAGGACAGTCAACAACCTATTTTGCCTATAATGAAGCCAATCCCAATCTCGATCGACATTTTACCTCTTTAGGGGAAAACGGTTTTGGCATTGAAGACAACCTACAAGACGGCAGTTTAAATGATGTCATCCTAGAGTTAGATTTTCGATTCACCGATCCCCCCTATACAATAACAAATAACAATACGGGAGAAGACGACAACTTGTTAACTACTCCCATGTATCGCTTCCGCACAGGAGATGGTACTTATATGTATGTAGGAGAACAAGAGCGTCAAAGCATACGAACCAACTTTACCAGTTTTGTAGAGGAAGGAGAAGCCTTTAAAGTAGCCACTCAAGACAACGATGAACTAATCTCTATCTATCGTTTCCGCAATACTGATCTTGCAGGTGCATATATTTATGTAGGAGAAGAAGAACGTCAAAGTATTTTAGCAAATTTTAGCGATACTTTTGTAGAAGAAGGATTAGCATTTTATGCCTATGGTGCGGATGCTCAAAAAGCTAATGATATTTTCCGTTTCCAAACCATGCCCGGTAGTTATCTGTATGTCGGTGAGGAAGAACGACAAAGCATTGCTCAAGGTAACTTTGGCTTTACCGATCAAGGAATTGCTTTTGAAGCATTAACTTAATCCGAAATTAGGAATTAGGAATTAGGAATTACCTGAGTGAACCATAAAATTTTTGGTGCTGTAAAGGTTGCGGAAAGGGTATCGGAAAGGGTTAAAGAATTGACAAAAAATATATCCTAATTGATTTTTTTATCTTCAATTCTTTGATCGAATTATATAATCTTCTGAAAATTACGTCTGAAACCTGCAACCTGAAACCTGAAACCTGCCCTTATCAGACATTCTTGCATCGAACTGAGGTAAAAGCAAGTTCAAAAATTAGAAATATTATAGTAATCTTCTAGGGTATTGCAATTAAATAATACTTGCTTATTTTCTACTTTTAATTCTTCTACTATTTCATTATTTAACCATGTTTGAAAAGCTCTATTTCCTGATGAGATAAAACTTTGTAAAGATTCTTGACAATTTCCACGATAAAAACCGCATAAACATTCCCAACCTTTCTCATTTTTTGGTAACAATGCCATCGATTTTTCTGATACAGAAGGTAAATAATTAACCCATGTTTTAACTTCATTTACTGTGAGAAAAGGTAAATCACAGGCTAATAATAAAATCCAGTCACTTTTCACATAATTTAACGCCTCAGAAAATGCCATTAATCCCCCTTGAAAAGTTGATAATTCTTTGATAAAATTACATTCTACAGGTACGATCGATCGATATTTTTCGCTCCAAGGAGTAACGATATAAACTTCATCGGTGCATTGTTGGGCTACATGAGATATTGTTGTTAATAAAGACGTTCCATTGACATCTAATAAAGCCTTATCTTTTCCCATACGGGAACTTTTTCCCCCAGCTAAAATGATAGCTGAAATTTTTATTAATTTATTGTCTATGATCATTTTAAATAATGTAATAAATGTTGTTAAAATAATTTTGAATTTGACTTAATATAATGGCTATTAGAATCAAAATTGCTCAAGATAAAGCTAATTTAGTACAAAGTTTAATCTTAAATAATGATAACCCTCAAGGAGTGTTTTCTACCTATGCCGATGTGATGGCATTTGCGGCGGCATTAGGCAAAAAGCATAAATATAGATTACCATTAGACTCGATCGCCAAAGAACCTTCTCCCATCAGTTTAGATGTTTTTAGTAGTCGTGGTTATGATGTTTTAATCAAACTTTTAGCGATTACTGAAACTAAAAATCCCCAAATTATTTCTGCTTATGATGTCATCGCAGAGGAAGAAAGAGTTACTATTTTTGAGGAATATGCCAACGGTGGTTTAATGAAGTTACAAGAACATCTCAGGGGATCAGTGGATTATAGTGAAAGAATTTTACTCATGTTAAGTCATCAGAAAAATCAACCCTCTATCCCTGATACTAATTTTGATTTGACTAAATTTTTACCTAATATTTAGTTATTTTAATCATTTTATTTATTCTTATTTATTAGTTGTTTTTGTTGATTATTTTCTTTGATTAAACGTAATTTTTGACGGCACGATCGACAACGAACTGCCGTAGAATTAATATTACCTTTTGCTACCTCATACCACCATTTTTGCTGTGAAGCAGTCCACACTTGAGATGAACCACAATCTCGACAAATGAACGGTTTATCAACATAAAAATTAGGTAATAAATCATAGGTATTATTATGTCGTAACTGTTCATGATCAGCTAAAACTTTAGGAAGATAATTAGTCTTAATTTTATCAGCTTTTTTTTGTCTATTTTTTTTAATTTCTTGTCTCTTTTGTTTATTACTTTTAATCATCTTTATTCACCGACTCTCTTTCATCAATTTTAATTTATTCATCAGTCACGTTAGAATAGAGAAGACATTATTTACAAATCTTAATTATTTTAGTCAAACAAACATGGTAGAAAAAGTAAAAAAAACTGAGACTGAGTGGAAAGAAATCCTAACTCCCGAACAATTCCAAGTTACCCGTAAACACGGTACAGAAAGAGCTTTTACTGGTGAATATCACGATTATAAAGGAAAAGGTATCTATAAATGTGTTTGTTGTGGCAATGAGTTGTTTGTTTCTGACACCAAATATAATTCAGGTACAGGGTGGCCTAGTTTTTGGCAACCAGTAAAAGAAGATAGCGTTGCTTACAAAACCGATGTTAGCTTTTTTATGAAACGCACAGAAGTTTTATGTAACACTTGTGATGCTCATTTGGGACACGTTTTTGATGATGGACCAAAACCCACAGGAAAACGTTATTGTATGAACTCTGCTGCGCTAAAATTTGAACCCGAAGAAACTAATTTGTTGTCAGGAGAAAAATAGGACAGGTGGACAAGGAGACAGGTGGACAGGTGGACAGGTGGACAGGTGGATAGGAAGACAGAAGCAAGAATCGATCGTACAATATTAAGGTATTAAACTATGACGTTATTAGGTAATATTATTTGGTTGATTTTCGGTGGTTTTATTAGCGGTTTAGGATACATTTTAGGTGGTTTAACTCTTTGTTTGACGATCGTCGGTATTCCTTTTGGTATTCAAACCATTAAAATTGGGGTGGCAACCATGACACCTTTTGGAAAAGCAAATGTGGTTAGGGAAGAATCATCTAGTTTAATTGTGATGATTTTTAACGTAATTTGGGTAATCTTTTTCGGGTGGGAAATTGCTTTATCTCATTTGTTTCACGGTGCAATTTTGGCGATAACGATTATTGGTTTACCCTTTGCGAAACAACATTTTAAACTAATTCCTATAGCACTTTTTCCCTTCGGTAGAGAGTTTAAAGATATATAGAAGTCAATATTTTGATAATTACGGTAAATGACATTATTTTGTTATTCATAATGTGACCAAATAGAAACAACTTTAACTACTTGATTTTGTTCGTCAATACCATAAACAAGACGATGTTGAATATTAATCCTTCTTGAATAATATCCTTTAAGATTTCCCGATAGTTTTTCATAGGGAGGTTGATAAGGATTTACTTTTAATATTTCGAGTAAATTTTTAAGATTCTCGTCAAGATTAGCTGACTTTATCTTCTTCGCATCCTTTAAAACTTTGCGACTAAATTCAATTTTCCACGCCATCTAATGCCCTCAAAAATTCATCTTCCGATACCCAATCATCCTCTAACTCAGCTTGTTTAACCGATGCCACTAACCCTGAAATCGATTGTAAGTAAAGGGTTTCTTGTAAACTATCCCAATCCTCCTTAGACAATAACACCGCATCCCCATTTTTACTGGTGATGATTCGTGGCTGATGATCTTGATTCACTTGTTCTACTAAACCAAATAAATTGGCTTTAGCTGTACTAGCGTTTAATATTTCCATACTCATTTTTAAATTGTACTTTTAATTATACAATGCTTAGATTTAGTTCAGAGTATTGTAAAGCAATGGCAGATGATACGAGAAACCTACGCTATATCGAAGGTTAGCATAGGTACTTCACGTTAAGAAAGTTTAAGGGATATTTATAAAGAAAAAAAAATTGACTAGGATAAACTCATAAAGATTATTTATATCTTCCTTAAAATTTATGGCTCACCCTCTCTACGTTGCTTTTATTTGGCATCAGCATCAGCCCCTCTATAAATCTCGTCTCTCTCAGGATGATTTTGGTGCAAACTATCGTTTACCTTGGGTTAGGTTACACGGTATCAAAGATTACCTCGATTTGGTTTTAATCCTCGAAAAATATCCTTTACTACATCAAACGGTTAACCTTGTGCCTTCTTTGATTCTACAGTTAGAAGAATACGCCAACGGTAGCGCGATCGATCCTTATCTGGCTTTAACTGTTACTCCTGTGAGTGAATTAACTAGAGAAGAAAAACAATACATCATTGAGCATTTTTTCGATGCTAACCATTATCATCTCATTCGCCCCCATGCGCGTTATGAAGAACTTTATCAAGAGCGTAATTCACATGGAAATCAGTGGTGCTATGAGCGTTGGATTGAGAAAGATTATAGTGATTTGTTGGCATGGCACAATTTAGCATGGTTTGATCCTCTTTTTTGGGATGATCCGCAAATTGCTGAATGGTTACAACGGGGTAAAAATTTCACTCTGTTCGATCGAAAAAACATCTGTGCTAAACAACAGGAAATTATCGCTCGTATCATTCCCCAACATAAAAAAATGCAGGAAACGGGACAATTAGAAGTCACCACGACTCCTTATACTCACCCCATTTTACCCCTGTTAGCGGACACCAACGCTGGACGAGTGGCAATCCCGAACATGACGTTACCTAATAGCCGTTTTCAGTGGGAAGAAGACATTCCCCGTCATCTCAATAAAGCATGGAGTATCTATGAATCTCGTTTCGATCGATCTCCCCGAGGATTGTGGCCCAGTGAACAGTCCGTCAGCCCTTCAATTCTGCCCCATGTAGCCAAGAGAGGTTTTAATTGGTTATGCTCCGATGAAGCGGTTTTAGGATGGAGTATCAATCAGTTTTTCCATCGTGACGAAATGGGTAACTTATACGAACCCGAATACCTATATCGCCCCTATCGATTAGAAACCCCTGAAGGTGACTTGAGCATCGTTTTTCGAGATCACCGTTTATCAGACTTAATCGGCTTTACCTACGGCGCCATGAATCCAGATCAAGCCGCAGGAGACTTAATCGGACATTTAGAAGCCATTGCTAGAAGATTGAAAGAAAGACAATGGGGAGATAAAACTACCTTAGATAACCCTTGGTTAGTCACCATCGCCCTAGACGGGGAAAACTGTTGGGAATTTTACGAAAAAGACGGGAAACTATTCTTAGAATCCCTTTACAGTCGCCTATCTCAACAATCCCAAATCAAATTAGTTACGGTGTCTGAATTTATCGATCAATTTCCCCCCACAGAAACCCTCAATAGTAGCAGTTTACATAGTGGCTCATGGGTTGACGGTAGCTTTAGCACATGGATTGGAGATCCAGCCAAAAATAAAGCGTGGGAATATCTCCAAACCGCCAGAGAAACCCTTGCAAAACATACCGAAGCAACAGAAGAAACCAACCCCCAAGCATGGGAAGCATTATACGCCGCCCAAGGTTCAGACTGGTTTTGGTGGTTTGGTGATCCCCATCACTCCAACCATGATGCCATGTTTGATCAACTCTTTAGAGAACATCTGATCGCCCTTTATCAAACCTTAGATGAAACTCCTCCCGAATACTTATACGCCCCCGTTGTCAAAGTAGAGCAAAAATTGGCTAACGATTATCAACCTGCTAGTTTCATTCACCCCGTCATAGATGGTAAAGGAGACGAGGAAGATTGGGATAAAGCAGGAAAAATCAAAATTGGTGGTGCAAGGGGTACAATGCACAAAGCAAGTATCATTCCAGCGATATTTTACGGGTGGGATCACCTTAACTTTTATCTGCGTTTTGATCTTAAACCGGGAGTCAAAGCAGGGCAAGATTTACCCTCCGAATTACACCTAGTTTGGTTTTATCCGGGCAGATTAACCCATAATAATCAACTTTCTTTTGCTAATATGCCAGAATCCCCTCCCCTTAACTACTATTATCATCATCATTTGTGCGTCAACTTGTTAACTCAAACCATCTGGTTACAGGAAGCAGGAGAAGATGGTAACTGGCACTCTCGTTATTGTGGTGGTAAAGTTGCCTTAGATACCTGTATTGAAATTTCTGTACCTTGGAAAGATTTACACATCGATCCTGATGCAGAATTAAGTATTGTGGGAATCTTAGCAGAAAATGGTCAATATAAAGACTATTTGCCTGAAGATAACGTTATTCGTGTTCAAGCCCCCTAATTAACGCAGGGCTGTTTCAAAGTAAGTTGGTAAAAATGTTGGGGTGTTAGGGTATTAGGGGATTAGGGGGTTTTTTTGTTTTAAGATTTTAGGTAATAATAATAAATTTTGAAATAATCAATTTATAATAGTAAATTATCAAAACTCATTACTTATTACTCATTACTCATTACTCCCTCTTAACCAAAAATTTGAAAATGAAACAGCTCTGCTCTCCCAATGGGAGAGGGGTTAGGGGCGAGGGCAGAAATAAGGAAAAATAGGAGCAAAATTTAAAAAGAAAATTTCCGAGAATACCCTTTTATGATAATTTTTGGCAGTGGGCAAATTGGGGTAAAAAATTAATGGATTTACACCTAAATTATGAATCGATCGTGCTTCAGAGTGGATTTTAGATCAATATAAATTCCATCAACTCATTTTTCTTTCTTTAAATATTCTTTAATTCCGAGAAAAATTAAGTTAGTATTTACATTAATTTTATTCCTAATTTCTGGAGAAATTGCTTGTAAATATTCCCCTAATAACACCGCATCTCCTCCCGTCAAAATAACCTGACTTTGGGGATATTGTTGCCACCAGTCTTGACAAAAATCCTTTATTCCTGCCACGATCGTATATATAACACCACTTTGAATTGCTGAGGGAGTATTTTTTGCCCAACGGGGAGTTATCTCCTGAATAACCTCGATTTCAGGCAATGCCGCCGTATTAAAAAACAAGGTTTGTAACTGCAATCTTACACCGGGTAAAATTGCTCCCCCTATCAATTTTTTGTTTTCGTCTGCACCAGTGAAAGTTAATGCTGTACCACTATCGATGACAAGACAAGGAAAACCATAATTACATCCTGCGCCCCAGAGAGTTAAAATTCGATCGACCCCCATAGTAGAATAAATATCTAGTAAAGGAATTACTGTAGGATCAATAATTCTAGTTTGAGATAAAGAAAGATATATTTTCGTTGCCGAAGGCACAACAGAAGCGATATATAAAGGAATTTTCTCTTTAAGATAACCATAAAGAGTTCGATCGACCACAAGAGGTAACTCCCGTAAAGAATCCACTTGAGGAGTATTCCACGTTTGACACATTTTCTCGTCTTCAAAATAGCACCAATGGAGACGAGAATTACCAATAATTAAGCCTAACCAATTCTTCAAAACAGTTAACAATTAATAATTATTACCAAAAATTATACCCAATAATAAAATAAAACCGATCCAAACATTTTGACTAAATATTTGCCCATAATTAACAAATTCCTGATTAGATTTTCTTAACGCAATATACTGCCCTACCCACAGAATCACAGCGATCGACCATGCTAGACCAAAAAAGAGGTTAAACCCATTTGCCGAGCCTAAATAAGCAAATAAACCAGCAGTGAGAGCAAAAAATAACCCCACTACCTCCCCCGCCGAATCCCCAAAAAAGATCGCACTAGAATTAATGCCCACCTTGAGATCATCTGGCTTATCTGCCATAGCATAAACCGTATCAAAGCCCATAGTCCAAGTAATAGTCGCACCCCATAGCACCCATGTATTGAAGTCAAGATTACCTGTCACAGCACTCCAACTAATTAACACAGCAAAACCCCAAGCAATAGATAAAACTAACTGAGGAATCGGAAAAACCCGTTTAGCCAAAGGATAACAAATAATTACAGGTACAGAAGCCACACAAAGCCAAAAACTGAGAGTATTAAGATAGAATGCTAAAACCCCAGCACAACCTAAACTAATCATAAAAACAATGATACCCACCTTCACCGACAAGGCACGGGAAGCAAGAGGGCGCGTTTTAGTTCTTTCTACCTGATTATCTATGTTACGATCCCATAAATCATTAATCACACATCCGGCAGCGCTGGTAGCTAAACTACCTAAAATAATGATACCTACTAGCAACAGGGGAGGATGTCCCATACTAGCAAAAAACACCGCCCATAAAGCAGGAATCATCAAAATCAGTCGCCCGGCAGGTTTATCCCAACGCAATAATTTAAGAATACTTTGCATCATCGGGGGAGAATTAACTTCGGAGGAAGAAATCATGGGGCAATTATGTTTATTATTAAGGTTTTTAACTCTAAATTCTAACTATGGTACAACTAAGACGGGACAGGGTGCAAGATTAATCACTCGATTAGTGACACTATCTTCCACCCCTTCTTTGGTTAAGCCTAAGCCTCGACATCCCATAATGATTAAATTCGCTTCCACTTCATCGGCTACATCACAAATCACAAAAGAAGCCATACCTTCCCTTTCAATAATTTCTGCGTTAATATTTTCTTGGGCAAATAATTCTTTTGCTCCTGCCAAAAGTTGCGCTACAGTATCTTCATTACTCATGATGGGATCGTCTTGGGTGGATTTTTCCACTACAGATAGTAAAAATAATTTACTCTCGTAAGTTTTCACTATATTACTGACGATCGCCACAGCATCTCTAGTTTCTCGACTTTGATCGATGGGAAAGATAACATTTTTAAACATAATACCTACCTAACCAAATAGAATATATAATTTATCGTCAACAATTATCTATTATCCATTATTAAAGGAGTTTTTATGAATAAAACAATAAATTGTCAGGTGGAATGTCTTAATGGCTGTATTTTAGGAGAAGAATGTCCCAATAAAGAATTTGTGGCGAAAACTTCTCAGTTTTTGGAAAATACTTCCCTTGATAAAATGCTAGAAATGGCAGAAATGGCTCGATTAAAGAAAATGAGTGAGCCTCCAAAGTGGATTATTCCTGACGATTTTTAGCTTAATCGGCGAGAAGCCCCACACTTTGTTTTCGAGAAAAAATAATTAAACAAGTGTGGTTGGTAATCGCCAGTGACGTGCTAAGATGAAAAATAGGCTAACCACCTCACCACATGACACAAACGTACAGTAAAAACTGGTGAACAGTGCATAGCGTGGGACTAACACGGTTAAAACATTGAAGCCGATGGGCAGTCGGTCAAAGTCTGTGGAGGGCAATGAATCGGGGTCTTATATACAACTTGTCTATGGGGCTAGAAACACCCGTTAAAACAGAAAAGTCTTATCGTGAGGTAAGAAGCCAACATCTGTACCGTAGGTCAGTGTGGGAGATGTCACATTCTGATAGAATTTTTGAGCTAAATACGGGCAATATGCCCGTGTCACGGAATCTCAAACTCCCGTTTTTTTATAAACACAAAAGTTTCAATGAGTTACTTTCTTTTTGTAATGGGTTTATACCTTTCAGCTTTAGCATAATTAACTGATTGAGCATTTTTAAAGAAATCATCATCTAATTCGGGTATATCGGAATAGTCAATATCTTCGTCAGGTATTGCTATAATCTCTTTCATTCTTTGCTCTGTCATCGGTGGAATTTCACTTCTTTTAACTGTAATAATTGTCATATTTTAACCTTTCTTTCTGAAAATATTTCATTAATTTTCATCGCTAAAAAGTAGAGTCATTTTTAAGAATTAATAAAAAAGGTGGGCAATGCCCACCCTACTTTTACATGGCTATCATGTATTCTTTAACGGTACTACGTTTCTTGCGCAGATGAGCTAAGGCTTGTTGCTCTAATTGGCGTACTCTTTCTCGACTGATATTCATTCTTTGTCCTATTTTAGCTAGAGATAATTCTCTGCCGTCTTCTAAGCCAAATCTGAATTTTACTACTTGTTGCTGTTGGGGAGTTAATTCTCCGAGCAATTTGTGTAAATCTTGACGCATCAATTCTTGAGTGATGTAGTTATCAGGGGAAATACCGTCATCTTCTAAAAGTTCTGATAGTTCGGTATCCTGATTGTCTCCTACTCTCACATCTAAGGAGATGGGTTGACGAGCAATACTGAAATATTCTCGAATTTGAGCAGGTTCTAACTCTAGGGCTTCGGCGATCTCTAAGGGTGAGGGGCTTCTACCTAGTTTTTGAGATAATTCTCTTTGGGTTTTTTTGATTTTATTAAGTTTTTCTGTAATATGAATAGGTAATCTTATGGTTCTAGCTTGTTGGGCGATGGCACGGGTAATAGCTTGACGAATCCACCAATAAGCATAGGTAGAGAATTTAAAGCCTTTGGTGGGATCAAATTTTTCTACTCCTCTTTCTAAACCGAGACTTCCTTCTTGGATTAAGTCCAAAAATTCCATATTTCTTTTTTGATATTTCTTGGCGATCGCCACAACTAAGCGCAAATTTGCCTCAATCATTTTTTGTTTGGCGCGTTTTCCTTGATGAATAATCTTTTTGATTTCATCGGGAGTTTTATTAGATGCGATCGACCATTCTTCGGTAGTTGGTTCTCTATCTAAGTCTTTGAGTAATTCTTGTTTAATATTATATAATGCCATCATTTGTTGTACTTGTTTTCCAAAAACAATCTCTTGCTCATGACTCAAAAGAGGTACTTTACCGATTTCTTGGAGATAGGTACGCACCATATCTACGGTAGTGGCTTTTCTCTTGTCAATTTCGTTTATTTTAGCGGTAATTTTAGCAGTGGACATAGGGCTTATATTCTCCTAATTCAAGCGAACCATGGTTTTGATAGATTGTCTCGACAAGCAACCTTTGATTTAAAACGAAGTCGTTATGACTTTTGATAATTATTTATATGAATGCTTCAGTTTCTATTTAGACGTTAATTGATTAATAAAAGTTCACGATCGAAGTTTTTATTTTTATGATATTAGTTTTATCTTAATGCTAATATCTTAATTGTAGTCAATAGTTAGCTGAGAGTTTTTTAAGTTTTCTTAAGTACTTATTTATATAATGACGGATACTAGATATAATTGTTATCCCCCTAGGAGGGTGATGACCGAACTTAAAGATTCGTTACATTACGATAACCGAAAAGAGGGAGACGAGAAGACTAGGAGACTGGGAGACTAGAAGACGATCGGATATTTTGTTGATGGTTAATTATTATTATTCCCAAATAGCCACATAATATTAACACCAACACTAACATTGCCATTGGATTGGGTAATAACACTACCAATATCTCCTGTACCTACGGCATTGGTGGTATAAATTCCTACTCCCACATTGGTTTTAGGTGGCATATAACGAGCGCCAGCCGCCCACACAGTCGCATCATTACTCAACATGGGGGTTACTTCTCCAATGATTTGGAAGCCTGAAAATGCCTGTAGGTTGAATCCTAAACCTGCTCCCAGAATGCTATTTCCACCATATAATCCTGCTTTGGGGTTGAATGTTAAGGCTATTTGATCATTGATTTCATAGGCAAAAGAGGCTTCGGCGGTAAATGCACCTACTCCATCATCATTACCAGTAGCTTCTTGGAATGCTCCTCGAAGTCCGAAGGAAAAAGGATCTCCTTGACTTTGACTTAAAAATCTGATTTTGGTTGAACCTCCCAACTTCAAGGAATTACCGATGGGTTCATCGCTATCACTTAATTGTTGTCCGATAAAGCCTAATTGAGCATTATCACTCATACCATAGCCTACCTCAAAATTAAGACTAGGTCCGATACCACCATCAAAAGAAAACATCCCTTGTCTTATGGTGTTTGGACTACTTAGAATAATACCATCAAATAATAATTGCTTATCTCGAGGAGAAAAAGGTTGTATGGGGCGACTGTCGAAACTACGTTGATAGTTTTGACCAATATCTGGAGTATAGCGCACATTTAAACCAACGCCAACGGGTCCGCCATCAGGAAGAAAGGATAATAGTTTTGTAGCGGGGGTACTTCCTAAGCGGTTGGTGATGGATAAATCAATGCCGACATTGGGGCTGTGTAAATAGTTTAACCCTGCACTCCACACAACGCTTTTGGTGATGTCTCCACTGGTATTAACACTGTTGCCACCGGGGCCGAGGGGTACGTTTATATCAGCAAAAAAGCCAATACGATCGTCAAATTTGAAACTTAATCCTGTACCCAGATTGAAAAATGTACCATAGAAATCTCCTCCTCCGTTAATACCATCAGGAAAAATAGCTAAACCTCCCACAACGTGCCATTGATAGGTGTTGCCAAAGTTATAGGTCAAAGGTACTTGAACTGTTCCCCCAACAGTAGTACTAGAGTTCGATCGATCTGTGGGAGTGAATAAGCCATTTTCTCCTGTAATTTTGATAAACTCTAAAGAACCAACTACCGCTACATTATAGGTAGGTTCGTTAATAAACTGGTATTTGAAGTTGGGTGCAAAGGATAAAAAGCCAAAATCCGTAGGTTTGCCGTTAAATCGACTACCTAAAGTATCATCAAAGAATGATAAACCTGCCCCTATTTGCCACTTATCACTAATACCATAATCGATCGAGGCGTTATAGGTTTGTAAGCCAATACCTCCTCCTTCCGAACCTTTGGAGAATAGGTTAACTCCATAACTGGTATATAATGCCCCTTGAGGTAAAATATTCGCAGTTTCGATCGTCATGGGGTCTAATGGTTTCAACTGTAGAGGTGTTAAGATATATTCTACTGGTTTACTGGTTTCAATTTCGATGGAATTTTCTGGGGTAGGAGATACAGGATTCGTATTGTCTTGAGAAAACAGTACTTGAGAACTATTGTTGGGAGCAAGATTGTCGGTGTTAATGGGAGATTTAACTACCCAAGAATCCCTAGTATCATCGGCAAAGGCAGGGGAATCGAGGCAAAAACCTAAGGTAAGAACAAGTTTTGACAATAGTAGGTATTGAATTTTCATAAGTCTAGTTATAAATAAAAGCTCTATAGGTAAAGTGATCGTGAGAAAAAATTTTGAGGATTTTTCTAATTCATTCAATATTAGAATAAACGAGGATAAACATAATCATCAAAAAAAATGTTATGAAAATAATCAAGAAGTTAGTAAAAATAATGCCGATGGGTAAGGTAGTGGATGACTTTCACTCAATCAAAGAAAAAAATTAAGCTCAGGTCAAAAACACCCTGAATAAAGATTACAATTGATTCTAAACTAACTCAATTACTTGAGTCAGAAAAGAAAATATTGAATTAGTGAGGATTGAATTTTGATGACAACTTATATTCCCGAAAATAAAAGAAAAATTTTATGTGTCTTTCCTAAATATAGTCGATCGTTCGGTACTTTTCACCATGCTTATCCGTTAATTAAAGGGGTGAAAGGATTTATGCCACCTCAAGGAATTTTAGTGGTAGCGGCTTATCTTCCTAAGTCATGGGAGGTGAGATTTATTGATGAAAACATTACCATGGCGACTAAAGCTGATTATCAATGGGCGGATGCAGTGATTGTCAGTGGGATGCACATTCAAAAACCTCGTATTAATCACATTAACGAATTAGCGCATCAAGAGGGTAAAATAACTTTATTGGGAGGACCTTCCGTTTCTGGTTGTCCTGAATATTACCCCGATTTCGATCTGCTACACTTAGGGGAATTAGGAGATGCCACCGATCGAGCTATAGAATATTTAGATAAGCATACGCAAAGACCAACTCAACAAATACGTTTTGAAACCGTTGAAAGACTACCCCTCGATCGATTTCCCATACCCGCCTATAATTTAATCAAATTAGAGCAATATTTTCTGGGCAATATTCAATTTTCCAGTGGTTGCCCTTATAACTGCGAATTTTGCGATATTCCTGAATTGTACGGCAATTCTCCCCGTTTAAAAACCCCCTCACAGGTAATAGCGGAATTAGATGCCATGTTGGCTTCAGGTAATCCGGGGGCGATTTATTTTGTGGATGATAACTTTGTGGGTAATAGACGGGCTTTGATGGAATTGTTACCCCATTTGATAGACTGGCAGAAAAAAAATGGCTATCCTGTAGAGTTTACCTGTGAAGCAACCTTGAATTTAGCCCAAAGTCCAAAATTGTTAGAAATGATGCGAGAGGCTTATTTTACCACCGTTTTTTGTGGTATTGAAACCCCTGAGCCTTCGGCATTAAAAGCGATTTCTAAACAACATAATCTCAGTATGCCCATTTTGGAAGCGGTAAAAACCTTTAATCGTTATGGTTTAGAAGTGGTGTCTGGTATCATCATCGGTTTTGATACGGATACCCCCGAAACGGCAGATAATATCCTAGAGTTTATCAAGGCTTCTCAAATACCTGTGTTAACGATTAATCTACTTTTCGCCTTGCCCAAAACTCCTTTATGGAATCGTTTAGCAAAAGAAGGACGCATTATTGAAGAAGATAGTCGAGAGTCGAATATTGATTTTCTCATGCCCTATGAAGAAGTAGTTAATATGTGGAAACGGTGTATTTCGATCGCCTATAATCCCGAATACTTATATGAAAGGTTTGCCTATAATGCCAAACATACCTATCCTAATCGCTTAGAAATTCCAGATTCTCAACGAGCCTCATGGAGTAATATTAAAAAAGGATTACAAATATTAGGTAATTTACTCTGGCGTGTTGGGGTGTTGAGTAATTATCGTCAAATCTTCTGGAAAATGGCTATACCTGCTTTTAAAAGCCTTGATATTGAGAGTATAATACACATTTCTCTTGTGTCACATCATTTAATCAAATTTACTGAAGAATGCACTCAAGGGGAAGAATCAGCATCTTTTTACTCACAAAAACGGCTTGAGTGAAACCTGAGTGAACTATAAAAATAGGTGAGGGCTGACTTGGAAGACTCCGAAGACAGGAAGACAGGAAGATTGTAAGTACTCATGCAAAATAGATTGTGAATTTTAAAATTAATTAAAATAACTTACATCTTTGTTGCCTCTTGCCTTTTGCCTTTTGCCTTTCATAAAGTAAACATACAATTAATTTTGCCTACTCACTTATATATGAAACTTGTCTCTGTAATTGTCCCTGTCTATAATGTGGAAGCCTATATTGCTCAAGCTATTAACTCGGTTTTGAGTCAAACCTATCCTCATTTTGAATTATTGATTATTGATGATGAAGGAAACGATCGAACTATGGATATTTGTCGGCAGTTTGAGGATTCTCGCATCAGAATTATCTCGCAAAAAAATCGAGGATTAGCGGGGGCAAGAAATACGGGGATTCGCCACAGTCAAGGAGAATATTTAGCTTTTTTAGATGGTGATGATATGTGGATGCCTGATAAATTAGCAAAACATATTGAGCATTTAGAATCTCATCCTGAAGTGGGGGTGAGTTTTTGTCGATCGGCTTTCATTGATAATCAAGATAAATTACTTGGTACATATCAAATGCCTAGATTGCAAAATATTACAGCAGAACATTTGTTTTACGAAAATTCCATCGGTAATGGTTCAGCCCCCGTGATTCGCACAGAAGTATTTGAGGAGATTTGTTTTCCAGATAACCGTCATGGAGAGGAGGAGAATTTTTATTTTGATGAGGATTTTCGACGATCGGAAGATTTAGAATGTTGGATTAGAATTGTCTTACAAACGGCTTGGAAAATAGAGGGATTTTCTGATACATTAACCCTTTATCGAGTCAATCAACAAGGGCTTTCGGCAAATGTCTTTCCCCAGTTGGCTTCTTGGGAGCAAGTAATCGAAAAAACTCGTTTATATGCCCCTGATCTGATCGATCGTTGTGAAAAACCTGCAAAAGCCCATCAGTTATTCTATTTAGCCCGTCAAGCTATTAAATTTAAGGATGGTAAAACCGCCGTAAAATTAATTAATCAAGCCTTTTCTACTTACAACAAGATTTTATTTACTAATACCCGTGTTACTGTATTAACTTCGATCGTGGGTTATTTACTGTATTTATTGCCTTCTCCTTTGTATAATTTTCTGGAATTTTGGGGCTTAAAACTGAACGGATTTATCCAAAAAAGTGCCATTAAACGAAATAAAAATTAAAACATCGATCGAAGTTGTACTTTAAATATTTTTCTGGTTTTGGGATGGGTTGCATTACTCAAAAAAGAGGCGATGGCTTGGGAAATAATCGTGGCGATGGCAGCTCCAATTCCAGCATAAAGAGGAATCAAAAGGAGATTAAGTATTACATTACTAATCGCCCCTAAAAAAGTTCGCCGAAAAGATAAATCGTTTAAGCCTTCGGCAATAAACCAAGGAAATGTACCCTGCCCCATAAACACAAATACGGAAGTCCAAATATGAATCGCTAAAATCGTTCCTGCGGGGCTAAATTCTTGACCAAATAATAGTAGTATTAATGGTTTTGATAAAATTGTCATGGGAATAGAGATGGAAATGGCAACGATATTTAAAAACTTTAATACCTTAGTAATTTTTTCGTAATAAAGTGCTTCATCGCCGTCTTTTTTTGCCTGATAAATGCTAGGAGATACAGAAGATACGATCGCAGTGGGAATAAAATACCACGCCTCAGAAATTTTCGTAGCGGAAGAATATAAACCAACGGCATTAGCATCAATCATGAAACCAAGCATAATTTGATCCATCTTCATATAAATCATAACGGTTAAGCCCGATAATATGAGAGGCCAACTTTCTTTAAGTAATTTTTTTGCTAAAGATAAACTCCATCGCCATAGTTTCAGAGAATAACCTTGAGATTCATACACAATAATTAAACCAATACCTGCAATAATAAATTCTGCTAAAGTCGCCCAAGCAAAAGCGATCAAGGAGGCATTGAGGTAGATTAAAATTATTTTGAGAATCCCAGCGATAATAAATGCTGTATTTTTGGCTAAAACGGTATATTTCGATCGAACTTGAGATTGAAACCAAAGATCGATCGTCTCAAAGGCTCGAAAAATCCCCATCGAGCCTAAAATTGCCACTAAATAAATCGTTAAATAATCATCTGGTTTGAGTAGAAAAATAGTCAAAACACTGATGATTAAACTGGCTATCCCCCCTCCAATTTGCAACCAAAAAGTAGTACCTAGTATGGTATCTTTATCTTCAGGGTTTTCTGTAATCGTTCTGACTACCAGAGAGGGTAAACCAAGAGTTGAGATACTAATAAACAAGATAACGAAAGCCAAGGCATAGTTAAAAATACCAAATTGCTCTACTCCCAGATAACGGGCAACCCAGACTCCTATCAATAAGCCCATACCCATTCTCAAGATTCGATCGAAAAAAAGCCATCCTGTATTACCGACTATTTTCAGTAATTCGGGATTATTTTTTAAGTGTTTTAATTTTTCGACAATATTTTTGTAATTCATAAAGTTTTATATATTTTTAAATCAGCACGACGTTTTTATTCTCAAAATTTGATTTAATGGTTCGACTACACGGTTATCGAGCGTAGTCGAGACTTGTATTGAGCGTAGCCGAAGTGTCTGCTAAACCGACTAAGAAAAATTCAATTTTATCCCGACTTTGAAAAAAACCCTGCTTATTAAAGCATGTATGGTAATTTCTCACAAATGATTTAGGATTGCTATATGATATAAAGTATCGCATGGGCAAAGAATTAGACTCAGATTAAAATTATGGGAAAGTTAGAAAAATTAATCGATAAATTATTAAGAGATCCACCAGAATTAAGTTATGATGATGTCTATTATATTCTTACTAATTTTGGCTTTCAAGAAGTATCAGCAAAGGGTAGTCATCATACTTTTAGGAATAATCAAGGACAGAAAATAACCGTACCCAAAAAAGGCGGTAAAACCGTTAAAAGAACTTATCTTAAACAAATAGTAATGTTATTAAAATTAGGAGAATAAACTCAATGAAAACTCAAGATAAATTAACCACATTAAAAGATTATTTAAACTTAAATTATCCTATTACTTTTTATCCCGAAAATGAAGGCGGATATACTGTAATAATTCAAGATTTAGAAGGTTGTATTTCTGAAGGTGAGACATTAGAAGAAGCGATGGAAAATATATTAGATGCCAAACAATCATGGTTAGAAACTGCATGGGAATATGGTGATAATATTCCTTTCCCCTCTAATTTTATTCCTAATAATTAGACTTTAGGCTCTTCTACTTTGAGTATGATAAATTATATCTAAAAAAAGGTGTCAGGTATGTCGAATCACCCTTTTCCTAGCCATCACCAGTAAACTTAAATGCAAACTAGCTTATTACTCAAGAACATTTTTGATAATTTTCTTCACAACTACTTGTAAAGGCGCTCTCCACCAAAGAATAGTTAAACCAAAGGTAACTAAAATTGAGCCTAATCCCGCCCCGATGATTACCAGTTTTGTTTTGGGGGATGTTGCGTCTTGTGGTAAACTAGGTTCTTCGATTAACTGTAGTAAAGGAAATGAACCAAAGGGATCACTTTTGCCTAAATCCACTTTCGCAAGGGTGGTAGTAAATATAGCTTCCGCAATTTGCACTTCTTTTAATAAAGAATCAAGAGTTCGGGCTTTATCGACTAAAATAGTTAGTCGTGCTTCGAGTTCTTTTATTTGTTGATTTAATGCCTCTAGTTGCCCCATAAAGCCCTTATGTTCTGATTCTAGGGTGACAATTTTTTGATATAGTTCTCCTCGTTTAATGCCTAAACCACTGGTATTGTCTAGGTTAAGATTTTGTAAGCTATTTTGATCTAAGGATTTGCCTAGTAAGGATTCTCCTCGTTTTAAAAAGATATTAAGGGCTGTTTGCTGTTTGTCTTTTAATTCCAATACATCAGGATAATTCTCTCCTCGACTTTCTTTTAAGGCTTCTAATTCTAGGGTTATTTGGGTATATTCTTTTAAACTATTTTGAAATTCTTGATCACTTTGTAAAGTAAGAGAGTCTGAGGCTTCGGGGGAAGATGTTTGTAACGTTTTTGATAGTTGTTCTAATGTAGCTTCTGATTGTCGGGTTTGAGTGACTAATTCGGCTCTTTGTTTTCGTAGTTGTTCGATCGTATTAATTAAATATCCGACCTGATCCGAGGAACTTAAACCCGATTGCATCTTATAATCTGAGAGACGGCTTTGAGCCTTAGTTAATTTTGATTCTGCTTCATTCACCGCCGATTGAATCGCCTCATTGCGACTGTTTTGTTCCGTGGTGCGCAGAAAATCTAATCTGTTGGCTAAGGCTTGGTAAAGAGCTCTTGCTTTTTGTTGAGCTTTTTCGGGAGTGTTGCCCGTTATTTCTATTTTAAAAGTAGTGGTATTATTAATAATCTTGATTTGAGGTAAGCCAAAATCTTCTAAGGGTAATTTCATTGAGTCGGCTGCTTCTTGTAAAACGGTACTATTGGAAGCGATTAGTTTATAATTTTCTCTGGGATCAGATGAACTACCAAAAGCGGAGGAAGTGGATGTCACCGCTTGTCCAATATCGGGTAAGTTGACATTGACTCCTTGTCCGCTTCCTGCTACATTCAAGATGAGTTCGCTGGTATAACTAGGGATAGTAGTTTTTAGATAATAAAGAGCTAATCCCCATACCATTCCATTCGCAAGGGCTGCTACTCCCAAATAACGAAAAATTCTCCATCCAATTCGTTTTTGCGATGTGGTGTTGATTATATTTGATGGTATAGTTTTGACCATAAAATTTAATGATAAATTAGCGAAAAATATTTCTAAAGATTAAAAGAGGGCTGAGAGGGCTAAGTATATCGGCGATCGTACGGAAAACATCTCTGGTGCTAGTTACTTTTGAATCGTAACAGACAACGCCATCTCTTGCCATTAAAAAAGGATTATCGTCATCTTCGTTGTTATCACGGAGTAATTCTTCAACTTTTCTTTCGGTGACAGAAGTTTCCCCTGTCAGAACATCAACTCTGACTAACATAGCGATACGAGAGGCATTGGTATCAGGGATACCACCGGCACAGTTAGCGGCGATAACCGCTTGATGAAAACGAGCGCCATAGGGAAAAGTAATGCCTTCTTGTTGATTGCCGATGGCGGAGGTGGCATTACTATTGGCAGGAATCGTCAAATTAGAAATAAAAACTTTGATACCGGGGGGAGTAATGACGGAAGGGCGAACTAATTGGGGTTGAAAATGGTCTTTGGCAGGAACTATAATTTGATCGCCCGATATTAAGGGTATATCGTCCACTGGTTCGCCAGTAAATACTCCCGAAAGATCAACGATCGTCTCTAACTCTCCTCTTTTGACGACAATTTGTTCTATATCCGCCGTTGGTAAAACCCCTCCAGCCGATCGAATGGCATTGGTTAAAAAACGCCCTAAAGGAAAGTCTCCTGTTATCTGTTGGGCTTCTCTGGAAATGTTTACATCCGTGCCTGATTCTTCTCGATTATTAATGAGTATCAATCCGGGCTGATAGACTTCTCCGCTAATACTAACTTGTATGGGCGACCATTTCAACATTTCGATACTTAGTTGTAGTCTTCCAGCGGGGAAAAAACCTCGATCGATCAACAACTCAGACAATTGTTGTTGTACTTGGTAAGGTTCTAATCCTACCACTGACACTGAACCCAGAAAAGGGATTTCTAATGCCCCATCTTGATTAACTTGATAGACTCCTGCAAAATATTTTTCATTAGGTATGGAAACTTGTAGTCGATCGCCCTTAGATAAAGGTAAACTATGGGAGGATGGGATCATTAATATAGAAGTCAACAAGAACACAAAGACATTAATAACCGTTTTAGTCTTGTTAACAAATGAACTCTCCATCGCCAATGTCTCCTTATTTTTAGCCTCAATTATTAGTATAATCTATCTTGAAAATGTCCAAGAGCAGTGCATTGAAGGTAAGTGAAATGATGACAAGAGCTTTTTTCGACAAAATACTCATAGAAATTAACTGATGAGTGTCAAAGATTTATATTTTCTGGATTGTAGAACTACTCAAATAATTTTTATACTATTAAGATGTTAAAAAAAATTGATAATCATAATTTTCACTTAGAAACTGTTAGTAATCTTGACGAAGTAGAAAATTTATTAAATTGGTTTGAAAAACAATATCAATCACATATCCCTGACAAAATTTGGTTACAGGCTCAAACAGTTTTGATTGAAGGATTTACTAATGCGGTGCGTCATGCCCATGAACATCACGAACAAGAAACATTAATTAGTTTACAATTAGAGATTAATCCTCATCATTTACAGATTAAAATTTGGGATCAAGGTACATTTTTTGATTTGACTTCAGCTTTAGAAAATTTGCACACGAAAATTAGCTGTAATGAGATTGATTTGTTTGAAAGGGAGTCTCAATGGGGTTTTATTTTTTTTCTCAAATTAAGGGATGAATTTGGTTGGTCGATCGATTATACCCCAGCGGGGCAACATAATTGTATGGAGTTTCGATCGCCCAATTTTTACAATATCTAGGGTTTGCTGAAAAAGTATGAGTGGTGAAGGGGAAGTGTTAGGTATTAGGTTAAAGAATGAAAAATCAAGTTTTTTGAAGTTGTACGTTTGTTGCACGAACTCTATGTTTTCGCCTAATAGTTAAGTAGCAAAAATCTCTCTGATTAACCAGTAATTTGCATACCTATTTAAAACAACTTGAATAGCATCAACTATACTAACTTCTAAATCATTTTGATTAATTGCTACGATCATTTTATAAATTAATTCAAAAATAACTCTTGCTTCTTTATCTATCATTAAAAATAAGCCATTTTCAGTATAATTTAACTTATCAATTTCTTGTAATCCTATTTTTCCAGTAATGTAACCCTCTTTTTCATCTCTTAATAAATAAAATTTAATATTACGATTAGATATAACCAATTGATTAAAATTTTTGATTCTATTAGTAAAAGCTGAACCACCAATATTCAGAAAACCAACTGCTAATTTTAGCTTATTTTTGTTGATTAATAAATTTTCTGGAATTACCTTTCTCCCTAAAGTTAAATGATCCATATTTATACTTGAATCATAGCTTTTAAATGCCTCTATAATTGTTACTAATTTTCCATACTCATCATCATCAGTAATAATATAAGGATTGTGATAATTGTCAGCAATTAAACCTTCATTTTCTTCTAGGTAATTTAAAATGGTGTTTTCTACAGATATGAGTACATTATTTTCTGAAGATGTCTGTTTAATATTATTAATTTTTATTGTGTTTTTATCTTTCATTTCAATAGTAAGATTAAATTCTTCGTTTTCCTCTTCTAATTGACTTTTAACATTAACATTAATTTGGTTTTCTGGTATTAATAATTCTACGTTATTATCAGTTAATAACGGTTTGCAAATATGGGCAATTTGCCTTAAAGCATTTTCTAAGCTAACTAATTTTTCTTCTACAGAGATATTGTTTTTAGATGGTAATTCTTCGGGTAAAGGTAAGTTTAAAACTCGATAATGATAATAGTCTGATGCTTTATTAATTACTTTTCTGATGGAAAATTGTCTCAAAATTACTTGTAAATCTTGGGGTTGAAATAATGTCTCTAAAGTTGTGCCTACTTTTTTGCATTTCATTGCTAACATTCTTCTTAATTCATCCGCCGAAGGAGTTTGTAAAATTAGTTGATTAATAGATAATCTGTCAATGGTAGAATCATCAAAATACCCCTGAAAACTTTGCCAACGATCCGGGAAAAGATTAACTACAATTAAGGAATGGGGAACATGGGTTATAATTTCCCTTAAAGCATTGCCAAAACTGGTGAGAATATCGGGTTGATGAATAAGATATTCAAGTTGATCAAAGATAATAATTAATGGTTCATCAAGGGTAGATAATTGCCCAAATAAACGGATTCCTTCTAAGGCAAAATCTTCTCTGCTAAGATTATCTTCTTGCCAATTATTTAAGCCTATATCCTCACAAATTTGACTGTCTAATTCATTGCCTGTTAACCATCTTCTGATTTTATCTTTGATATTAGGATCTCTATAGCTACAATATTTGATGATACCTTTAAGAATATTGGGTGCGTAACCACTAGCAGAATAATTACTTTCCCACCATTGAGTTATTTTAATTTCTATATATCGCCAATTATCCCTATTTTTTTGAGTATTTTCTCCTCCTAATCGATCGAACAAAATTAGACTATCATTTTGTAATTGTTCAATTATTTGCTCTAATTTTTGGGTTTTATCTTCCTGTTGAATTATTTTTAAAATATTAGTAAAAACACGAGCTAAGAGTAAATCTAATTGGGTGCGTTGACTGCCTTCGATGTCAACTCTTTGGGCAAAACTTTCTAATATCCTTGAGTAAATGTGGTGCATTACGGAGTTAGCATTGTTGGGTTGACGCACATATAAGAGGCGATGGGTTATTAATGTGGCTTTGGCTAACCGCATCATCAGGTGAGTTTTTCCACTTCCTGCTTCTCCGAGTATCAATGCACCCCGACTCTGTTGGTTTTCTCTATCTTGCTTGATTTCTTCCACTAGGGATTTTAGGTGATAGAATTGGCTTCTGTATATATGTTCAAAGTCTAAATGATTTTGATAGGGATCATCCACACGACTGCTACTAAAGGGATTTTTTACTGATGGTGTTGTTACAATTTGTTCGACTGCCATAGGTGTATTATTTTCTATTTGAGAGTGAGAAGTTAGGTATAAGTATAATTGTAAGGTAAATTGTGCATCATAACGAGCGCGATGGGCTTGAACTTTTTGAAAATAAAGATTATCCACTTGCAGGAAGAATCTACGGCAGAGGTTGCCCAGTTGATAACTATTAAGTTTGGGGTATTTTTGTTGTGCTAATTCAAGGGTGCAAATAAATTGTGCTTGAGGTAATTGTTGGCGGCATCGGCGGAAACTATTTTTAATAATAGTTCGATCGTGTTGAGCGTTATGACAGATAATGGTTTTATTCGGTAAGATGTTTTGTAAGTCTTTAATGATTTCTGTTAAGGCTTTGTGATTTAGTCTTTTTGTTGTACTCCCTCTTGTTTTGACAAAGGCTTCGTAAATTAACTTTCCGTCTTGATTGATAATAGCTATTTCTCTGAGGGTGTCGCTTCCTTCGGTATCGATAACGATAAAATTCATGTTTGCGCTAATTTATCCAGTTTTTTTAATTCCTTCTCCGCCCGTGAATCAATGCTAATCTTCCAAGTCAAGACTTTTCTCCCATTCATCAAGGCTTAGATAATTTATTATTCCATAAAAAAAGAAAGACTGAACAAGAGTTAGACAATGTTAGTATTTAAGTTATTTGTAGAGAGATATTTTTATCCCTTGCTCATTAAAGTCATAAATATTCTCTAGTAAATCTTAACTACTTCTCCAAAGGGAAATTTATCCATATCTAATCCCCCCGGCACAACTACCCATAAAACTGGTAAATTGGGTTTCTCTCTAGGAAAATCTCCATAACCGTCAGTTAGATAAACACAAACTCCTTGTAAGCATAAGTCTCTGGTTTTTTCTACTTGTTCAAAAAAGGGAATAAATGATGTGCCACCACCACCAATAGGCTTGGGAATATCATCGTTAGCTTTTAGTTCATAACCGCCGTAAATGTTGGCATCGGCATAATATAATTGGCATTGAAGATGAGGATATGCTCCTAATATTCCCAGTAATTCACTACAAAATAAATTCATTTGAGTATCAGATATTGAACCACTTGTATCAATACAAACATATACTTGCACGGATTCTCCAGCTAAAGTATCTAAATATAAACCACGAGAGATAAAACGTCGATCGAACCCTTGAAAATCTGTCGGAGTTTGCACTAAATACCGCCAAAGATAAGTACGCCAATCGATTTGTGCTGATTGTAATTCTTTGAACTGCCTTTCCATCCCCGCAGGTAATTTGCCCTGATTTGTAGTTCGAGCAACGATATTGGCTTGTTGCATAGCATTCTGCCAATAGGCTTTTAATTGGGCTTGTTTATGTTGTTCGATCGAACCTGTTAATTCTACATCTATATTATCAGATCGATCGATCTTTTCTTGCTGACTATTCTCCCCGTTGTCAGAATCGGCAAGAGGTTGATTAAGTAAATCAGGCATTAACAGACTAGGTTTAGATTCATCAGGCTGTTGTAAGAGTAATTCGTAAATCTCCTCAACGCTTTTAGTTTCCCATTCAGGTTTACGGATTCCATTGGGGGGTAATTCATAATTTTTATCCTCAGCGATTAAACCGTTAACCACTATATCACAAGCAATATTCCATAACTGACAGTCTCGATCGTGTCGGCGAATGGTATGTAATAAAGCCATGTGCAAGATTTCATGTAAAATTAAACCATCCTGCTGTGCCTTCGGTAAAGAAATTAGATATTCGGGATGATAAAAAACTGTTTTACCATCTGTAGCGGCGGTATCAATGGCATAACTGGCTTTAAACTGAGCAAATAGGGCTAAAGTAGCAAAAAAGGGGGATTTTACCCTCATTCTTAACCTTGAAGCACTTATTATTTCTTCATCTTGTGACGTTTGTTTAATCATTAGTATTTTTCCTCTTTATTTAAGTTGGTTAAATTCTTCTTCTGTCACGCCTAACTGACTTAAAATTTCCTTGAATAACCAACCGCCAATTTCTGCATTACCATGAATAGGAATTGTTGTCGCCCTTCCGTCAATATGTTGCCAACGGGCATGACTGCCTTTTTGACGAACTTTTTGAAAACCCAATTTTTTTGCTACTTTTTCTATAGTTTTTACAAAACTTAGGCATGAGCTACAACTTTTATTTCGACATCATTAGGTAATATTTTTCCTTGCTCAAGATATTCTTCCTGAATCATTGAGAAAACATTATTTAACTCACTTCTTGCTTCCTCTTCACTTTCACCCCAACCATGACAACCCTTAATTGCTGGAACATAAGCAACAAAAGTATTGTTATCATCAGGTTTAACTATAATCGTATAATCTGTCAATGACTTCATCGTTTTAAATAAATTTATTTAAGATTCACTATATATATAAAGATAACAAGCACTGAAGTGTTATTTTGAAAAAAACTCTATATTATTCCCACTAAATCACGGAAATCTTTAAAGAATTTTTGTAACTCCTTATTTTCTTTAATCAACTTACCTAATGCCCCCATTTGCCCTTTGCTTTGCATTTGACGAATTAAATCCACTGCAAATAATTGTACCCATTCCTTTGTTGCCTTTTGACTTAACCATTCAAAACCATTTAACGCTTCATCAGCATTTTTCCCCCTAATAGCAAGGGCGATGGCAGTAGCATAACGGGTAGATGCTTCGGAGGGAAAGTCGATTTTTTCCCCTTTACCCTTTAAAATCCCGTCAATATCAGGTAAATTTTTATATAACGCCACAAAAGCATTAAACTCCGCACTTGCACCCTCTCCCACCGCAGGAGTAATATCTATTTGATTAAAATGTAACTTATTCGCCATTTCCCATGTGCGAGGAGAAGCCCAAGCATGACTTTGAATATCTAGTTTATGCAACAATGAACAAAAATAATTTCTCCCAATCCTCCCAAATCGCTTCTAATTCTTTCTCTAAGGTTGATTTACTAAAGTTATAGGACATTAGTTTCATTTAGTATTATATTTTGTAATTAGAGTTTGCTGAATAAATCAGAAAGCTATTACAATCGACAGTTTAGACATAATACATTAATGAAAAAGTGCTCAGTTTTGAGGATTTTTATTCAAAAAGTGAACACTTTTGACCTTATTTTCAATAGTATTTCTATATTTTTGTATTACAAAAGGACTCAAAACCTTGATTTTTCATTCTTTAACCTAAAACCTAACACCTAATACCTAACACCTATCCTCATCAAAAGACTTTTTCAGCAACCCCTAATTATATTTATATTTATTGTGTATTAAATGATGCGATATTATATTTCAAATTGTTAAGACAAAATGTATTTAAAAATATCAAGAAATTAATGTTTGTATGGTCATAATAATTTATTTGACAAGATATTTAGTGTTTTTAAAGATTAAATAATTAATAGTACGATGATCAATTTGACGCAAACGATTTTGACCTCTTTCTATTTCTAAATCGATCGCGCTACTTCTGCCCATTTCATTATTAATTTCCAGTAAATAACCGATGAAAGTTCTTTCTTCTCCTTTGTTTAAGTCCTTACTAATTGTCTTTAAATTTTTCTCTATTTGTTCATAAGTAAGAGGATTTCCTTCTTCATCTTTAATAGCAGTTAATAGTTTCTTTTTAATATCATCTTGTTTAACTTGTTTATTAAAGTTAACGGTAAATATTTGTTGTCCAATAGTTGCTAAAATATTGTTAACTTCCGTGCGAGTAATATATTTTTCTATTTGATATTGACTAGCAGAATACATCTCTAAAACTAAATCTTTATCAATATTTGATTCTACTCCTTTATCACTAACAACTTTAATGGTTTTATGGTTAACTTTAACTACTTTATAATATTGAATTTCTGCTAAATGCTCCCCTACTTGAATTTTCTCAACATCGAGATTTCCTCTCGATGTAATTACAGGTTTGATAATGGGTTTTTGAGATAAATTTGCCTCTGTCATGATTTAATTCTCCAGTAAACTTGATGTTTTTTATTTCTATTTATTTATCCAGTTAATTTCGTTAATTTATGCCATGAGAAGAAAAATCTTTTTAAAATATGGCTCTTCTACAGTAGTTATGATAAATTTTGAGCATTTTAATTTTTAATGTGTGTTCTTTTACCGAAAAATACGGACGTGGGGCTTCTTACGGCAGAAGCTAACTACTGCCTTAATCATCTTTTACCATAAAATTATTTACAAGAATCGTGCGATCGCAGTAGAATAGAGAGAGAATCAAAATTCAATCAAGAGAAAATAATGACAGCTAGTGTGACGACACCCAAAAAACCCTCCAAAGTCGAGAATTTAAAAGAGCGTAGTAACTTTTTAAGAGAGCCAATAGCTACAGAATTACAACAAGATACCACCCATTTTAGCGAAGATGGTATTCAAATCCTCAAATTTCACGGTTCATATCAACAGGATAACCGAGATAATCGAGTGAAAGGACAAGAAAAAGACTATCAATTTATGTTGCGCACCCGCAACCCCGGCGGTTTTATTCCCCCTCAACTCTACCTCGCCCTTGAAAATCTCTCAGAAGAATACGGCAACCAGACATTAAGGGTGACAACCAGACAGGGTTATCAAATTCACGGCATTCTCAAAAAGAATCTCAAGACTGTTATCGGTAGTATTGTGAAGAGTATGGGTTCGACTTTAGGCGCTTGTGGTGACTTAAACCGCAATGTGATGGCGCCTCCTGCACCCTATAAAAATCGCCCTGATTATCAATACGCTTGGGAATATGCAGACAAAATCGCTGATTTACTCACTCCTCAAACGGGGGCATATTACGAAATTTGGTTAGATGGAGAAAAGGCGATTACGGCGGAGGAAGCGCCCGAAGTGAAAGCCTATCGTCAAAAAAATCTCAATGGTACTAATTTTGAAGCCTCAGAAGAGCCTATCTATGGTACTCATTATATGCCTCGTAAGTTTAAATGTTCCGTTACTGTACCTGCTGATAATTCGATCGACATCTATACCCATGATCTTAGTTTAGTGGTTATAGTGGACAAAAAAGGAAAATTACAAGGGTTTAATATCCTCGCAGGAGGGGGTTTAGGGCGTACCCATCGTAAAGAAGAAACCTTTGCCCGTAGTGCTGATGAGATTGGTTATGTCGCAAAAGACGATATTTTTGATTTAGTGAAAGCAGTTGTAGCTACTCAACGGGATTATGGCGATCGTGTAAATCGTCGTCACGCACGGATGAAGTACTTAATCAACGATTGGGGAGTAGAAAAATTTACCGCTAAATTAGAAGAATATTTCGGCAAAAAAATAGAGGCTTTTAAACCACTTCCCGAATGGAAATATGAGGACTATTTAGGATGGAATGAACAAGGAGATGGTAAACTATTTATTGGTATTTCCGTTGAAAATGGGCGAGTCAAAAATGAAGGAAATTTTCAGTTAAAAGAAGCGCTCAAAAAAGTCATTGCTAAGTATGAATTGCCAACTCGCTTAACCGCTAATCATAATATTATTCTTTACGAAATTGAACCCCAATGGCAAGAAGATATTAGTAAAATTTTAATGGATCATGGAGTAGAAATTAACCCCGAAAATGTTAATCATCTTACCCGTTATTCTATGGCTTGTCCAGCACTTCCCACTTGTGGATTAGCCACCACAGAATCTGAAAGAATTTTACCTAGTATTCTCGAAAGAATTGATAGTTTATTAGGTAAGTTGGGCATGAAAGAAGAAAACATCGTTATCCGTATGACAGGATGCCCTAATGGTTGCGCCCGCCCTTATATGGCAGAATTAGGTTTTGTGGGTGACTCTCCCAACGTCTATCAAATGTGGTTGGGAGGATGTCCAAATCAAACTCGTTTAGCACAGGTTTATGTTGATAAACTGAATGTTAATGAGTTAGAGAAGTTTTTAGAACCTTTATTCGTCTTTTTCCGTGATAATAAAGAAAATAACGAAACATTTGGACAATTTTGTCATCGAGTTGGCTTTGAAGCCTTGCGCACTTTTGCTGATAAATATAAATTTGGGAAGAAAAAAACTGTGACTTCAAAAGACAAAAAAGTCCGTAAAAAGCGTAATGAGCATCGTGTTAGTGTTAATGAAGAATGGTATCAAAAATTGAAGACTACTTCTTCTCAACAGAAAAAAGCCATGAATCAAATCGTTGCCGAAGCCTTAGAAGCCTATTTTACTCATAAGTAGCTTATGGGTGAAAGTAATGAATCTATTGACGAATGAACTAAAAGCCTGATCTTTGATTAGTATTTTTGCACTCCTCTCCTCTGGGAGAGGGGTGAGGGTGAAAAAATAACGACAGTTTAAGAGTATAATAATAGTATTAAATTTTTTGTCTATTTTTTCTTAACTTTTTCTTAAACTATGACTGATTTTTGGACGATCGAAGACAGTAATAAACTTTATCAAATTCAAGGTTGGGGTGAACCTTATTTTTCTATTAATGAACAAGGTAATATTGCGGTTTCGACTAGGGGTGATGATGATAAAATTGATTTATTTGAATTAGTCGAAAGTTTGAAAAAAAGAGATGTTCATTTACCGTTATTAATCCGTTTTTCTGATATGTTAGACGATCGACTTAAACGGTTACATGACTGTATGAATGAGGCGATCGATCGATATAATTATGATAACGTTTATCGGGGAGTTTATCCCATCAAATGTAACCAACATAAGCAATTAGTAGAAGCATTAGTAGAATATGGAAAACCCTATAACTTTGGCTTGGAAGTCGGCTCAAAACCAGAATTAATGATTGCTTTAGCCACCTTAGAAGTGGATAAAAATGGACAAAGATTATTAATTTGTAATGGTTATAAAGATAAAGAATACTTAGAAACTGCCCTTTTAGCACAACAATTAGGGCATAATTTAATTATCGTTATCGAGCAAATAAGTGAACTATATATTATACTAAAATTAGCCCAAAAATTAAACCTAAAACCAAACCTTGGAGTGAGGGCAAAACTACAAACAAAAGGCTCAGGGCATTGGGGTAATTCCACAGGAGAAAAAGCCAAATTTGGTTTAACAATTCCCGAAATTTTAACGGTAGTAAATAAGCTCAAATCCGAAGATAAATTAGACTGTTTAAAACTCTTACATTTTCATATTGGCTCACAAATTTCCTCCATTGCCGTCATTAAAGATGCCATTAGAGAAGCCAGTCAAATTTATGTGCAATTAAGCAAAATGGGCGCAGGAATGAAATATTTAGACGTTGGCGGTGGTTTAGCTGTGGACTATGATGGTTCAAAAACCAATTTCTACGCTTCTAAAAACTATAATATGCAAAATTATGCCAATGATATAGTCGCCGCCGTTAAAGAAACCTGTGATGAAAACAATATCCCTTCTCCCATTTTAGTTAGTGAAAGTGGTAGAGCGATTACTTCTCATCATTCTGTGTTAATTTTTAATGTTGTAAGTAGTAATAATCCTCCCTTAGAAATACCTAAACCTACGGAAGAAAAAGAACATTTAATTATCCGCAATTTATGGGAAACTTACGAGACGATTGACGAAGAAAATTATCAAGAAATGTATCATGATGCGGTGCAATTTAAAGATGAAGCCATTAGTTTATTTAACTTTGGTTATTTAAGTTTACTCGATCGAGCTAAAGCAGAACAATTATATTGGGGATGTTGCCATAAAATCTATCAAATTACCAAAAATGAGACTTATGTTAGTGATGATTTAAACGACTTAAATGATTTAATGATTGCTACTTATTATATCAATTTATCAGTGTTTCAGTCAGCCCCTGATGCTTGGGCGATCGATCAATTATTTCCAGTTTTACCTATTCATAGATTGAACGAAAAACCAACAGTAAAAGGAGTTTTAGCTGATTTAACCTGTGATAGTGACGGAAAAATTGACAAATTTATTGACTTATTAGATGTCAAAAATGCCTTAGAATTACATCCATTAAAACCCCTAGAAGCAAAAGATATTGATAATAAGGAAAACACCAATTTTCAACCCTACTATTTAGGAATGTTTTTAGTAGGTGCTTATCAAGAAATTATGGGTAATTTGCATAACCTATTTGGAGATATAAATGTTATCCATATTCAGAATAAAGAAGAAAATTATCAAATCAAATATGTAGTAAAAGGAGACACCGTTACCGATGTTTTAAAATATGTCGAATATTCAGCGGAAGACTTAACCGAAAAACTCAGATGTTTAACAGAAAATGCCCTCTTAGAAAAACAAATTGATTTAGAAAAATCTCAACTTTTAATCAAAAACTACGAAGAAAATTTGCGTAGTTATACTTATTTAACTTAAGTTAATCATCAAATTTTTGATGTGAGTAAAAAATATTAGGGGCTTAATATATTAGGCACTTCTACTTTGAGTATGATAAATTATGTCTAAAAAAAGGTGTCAGGTATTAGGTATTAGGTAAAATGCAAACTGTAAATTTATAACATCTGCATTTTTAAAATTCTAAACCTATTATATATCAAGACTTTTAACGATTATTTACTACTAAAATATCATAACTACTGTAGAAGAGCTGGAAATAATAGCAGAAAAACTTAAACAAAAATATGAGTCGTAATCATGAGCCTCAAATATTAATTGACACTGGTATATTAGTCGCTTTTTATAGTGTAAACGATAAATATCATAATCAAGTGATTGATTTTTTTCTCATTGTCGCAGTCAATTAATTACTCTGATTGCAAGGCGAGTTGTGTTAATTTTGTCAGCCTTATTTTTATTTCGATCACCAAGTGTCGCCTTTTGCGATCGAATAAAAAGAATTATAGTTGATGTATATTAATTCCTAATTCTCAATTCCCGATTAGGTTTCAGAAGATGCCTGAGCATTAATTAGAGGTGAAAGATAAGCCACTAAAGCACCTAAAACAAAACCAATTACATTACGAAATAAAGGCAACCATTCTGAAGTACGGGTGACAACAGGTCCCATGCCGAAGGCAAAAAACAAAATTCCCCATAGAGGCGAAATAATTAACACCCATTGCCAAGCAAAAACTTGTCCGGGTTTGCGGGGAAGGGCAGCTAAACCAAAAATTACTCCTCCTACTATAGATGTAATTAAAGTTAAAATCCATTGTTCTTGAGGTAATCCGGGTACGACTAAACAACCACCATCAGCTAAACAACCCTTCACAGTAGTTAACGCTTCCACGATCGAATTATTTTCCCCATGTTCTCTTACATAATACATATTGCCAAAACGATTTTGTAATTCAATCCAAAAAGTACGGGGTAATAAATCATAAACATTGTCTCCCACACTAAAAGCAAGTATATTTCCACCTCTACCATCGGCTACTAAAAGAACACTTTTATCATCTAAATCCCAAAACTTAATTACTGCGCGCCCCGGAGATCGCTCATACTGAGTCAAAACCCTTAATTTCCATCCTGTTTGTTGCTCAAAATCCTCAATTTCTGTAATTAAGGCTTCTTCTTGTAAATCAGGCAAATAATTAGCTAAATCCACCACAGGAGTAACTTCGGAGGGTAACAACTCAGGATTGTTAACCGCATTGGCACTACTGTAGGGCGAGAAAAACCATGTAGAGAGAGAGATTAAACCAACAACAAAGATGATAGTAATTTTATTGAATAAAGGGTTTTGTATCATAATTCTGAGAGCAAATTTTTTAAAATAAAAGATTTTTTAATTTTTGTTACAAATATTAATAATTATTTTAACTGATCTCAGGAATTAATTAGAGTCGAGAGGAAAGTATTTTGATGAAGGTATTAGGGGAATGAGAAATTAGGGGATTAAGAGCTTGATTTATAAATATTTATCCTCACTCCTAAAACAATATTGCCTAGAAATTTCCACAATACGACTCGATGCTTTACCATCTCCAAAGGGATTAATGGCTTCTGCCATTTGTTGATAATTAGCTTCATTGCCCAATAAATCACTAGCTGATGATAAAATTTGGCTCGATCGAGTTCCGATTAATTTAGCAGTACCAGCAGTTACAGCTTCGGGTCTTTCCGTAGTTTCTCGTAACACTAAAACAGGTTTTCCTAAACTGGGAGCTTCTTCTTGTAATCCACCCGAATCAGTTAACAATAAATAACTACGTTGAATAGCACCTACCAACTCCTCGTAATCTAACGGATCGGTTAAAAATACTCGATCGTGAGAGCCTAATTCTTTTTGTAAGGGTTCACGCACGATGGGATTACGATGTAAAGGTAATAAAATAGCAGTATCAGGAAATTGAGCCAAGATTAACTTTAAACCAGCGATGATGTCTTTTAAAGGTTCGCCCCAATTTTCCCTACGATGTACCGTCACTAATAAAACTCGATATTTTTCCCAGTCTAACCCTTCAACATCACAACGAGGATTTTTTTGTGCAACGGATAACAAGGCATCAATAACAGTATTTCCTGTCAGGTTAATTTCTCCTGTTACCCCTGATTTTTTCAAGTTTTCCACCGCCAAAGTAGTAGGGGCAAAATGTAATTGAGTGATTTGAGAAATTAAACGGCGATTCGCTTCCTCTGGAAAAGGATTGTAAATGTTATCTGTTCGTAGTCCTGCCTCCACATGACCTACGGGAATTTGTTGATAGAAGGAGGCTAAAGATGCAGAAAAAGCAGTTGTCGTATCTCCTTGACTAATCACCAAGTCTGGTTTAATCTCTGTAAAGATTTTTTCTAAACCTTGCAAACTGCGACAGGTAATATCACTTAAACTCTGTTGTTTCTGCATGATGTCTAAGTCAACAGTGGCACTCAAGTTAAATAACTTCATCACCTGACTAACCATTTCTCGATGTTGCCCCGTTAAAATTACTTTGGTGTCAAAATCTTCAGCTTCTTGAAAACACTTAATTACAGGTGCTAATTTAATAGCTTCAGGACGAGTTCCTAATGTTATACAAACAGTTTTTTTCATCAAATTCATGAGTATTAATTAACAAGTTGTTTGAAAAGTTTCTGATACCTCTAAATCCCCCTTAATAAACAGGGTTTTTTCAAAGTCGGGGCAAAATTAAAAAAAAGATTGACTTTTTGGTTATACAATCAATCATGTCCATCTTATTTTTTTGTTTATTTAAAATAAGTTATGAACATCTTATTTCAGTTTTTTCTTTTTGTCAAAGATTTTCGCTCAAAAAGAGGACAAAGATATGAACTAACTACCATTATAAGAGTTATTATGGGGCTTGAAGAAGAGGATTTTTTTCAATTTTTTTTACCCGATGATTTATTCTTTTTATGGCGGTGAAAATAAACAAGATTATATTGCTATTGATGGCAAAACTTTAAAAAGTCCGATGACTGATTATCAGGAGGAAAGTCAAAATAAATTAAAGGTTATTTCTGCTTTTATTTGTGAGGAAAACTTAATTATTGAAAAAACCCTGCTAATATAGTAACAAGTGATAAGGATTATTTTTGAGGAGTAAATAACAGTTAATTTTTTGATTTAATGTAACTATCAACAAAAGGTAATTGCCACCAAGGCACAAAAGGATATTGATGATGTTCTTGATGATAACTAAAATGATAACAGGTAATTAATGACCAAAAAAAAGGTAAATGAAGACTTTGTATCGATGATATATCATTTTTCCCCTTGCTACCATGACGATGAGGTAAAAAAGTACCAAAGAAGAATAATTGTAATGAACTTAAAATTAATGGTAATGCCCAAAAAAGCAATAAATGAAGCCAAGTAACTTTACAATAATAAACGATCGATAGCACAAGTACGGATAAACGCAATAGATGTTTAAGACTGAGATACTTTGTCATAAACTCTATATACCAACTTAAAAAAGTATAATTATCCTGATTATGGAAATCTGGATCAAGATTTGTTCCCGAAAAACGATGATGTAATAAGTGTTTTTCTTTTAAATTTTCATAGGCTAAAAAAGCATATAATATTAAAGAAATTTGTCCGATCGAATCGTTAACCTGATGATTTGAAGGGAAAATAAGATCGTGCATGGCATCATGGGCAATAATAAATAATCCTGTATTTAAAAAAGTTTGCCATAGAATTAATAGTAAAATAACCAGATAATTAAGTTTAGTTAAATCGTTAATCTGATAGGTAACAACCGTTAAAATCCACAGGGTAATAATTACCAAAGCTATCACCAAACCAAAGTAATTACCCATCATTTTTCTCTGTTTTTCCCTCAAAATTTACGATTAGGGATTGAAAATAAACACAAACTCTAGGGTAACACGATATTTTGTTCGATCGTTGTCGCAAAATCCACACCTTAAAATTAAATATTTTTTTAACAAAGGATGTTAAATTAGTTACAGAAATTTACAAATTCGGTGTTTATTATGCCTTTTACTATTGACTCAGCTCGTACAATCTTTCCTCAAACCTTAGCGGCGGATGTAGTACCAGCTACGATCGCCAGATTCACTCAATTAAGTGCCGAAGATCAACTAGCATTAATTTGGTTTGCTTACCTTGAAATGGGCAAAACTATTACGATCGCAGCTCCGGGTGCTGCTAGTATGATATTAGCGGAATCTACCCTCAACGAAATCAAAACCATGACACCTCAACAGCAATCACAGGTAATGTGTGATTTAGCTAATCGTGCAGATACCCCTATTTGTCGTACTTATGCAATTTGGTCAGCCAATATCAAACTCGGTTTTTGGTATCAGTTAGGTGAATTTATGGAAAAAGGCATCGTTGCACCCATTCCCGCAGGTTATACCCTTTCTGCTAATGCCAACTCCGTTTTAGAAGCCATCAAAAAATTAGAATCTGGACAACAAATTACCGTACTTCGTAACGCCGTAGTTGACATGGGCTACGATGTCAAAAAACTCGGAGACTATACCCCCATTGCCGAGCCCGTTACTCCTCCTCAAGAAATTTCTCAGCGTACTAAAGTTTCCATCCAAGGTGTTACCAACGCTACAGTGCTCAATTATATGGACAATTTAAACGCTAACGATTTTGACACCTTAATCGAATTATTCCTTGCCGATGGAGCATTACAACCTCCCTTCAAACGTCCCATCGTCGGTAAAGAAAATATTTTACGTTTCTTCAAAGAAGAATGTCAAAACCTGAAACTAATTCCTCAACAGGGTGTAACTGAACCAGCAGACGGCGGTTTTACTCAAATTAAAGTAACAGGAAAAGTACAAACTCCTTGGTTTGGCGGTAATGTTGGCATGGATATTGCATGGCGTTTTCTCCTCAATCCTGAAGGTAAAATCTTCTTTGTTGCTATTGACTTATTAGCATCACCCAAAGAATTATTAAACTTAATCCGTTAGTATTTTTACTTCTCTATAATAGTTTTAGCCATTAAAACTTTAATTTTTGGGAGATACCTAATAAATTAAAAGAGTTTTTCTTAACGAGAAGCTCTTTTTTTTGTTTTTTTACCAAATATATTGATATGATATAAAAATATTTAATTTTTCTTATATCCTTTTTTTATCAAATATTATGACCACAACAATCACAGAAACAGGATGGACTACTAAAGAAATAGAAATTAGCCAACGAGTTTTAAATAAAGCATATCAACGAGAAACTGAAACTTTAGTGGCTGAAGTTCGGCATAAGGTTAATAGTATGACAAATATGGAACATCTATGGCAAGTTCATGACATTTTAAGTGCAAAGCGCTATGATCTTGATGGCAAATACGATGCCAGAGAACCAATGTTGATTTTTACCTTTGCCCAACTATTAAAGGAAGGTTGGATTAGTTTAGAGGAATTAGGCGGTTTAGAATCCGCAAAATTAGCAAAAATATCTTCTTTATCTAAAATTTAATTTATTCTTCGGGGTTGAATATTATTCAACCCTAATTAATTTTAGTAAATAAAAATATTTGGTCTTTTTCATAGGTTAAATTAAAGTTATTTTTACTTTTCAAAAACTCAATTAATTTTTGTATTTCTTCTTGAGAAATATAACCTGTGGGATTGTCTAAATTAAGTAAAATATAATCATAACGATCGATCAAATCATAGTTAATATTATCAATAGCTAAACCAATAATTTCTCTATGGGTTAAATGAGGGGCAAATTGAGGAGCAGTTAATACCGAACCTTCTTTTTTAATGAGATTAATCGCTTCATTGCTCGATCGCCATGTATGGATATTTTTCAGATATAAATTATTAGGAAAAAAGTATAAATATTTTGCTAATGCCAGAAAAGCAATTAAAGACCAAATTCTAATTTTCAGGCTAGAATTAAACCAAGTTTTATGATTCGCTAAACTAGCAATTATAGCGATAATTAAAAAAGGAATTATTGGTAAAGAATATTGATGAACTAAATCTTTTTGGGGTTGATAATCTGTCAATAAATTGAGAAATAAAGTAGGAATAGCAGGAATTAAAGCTGTTAATTCTTGCCATGCCAACACTGGAATAACAGGAATAAATAATAAAAATAAATATTCAAGATTTGCTCCAGTAAATAAATAAGATAAAATAATCTGCGGTTTTAAGATTAAATTAAGGGCAATTTCTCCCACAGAATCCCCTAAAAAACTATATCTACTGACGGCAGCGGCTTCTTCTCCACTGAAGGCTGGAATAATTAATTGAGTAGCAATAATAAACCAAAAAACACCGCTAAAAATTGCGATCGAACCATAGATTTTTTTACCCTCAAACCAGATTAACCAGATACCCATCATGACGATATTTAAAGCTAATACGGCTTTACATCCTAAGATGAAAATAATTGAACCAATAAACCCATAAATCTGCTCTAATTTCACCGATAAAAGAGCCGTAAAAAATAGAGGTATGGCGATTACTTCAGGGTGAAAATCAAATAAATTAACATTAAATATAAGGGGATATAACAGATAAATTAAACAAATAGTTTTCGCTTTTCCATCAGTTAAATTCATTAATTTTGCTAGATGCCAGATAGGTATAAGCGCGATCGATAAAGTAAAAGCCTGTATAATAAATAACCAATAAATCGAAGGTAAAATAAAATAAAAAGGTGCAATTAAATATAAAATCCATGCACCATGATCCCCTAAAATATGTAACGATCGAAAACTAACATAAGGATTTTTTCCTTGAGAAATTAAGTAAATGCCATTATCAAAAATACCTAAATCAAAACCATGAGAATTAAATAAAATATGACGAATACTGCTAGATAATAATAAAATGAAAAAACTAATAATAATATAATATTTGACGGTATTAAATCTACTTAGAAAAATCAACATTTTGAGTTATTTTACCTTAATTTTATAAAATATTGAGGAACGTAAAATTTTACGTCCCCACAATGATTTTAGCTATTCAAAATTTAATTGAGATCGAAATCTAATAAATTACGAATAAAATAATTTAAGGAGAATTAACTAATAGTGTTTATGGCAGCCGTCACCCTTTGAATAACGTTATCAGGTAAAGGAATATAACCTAAATCAGTACTAAATTTTTGTCCCCCCGTTTTACTGGCACACCAAGTTAATACTTGTTTTAAGGGTGCAACAATGTTGGCGTTAGGATATTTTTTATAAGCCATAATCCAACTAAAGGATACAATGGGATAGGCTCTTTCTCCACTGGGGTCTGGTGCAAAAGCTCGTAAATTAGCAGGTAACTGAATTTGAGATAAAGATACCGCACCATTTTGTAGGGTAGCAGGAACAAATTTTCCAGCTTTATTTTGCAATTGAGCAGTTTTTAAATTATTTTTTTTGGCAAAACCAAATTCAATATAGCCGATGGCGCCATCAGTCTGCATAATGGTAGCAGTCACCCCTTCATTACCTTTTGCACCAACCCCCGTAGGCCACTGAACTGTAGTTCCTTCCCCTACTTTACTTTTCCACTCAGGGTTAACGGCGGCTAGATGTTTTGTGAATACTCCAGTAGTCCCAGACCCATCAGAACGATAAATCACTCGAATAGGCTTACTTTTCGGTGAACCTATTTGATTCCAATTAGTAATTTTACCTAAGAAAATATCTGCTAATTGTTGACGAGTCAGTTTAATCGTAGTGACATCTTTATTATTAAAAGCCAAAACTACCATTCCAGCGGTGACAGGTAAAAGCACAACCCCACGGGAAACCTTCGCAATCTCGTCATCTTTCATGGCTACATCACTAGCACCAAAGTCCACGGTATTGCCCATAAATTGTTTAATTCCCGCACCACTACCAACGGATTGATAGTTAACTTGGGTATTTTTATTAATTTTGTTGTACTCTACAAACCAACGTTGAAATAAAGGAGCCGGAAAACTAGCACCAGCACCATTAATTCTCACGGCTTGAGCAGAAGCAGACTCAAAGGGGAGTTGACTAGCGATAACACTACCCGACAAACCTGCTAATCCGTATAAAAAATCCCGTCTTCTAATGTTAAAGTCAGTCATTCGATCGATTACCTTATCAAATTATTTACAGCTTAAATTTTAAAACAATTTGTTCTTTTTTAAACATATTTAATAAGATAATATTTTATTTTTATTTTTACTAGGACAATTAGATAGATTTCTTGATTTATATGTGTTTAAGGATACTTTAAGATTAAGTTTTGATTAAGAAAAAGTTAAAAATTTATTAACTAAAAGGTGGTTTTAAGACTACCTTCATAAATTGATTATTTCAAGGTTTTTTGATGATGATTTAAAATCTGTAAGTAAAAAATCCCCCTAATTCCCTAATTCCCTAATTCCCTAACCCTAACACCCCACCCAACATTTTTACCAAGTTACTTTAAATTTGCCCTAGCATCCATTACCGCTAAAACAAAAGAGACGATCGAAAGGGGAATACTTAAGGCTAAAATAATGGTAGTATTTATTTGTCCTAGTTGGGGTACTCCTGAAGATAATTCAAAGATTGAGCCGACACAGGCGATCGCCGCTACAGAAGAAAGAAGTAGTAATAAACCACTTTTGGGAGTCATGTACATAAGTAATTTAAAATATTTTTGATTGCATTATTTACTTACGCATTTTTAGCACGATCGAGAACAATTAACAATGTTTCAATTCTTTTTTTCTTTATAGGCTTTTTCTGATTCCTCATTCCTCATTCCTCATTCCTAATTAACTTAAGTAGTTGCTTCTGCGGTTTTCGGCATATATTTAGCTCGATTTTTAGCTCGATTAGATTCTACTTCTTCCACAGGCACAAACTCGATATGATTTAATAACGTTGTGACAAAGGCAAAGAGTAAGAAAGGTAAAGATAAAACTAAGACAATGCCAACGGTAGCAAAAGCATATATTTGACGAGTGCTACTCCATAAAGCTAGAGTACTGGCAAGACTAATAAAAATAACTCCCAACCACACAATAATTTGTCCATAAATATCCCCAAAGGAAAGGGTACAAATCATTTTATATTTTTTCTCATTATCCATAATTCTTAAGATAGTCAGGTTAAAGTGATAATTCCGTTTTAGCTTAAATTTAAGGATTTAAAAAAGATTTACTGAAATAATTTACAATCTGTAAAACTTTTTATGTGTTTTTTATGAAATTATTTTTCGGGTTTTTCATAATTTCTCACGGCAGAAGCTAATTTTCTTCGCAACCTTTTGAGGATTGTTATATTATTCATGATAGAGAGAAATATCAGGAATTTTTACTTATGGATACTGAATCGATCGTAACTAACAGAGACTATACTTTAATTATTGATAAAAGTAGTAGTTTAAACAATGATAATGGCACGGGAAAAACCCTTTGGGAAATTGCACAAGAATCGACTTTTGCTTTAGCTCAAAAATGTGATGAAATTGATCCAGACGGCATTACAGTTTATCTTTATTCGGGACGTTTTAGAAGATATGATAATGTTACGGCGGAGAAAATTAGGGAAATTTACGCTTTAAATGAGCCTATGGGCAAATCTGATTTAAAAAGTGTTTTACAGGATGCCCTAAATAATTATTTTCAACGCAAGGCTGAAGGCACTGCAAAAGAAAATGGAGAAACCATGTTAATTATTACTGATGGTATTCCAGATCAACCAAAAGAGATTATTCGTTTAATTATAGACGCTACTCAAAAAATCGATCGAGATGAAGAATTAGGGATTTCTTTTATTCAAATTGGTAATGACAAAAAAGCAACAGAATATTTTAAAGCCTTAGATGATTTATTAGAGGACGCTGGGGCGAAATTTGATATAGTTGATACTATTACTATGGATGACATGGCACAAATGAGTTTAACTCAAGTGTTATTAAATGCCATTATTGACTAAATCAATTAACCATTAACAATTTTGTACTCTAATTCCCTAATCTCCTAATCTCCTAATCTCCTAATCCCCTAATTCCCTAATTCCCTAATTCCCTAACCAAAATACTAATCAGACAATCCCTAAATTTAATGAAATCGATCGTTATTTTTGATATAGACGGAGTAATTCGAGATGTAACCAATTCTTATCGTAGAGCATTAGCGGATACTGTAGAACATTTTACCAATAATTTTTATCGTCCGACTATGGAAGATATAGATAATCTGAAAGCAGAAGGTATCTGGAATAATGATTGGGAATGCTCTCAAGAATTGATTTATCGTTACTATGAAAGTCAAGGTAAGTTAAGAAGCGAAATTAGTTATACTTATCCAGAAATTGTTAATTTTTTTCAACGACTTTATCGGGGTAGTCAGCTTGATCAACCTGAAACATGGGAAGGTTATATTACTACTGAGCCTTTATTGGTCGATCGAGCCTATTTCGACACTTTAACAAATAATAACTTAGCATGGGGTTTTTTTAGTGGTGCAACGAAAGGTTCAGCCGAATATATCTTAAAACACCGTTTAGGGTTAGAGAATCCGATTTTAGTGGCAATGGAAGACGCACCGGGAAAACCTGATCCTACGGGGTTATTTTTAGCCCTAGAATTAATAGAACAAAAATTCTCCTTACCTGAATTATTACCAGTAGTATATTTAGGGGATACCGTTGCGGATATAACCACGATTACCAATGCTAAAAACATTAAACCTCAAAGACAGTGGAGTTCGATCGGAGTTTTACCCCCCCATGTGCAAAATGATGAAATTCTCCGTCAAAACTATACGAATCAATTATTGAAAGTCGGAGCTGATCGGGTTGTTACAAAAGTAACAGACTTTGTTAATCTTTAACGGTAGCTTGGGTTTCGTATCCTCAAGCCAAAAAAAACTGTGATATTTTTCACCAATAAACCGCTTTGTAATAAATTGACAAAGCTAACAGCGAAAATCTGCTAAAGCGATTTAACCGACTTATAATTATCAATAATTAACTTAATACCCAAAGCCACTAAACCGACTGTCACCATGACAAAAAGAAAGGTTGCCATAGTGGTAATACCCATAATTAATGTTCTCACGGTGGAGGCGATACTCATTGCCATTTGATTATTAAATTTTATGGGCATGGTGCTATAAGTCAAAATCACTGATTTTGTCAACAAATAAGCCGCAACAGCTAATCCCGCAGAAATGGAAGCCCCCGTAAAACAACGAAAAGGGGTTATTTTCTCTTGATTTTCCTCTTGAGGTTCGATCGATCGATCATTAGTATCAGTCATAATTATAAAATAATTGGTAATGGATAATTGATAATTGAGAAGTTAATTAATAACCCACCGTGTAATGAATTACACGGCTAACAATTTTACGTTCAATAAATTGAACTCTAAATTCTTGAAGAGGGGCAACATTGTTAATTGTTAATTGTTAATTATTTTCTAGCTTCTTTCTTCGATCGGAATATATACTTGATTATGTTCACCTATATAAACTTGAGTAGGGCGGAAAATACGATTAACTGCTAATTGTTCCTTCCAATGCGCTAACCAACCAGCAACCCTAGAAATGGCGAACATCGGAGTAAATAAATCAGACTTAATACCTAGCTTACGATAGACTAAACCAGAATAAAAGTCCACGTTAGCATAAATACCTTTCTCCCCTAAATATTCCCCGACAACTTTTTCCACTTCTAAAGCAATCTCATAGTAATCATCATAGCCCGTTAGTTCAAATAGACGCTCTGCTAACTGTTGTAATATTTTAGCACGGGGGTCTTTTACTTTATACACCCGATGACCAAAACCCATAATTTTCTTTTTATGTTTAATACAATCTTCAATATAAGGGCGAACATTCTCGATCGTACCGATTTGCTCCAACATGGTCAAAACTTCCTCATTCGCGCCACCATGTAAAGGACCGGCTAATGTACCTACAGCTGAAGCAACTACGGCATAAGGATCAGTTAAAGTAGATGCTGTCACCATAGCGGAAAAAGTAGAAGCATTCATAGTATGTTCAGCATGAAGCATTAAACATACATCAAAAATTCTTGCTTCTAAAGGCTCAGGCTCTTTTTCCGTTAACATATAAAGAAAATTAGCAGAATAGTTTAAATGTTCGCTGGGTTTAATGGGATCATTTCCGTTGCGCATTTGAGCGAATGCCGCCACCATGGTGGGAATTTTCGCTAATAATCTAATGACTGCATCTCTAATATATTCTTCTTTGGCTAAGGCACGACGAGAATAAAATAACCCTAAAGCTGCGGCGGATGTTTGTAGTGCATCCATAGGATGTCCACTTTCAGGAAAACATTTCATCATATCTCGAATATGATATTTAATGCGTCTATGACGAGTGACTTCATCTTGAAAGGTGGCTAATTCTTCTTTGGTGGGTAATTTACCCCAAATTAATAAGTAAGCTGTTTCTAAAAATGTACTTTTTTGGGCTAATTCTTCAATATTTATACCTCGATATTCTAAAATCCCGTTTTTACCATCGACAAAACTAATGCTGGATTGGGCGACGGGGATTCCTTCTAAACCGGGTTGATATTGACAGGCGGGTTGTGTCATTTTGATTCCTCTACGATCGAATTATAATATTAATTAAAAATAAGTACTCTTTTAGGTTAATTGTCTATTGTCAGTATGATTAGGCTATGTTCTATTTTATTCAACCTATTACTAAAGGTAAGAGTGCTGTTCATTCAATATACAATTAATTTGCTCAGTTGCTATTAGTAAATGGAGAATGGAAAATTGAGAATGGAGAATTACTAAAGATTTGAAACAAATAAAAAATTCAGACGGTGAATTTTGATACAATTACCATTATTAACAAACTAAAATTAATAAAATTATGAATAAAACTGTTGCTGAGGTGATGACACCTAATCCTATTACTGTTACACCTCAAACTCCTTTAAAAGAAGCTATTAGTATTTTAGTTGAAAATAAAATCAGTGGATTACCTGTTATTAATGAAACAGGAAACTTGCTGGGGATAATTTCTGAAACTGATTTAATGTGGCAAGAAACAGGAGTTGAACCACCACCTTATATCATGATTTTAGATAGCATTATTTATTTACAAAATTTGAATCGTTACGAAAAAGAGATACATAAAGCATTAGGGCAAACCGTAGGAGAGGTGATGAATGATAAAATAATCACGATCGAACCTACTGAATCAGTGAAAAAAGCGGCTCAATTACTCCATGATAAACCAGTGCGCCGTCTTCCTGTGGTCAATGATGATGGCAAAATAATCGGTATTATAACTCAAGGTGATATTCTCCGAGCTATGGCAATGGATTAATTGTGAATGAAGAATTAAGAATTAAGAATTAAGAATTAAGAATTAAGAATTAAGAATTAAGAATTAAGAATTAAGAATGCAGAATTGAGAAACAATACTTATTCACTAGACTCTATTCACTTATTGAAAATTAACTAAATTATGACGATTACACCTGAATCAGTAAACGCATTGATACATTCGGAGAATTTTGGTGAGCGCATTCGAGGGATTAATGAATTAAGACAGTTAGACAAAGAAACTGCCTATGAATTATTAATTTCCATAATTAGTGATCCTAATGTAAGAGTGCGTTATGCAGCGATTTCTCAACTAGACACCCTTGGAGATTTTAATCTTGAAAAATCCTTAGAAGTTTTATTAGACACCCTTTATAATGACTCTGAGTCGGATGTTCGAGCGGCGGCGGCGGATGCGATCGCAGGGTTAAAAATAACGAAGGCTTTTCCCGACTTGAAAAAAGTCTATTATGAGACAGAAGACTGGTTAATTCAATTTAGTATTGTTTCAGCTTTGGGAGAATTAGGACATCCCGAAGGCTTTGATTTACTTCAAGATGCTTTAAATTCTGATAATGAATTGCTCAAAACCTCTGCTATCGGTGCTTTAGGGGAGTTAGGGGACGATCGAGCCATCGATTTATTAATACCTTTTGCCAATAATGATGACTGGCAAATTCGTCATCGAGTCGCCCAAGCATTAGGCAGATTTGGAGGGGAAAAAGCGCGAGAAGTTTTAACAATTCTTGCGGAAGATAAATCTGTAGCGGTATCCGAAGAAGCAAAACACTATCTGCTTAATTAGAGGTTGATGAAGATAGGAGTTAGGAGTTAGGAGACAGGAGATAGGAGAAATACGGAAAAATAAAGGTTTTTAGATTGTACATGATATAAAAGAAATTTAAAATAAATAATTCCTCTCATGGCAATAATATTTTTTCAGTTTTATGATAAAATCATAGATAAAATATCTTTTCGGAAGAAGTCAAGTATAAATTCTTAAAAATAGCTTAAAAATCTGTTGCAATAATGGTAAATACGATGACAATGATCATAAACGATCGTATTTGAGGATAAAAATTATGGCTACAGATAAAGTTCATGACATCATGCGGTATAACTATAATCCTCTGGATTTTATGTTTGCACCGAAATCCGTTGCCTTGATTGGTGCATCGGAAAAAGAAAATAGTGTGGGGCGCACTTTATTATGGAATTTGATTAGTCATCCCTTTGGGGGTACGGTTTACCCCATTAATCCTAAACGAAACAATGTCTTAGGCATTAGGGCTTATTCTAGTATAAGAGAATTACCTGAGTCGATCGATCTGGCGGTGATTGCCATTCCTGCTGTGGGTGTGCCGAATGTAATTAGGGAATGCGTAGAAGCTGGTGTTAAAGGTGCAATTATTATTTCCGCAGGATTTAAGGAAATTGGGGCGGAAGGGGTTAAATTAGAACAAGAAATCTTAGAATTAGCTCGTAAGGGCAATTTACGCATTATAGGTCCAAATTGCTTGGGTTTAATGTGTCCTCCTACGGGATTAAATGCTAGTTTTGCTAGTACAAGCGCTCGATCGGGCAATGTGGCTTTTATTAGTCAAAGTGGTGCTTTTTGTACTTCTATCCTTGATTGGAGTATCAAAGAAAATCTAGGTTTTAGCGGTTTTATCTCCGTTGGCTCGATGTTGGATGTTAATTGGGGTGATTTGATCTATTATTTTGGTGATGATCCTTTAACTAAAAGTATTGTTATCTATATGGAATCGATCAGTAATGCTCGATCGTTCATTTCTGCCGCTAGGGAAGTCGCCTTATCAAAACCCATTATCGTCATCAAAGGAGGGCGCACAGAAGAAGCCGCCAAAGCCGCCGCCTCTCACACTGGGGCATTGAGTAGCAGTGATAAAGTCTTAGCCGCCGCTTTTCGTCGCTGTGGGGTTTTACAAGTGGATACCATTAAAGAAGTGTTTAACATGGCGGATTTATTAGCAAAACAACCGCGCCCGAAAGGAAGACGTTTAACCATTTTAACCAATGCAGGAGGACCGGGAGTATTAGCCACCGATGCGCTAACATGGGGTAAAGGAGAATTGGCTTCTTTGAGTGACAGTACGATCGAAGAATTAAACAAGATTTTGCCTAGTCATTGGAGTCACAGTAACCCTGTGGACATTTTGGGAGATGCCCCCCCTCAACGGTATGCTCAAGCCTTAGAAATTACTGCCAAAGATGAAAATAGTGACGGATTATTAGTTATTTTAACTCCCCAAGACATGACTGATCCCACTAAAACCGCCGAAGAATTAACCAAAATTACCAGCAAAATTAGTCATAAACCAGTATTAGCTAGTTGGATGGGAGGAAGTGGTGTTGCCACAGGAGTCGAAATCCTGAATCGTGCCAATATTTATACTCAACCCTACCCTGATGATGCTTCTCGTTTATTTAATTTGATGTGGCGTTATAGCTATAACTTACGGGGATTGTATGAAATTCCTAGTTTTGCTCAATCTGATAACTTCATTGATAAGGATTTAGCTGATAACATTATCACCCATGCGCATCAAACTAACCGCACTTTATTAACGGAATATGAATCTAAGCAGTTGTTACAGGCTTATGGTATCCCTACCGTCACCACCCAAATTGCTGAAACGGTGGAAAGTTCGATCGAATCTGCCAAAAAAATAGGTTATCCTGTGGTGATGAAACTCCATTCTGAGACAATCACCCATAAAACTGATGTCGGTGGGGTGAGGTTAAATTTAACCAGTGAAGAAGATATTAAACAAGCCTTTGAGGCAATTCAACAAGGTGTTAGTGATAGTGACTTTTTAGGAGTAACTATTCAACCGATGATTAACTTAGAAGGCTATGAATTAATCTTAGGTAGTACGATCGATCCGCAGTTCGGGCCCGTATTACTATTTGGTACAGGGGGGCAATTAGTAGAAGTGTATCAAGATCAATCCATGGGGCTTCCTCCTTTAAATAGTACCCTCGCACGACGATTAATGGAGCAAACCAAGATTTATACGGCTTTACAAGGAGTTAGAGGACGAAAACCCGTTAATTTAGCTCAATTAGAACAAATTTTGGTGTTATTTAGTCAATTAGTCATCGAGCAACCCTTAATCAAGGAAATCGACATCAATCCCCTAGTTGCCGGAGAATACAACCTTATCGCTTTAGATGCAAGGGTGTTATTATACGAGCCTAACACAGATAAAAAGGATATTGTACCTCCTGCTATTCGTCCTTATCCTTCTCAATATATCTCGAAAATCACCTTAAAAGATGGTAAACTGCTCAAAATTCGTCCTATTCGCCCTGAAGATGAACCGCAAGTCGTAACTTTTTGTAAGGAGTTATCAGAACAAAGTGTTTACCTACGGTTTTTTCACTCTATCAGCTATCAATCCTTGATTTCCCATGAAAGATTAACTCGTATCTGCTTTGTGGATTATGATCAAGAAATTGCTTTAGTTGCCAGTTATCGTAATCCTGACACTGACGAAAAACAAATCCTTGCGATCGCACGTCTGAGTAGAGTACACGGGAATACAGAACAAGCAGAATTAGGCTTATTAGTGAAAGACAGCTATCAAAAACAAGGATTAGGGACACTTTTAGGGCAAGATTTGCTTAAAATAGCTAAAAAAGAAGGAATTAAGACAATTATTGCGGAAATACTGCCTGATAATATCGGAATGCAGAATTTATGCCGAAAATTAGGCTTTACTTTAGAGAAAACTGCCGATTTAGTCACAGCGATTTATTCCCATTAATTAGGAGCTTTTAACTGTTAACTAATAGTTTATTATAGTTGTTTATACCTACTCACGGGATAAAGGTTGACATTTTTTTTAAAATATGTTAGCTTTTAATGAAGTCGATAACCAAGACTGTTAAAACTATTTAATTTAAAGATTAAATTAAATAAAAATTAGTTATTATTCAAGATTAATCAATTAATTAGAATAATAAAAGTAGGGTGGGTTACACCCGAATCAACGCTTGTGGACAGTATCAAGCCGACTTGACTGGTAGAAGCAAGAAGTAAACGTCATAGGTAACTATGAGTAAGTTTTATATAACAGTTGTCTCATCAAAATACGATAGAGGAATTTGGTGGGCATTGCCCACCCTACATAGATAGCGTCTCGCCTAAAAGCTAAAACCTTTTTTACTTTTACGAGTAGATTTTTTCTTCACTTCTCCTGTTTTTATCCATTCTAAATGTTGGTTTAATAAGTCTTGAAGATTATAATTTTTGACGATCGTCTCTCTAGCTTTCTCTCGAATTTTTGTCATCATATCAGGATTATCTAAGGCATATTCTACTCGATCGGCGATAATTTCTGGGGAGAAAAATGGCACTAATAAACCATTATAATTATCTTGAATTAACTCTTTGACGGGAGGCGTATCTGAGGCAACTAAAACACAACCGGTGGACATAGTTTCTAACATTGACCATGATAAAACAAAAGGACGAGTTAAATAAATATGGGCAGAGGAATTTTGAATCACCGTGAGGTATTCATCATAAGCGAGTAATCCTGTAAAATGGACTCGACTTAAATCAAGGGGAAATTTTTGTAACATTAAATCTTTATAATTTTGTCCGTCTGGTAATTGTTTACCATAGGCAACTCTATTTTGACCGACGATGATAAAATGAGTATTCGGACGACGTTTTTGTAAAATGCTGATAGTCTCAATTAACTGTGGAAATCCTCGATAGGGTTCCATTCCTCTACCTAAATAGGTTACAATTTCTGAAGCGTTACTTAAATCTAGGTTAATTCGGGGAAGTACTAATTTTTTGTCTGGATTTGGTTTAAAATATTCTGTATCGACTCCATCATGTAAGACGGTTATTTTCGATCGAAGTTCAGGAGGAAATTGCTGTTGTTGCCATTTTGTCGGCGATAAACCTCGATCGCAACTGTACAAATCAATTAAAATAGGAGCATTCTTTACCCTAATCCTCGCTTCATCATCGGCAGAAAGAGGATCACTGGGATCGAAATCTGCATCACTACCATGAGCATTATAAAACCACTCAAAATAACATAAAAATTTCGCCCGAGGAAAAATATCTTTAATAAATAAAGTTGGCCCCCAACCCGAATGACCATATACAATATCAGGATAGAAACCCTGTTTTTTTAATTCTGTGGCTACACGATATAAACCTTGACCTTGTAATACAGCATTCTCTAAAGTTCTAACGTAGTGATGAGTTTCTGGTCTTGCTTCTCTGGATACCTCATAAATTATCTTCTTAACTCCCTCTATTTGCCCTTCCTCACGCTTTGTGGCAAACATTACCTCAAATTTGGGGTCTTTCCCTAAAACCATCGCTAAATGACGAAATTGTGCAGGAAAATTGGGATGAATAAATAAGACTCTAGTTTTTTCTTGTACCATGACAATAATGAAGTATCAGCAATTAATTATCATAGCAATTTTGAGAATTTTTCCAAAATTTATTTTTTCTCTGTTTGTAGTGAGGGTTTTAACCCTTATTCGATTATACTCATCAAGGTTATAATCTGATGTTGCAAAATGTACAGTTGCCTTTTGCCTACTTGCCTTTTGCCTACCTTCACCAAACTCAAGTTATACCCTCGCCAAGTATACATTATAATTTGAGCAATAATTCGTGATATTGCTCTAAATCTTGGGGAGATAACGGCTCGATAAAATCACTTTTAGCAAAGATTTCCTCGGACATTCTGGGAATTTTCGGATTAGTTTTTCCCGATAATTTTAAGGGTGATATTCCATTGGTAAATAAGTTAATTTGTTTTCCTGATGCTGTATCCCAACAAAAGTTGATTAACTCTGATATTCTCTTTAATTTGTCTTCTTCATTCTTATCTTGTTTTGGTTTTACCCACACATCCGCCCATAATGCTGTACCCGATCGAGCTATAATGCCTTTTATGTTCGATCGAGTTGCTAAAACTGGTAATATATCGGCTGACCAACCTACTGCTAACCATGTGTCACCCATAATCAAAGGCTGTAAATAGTTAGTGGAATCATAAAATTTGACTTGTTGATGTAAACTTTTTAACTCTTTGGCAACTTCAGGCATCGAATTAATATCTTGAGTATTGTAAGAATGTCCTAATTTTTTTAAGATTAATCCGATAATCTCTCTCGGTTGATTCAGTAAAGATATACGCCCTTGCAGTTGCGATCGCCATAAATCTTGCCAATCCTGCGGTTGCCATCCCAACTCCTCAAATTTATCTTGACGATAGGCAATCATGGTATATCCCCAACGGTAAGGAGCACCCCATAACTGTCCATTTTCTGTTAATTTTCCTTGATTATCCCTGTTTACTAACTGTTGAAAGCGAGGGGGAATATTTTGCCAATTACTGAACTTATCTAATTCTAAAGGTTCGATGGAATTTTTACTAATGGCATCTTTTAACCAATAATGTCCTAACGTCATTAAATCGGAGGGAGTATTCTTTTTATCTTTTTCTTCTTCTTCTTTGATCAATAATTTATATATATCTTCGATCGAACTTTGAGGTTTAAAATTAATTTTCCCCAATCCCTGTTTTTGTAAAGAGGCAATTAATTGTATTGGAAGTGAGCCTTGCAGTAACGCTACTTGTAAATCATATTGGTTTTCACAACTTGACAACATAGACGCAACACTTAAACTACTGAGAGTCCATAAAAACGATCGACGATTCATAAATAATTCGGGTTTATTAGACTTCGGCAAGAAGTCGAGTAATGAGTAATAAGAAATTTCTGTTTTCCACTCTAAAATAGATTTTACTTTTTATTTTGCACTCGTGTCTATGGAAAATGTTAATTTCTGAAACTAACAAATAATACTCATAAATATTTTACTTACTACTTCTCATCTCTAATGCACCTTTGGGATAAGAAATTCTTTGATGGTTGAATTGTTGCCAAACGTTAACAAAAACCTCTGCAACGATCGGTAATTCTTCGTATTTAATACCGCTATCATCTAATTGATGATCTCGCCAACGAGCTTTAAAAATCTTGTTAACCATTGCCATAGCTTGATCTGGGGTAGCATCCTTGAGCGATCGAAGAGCCGCTTCACAACCATCTGCCAACATCACAATAGCCGTTTCTCTGGTTTGAGGAATAGGACCATCATAACGGAAAATCGTTTCATCGATGTCCTGAAGATTTTTTCCCTCCCCTTCAGCTTGAGTTTTGGCTTGATAGTAAAAGTATGAGATTAACAAAGTACCCTGATGTTGAGGTATAAAGTCAATAATAGCTTGAGGTAAACCACATTTTTTCGCCATCACAATGCCTTCGCTAACGTGTTTTTTGATAATATTAGCACTTTCATAGGGATCATTAATCATATCATGTTTATTCGGTCCTCCCATCTGATTTTCGATAAAACCGAAAGGATCGTGCATTTTTCCTATATCATGGTAAAGTGTCCCAGCTCTGATTAATTCAATATTACAGTGAAGTTGACGAGCCGCCGCTTCCGCTAAACTAGCCACAAACATTGTATGTTGAAACGTACCCGGTGCTTCCGTTGCTAATCTTTTTAATAATGGGCGATTAGTATTAGATAATTCCGCTAAACGTATAGGGGTAATCAGATCAAAAAATCTTTCTAAATAAGGAGAAATACCCAAAGCTAAGATACTATAAGTCAAGCCTACCGTACCATGCCAAATAGCTGGAGGTAAAAGAGTGTACCAAACTGTACCCGTTGCCGCCGTACTAATTAACTGCACAATAAAAAAAGTACTTCCTTGAGTTAATCCTACCCCCGCACCAAGTAAAGCTAATTCTTCCCTTGAATGAAGACGACTTGCCATGAAAGAAGCTAATATTCCCCCAGCAAAGGAAGAAATCAAATATTCCCACCCAATCATTTCTATTTGAAATAGGGTTAATCCTGTCATCAGGGTAACATTAGTTAAGGCTAAACTAGGTCCATAAAAACTACTTACTAAAAATCCCAAGGCGGGTAAAGAGTTGTAACCCACATCAAAGATACTAATTATTGGCACTGAAAGGCTTAATAACCATAATAATACTTGATCTCGTCTCCTCAGTTTTCCTTTTATCTTATTGGCGATCGACATAAAAGAAAATACAGATATAGTGACCAGAACAGATGAACCAGCGACTCCCGTCCAATTAATACTGCGACGACTCAAATTAAAGTTATCTAATAAAACAAAATCCGTTTGAGTAATTTTTTCTCCTGCATCCACAATGACTTCATTTTTGCGCACAGATACCACTACGGGTTGTATGGCTAAAGCCGCTCTTTCTCCTCTTATTTTTGTCTCTTCTTCATCAATAGTTAGATTAGAGTCAAGATTTTTTGAAAGTAAATCTATAGCAAGATTTTTCACTTCTGGTGATACATTATTCTCAAGGTGAATTTGTAAAGTACGATATTTTATTTCTTCTGGTAATCCGGGAGAAATTCCTTGAGTCAGAATTTTTTTAGAAGTATCTTCCATAGCAATCTTGGTTTTCTGCCAAGTTTGGGAATCTACATTTAAGAGAATTTTGATGTCATCATCTGTTAAATGATGTATATTTTGTTGCTTAAATTCTTTCAGAGAATTTTGATACTGATGGCGATATTGCTGTAATGTAGTGAAAGTTTGTTGAAACTCATCATTATTAACTTTTTGTTTATAAGCTAACAATGGTTTAATTTCTGGATTTTCTGACAAGGATGAGGGGGAGTTATTTATATCCGTGATCATTTGTTCCCATTCTGAAGTAGAAATAGAATATAAATATTTTTGAGTAGCTAAAGGAAGAATATTTTGATTAATGACGGGAATTTCATTAATTAAACGACGCAGAGTGTCAATTTCTTCTAACTTACGGTTAATTCTGTTACGAATAGTTTGAGTTAAAGTAATATCCTGTTGTAAAACAGGCAATAAACCACTACGAGTTTTTCGACGCAATTCTTCGGTGGTTTTTTCGTCTAAAAAATCTCCATCGGCGGGTGCAATAATTTTTGTAGGGGAAATTGTGCCAACGGCTAATTCTGGCTGATTATAGAAACGATAACTAACTAATCCTGTAATGGTAGAAATGGACAATAACACCATCACTGGAGAATGAATTTTACATATCCATTGAAATATCAATGGCTTATTTTTGTCGATCGAGGAAGAAGAATTTTTTACCTTAGAATTGTTAATAACATTGTCTGGAGAAGGTTTGTTTTGCCATTGGTTAAAATGGTGACGAATGGACTGTAAGGTTTTCATAGTATTGAAATTTGACCATAAAGACAAATTGATTTGGTTAGGATGTTAGGGTTTTAGGAGACTAGAGATTAGGGAGATTAGGGAGACTAGAAGATAATTAATTCTTAATTCTTAATTCTTAATTCTTAATTCTCCATTCTCCATTCTCCATTCTCCATTATTTTTAATGGGGTTTTCTGCCGTAAAGATAAGTTAAATATTTGAGATGCTCACTAATATCATCGGTTAAAACACCGTCTAAATAACGCCAACTCCAGTTATCGACGATCGTACCGGGGGTATTCATTTTCGATTCTGATCCTAATCCTAACAAATCCTGCACGGGAAAAATAGCTAAGTTAGCTACAGAGGCTAAAGCTAAACGAATTAAACTCCAGTGGATACCTTCATTATCTATGTTACCTAAAAAGTCCACAACTCTTTTTCTTTCGGCGAACGATCGTTTTTCAAACCAACCCACAGTGGTATCATTATCATGAGTACCAGTGTAAACAACCCAGTTTCGATCGACATAATTATAAGGTAGAAAACCGTTAGCTCGATCGGAATCAAAGGCAAAATGTAAAACCTTCATACCCGGAAAGTTATACTTATCTCGCAATGCTTCTACTTCGGGAGTAATTACCCCTAAATCTTCCGCAATAATTGGTAAAACCCCTAATTCTTGCTCTAGGATAGTAAAAAACTGATCTCCGGGGGCGCTTAACCATTCACCATTAATAGCAGTGGTTTCCCCTTCAGGCACAGCCCAATAACCTTCAAAACCTCGAAAATGATCAATGCGCATAATATCAACATATTCTAACATTCCCTTAATACGTTGTATCCACCATGCAAAGTTATTTTCTGCTAATACTTCCCAGTTATAGACAGGATTACCCCATAATTGCCCTGTTTCACTAAAGTAGTCAGGGGGTACACCCGCCATTAATGCCGCCGCCCCTGTTTCTTCATCTAAACAAAATATCTCTTGATTTGCCCACACATCAACGCTATCGTGAGCGACATAAATGGGAATATCCCCAAAAATTTTAACTCCCTTTTCGTTGGCATATTCTTTCAAATTGCGCCATTGTTTAAAGAAGCTAAATTGTAAGAATTTATGATAATACATTTCATGACCTAGTTTTATTTGCCATGTATGAATTGCTTCTGGGTTACGTTTTGCGATCGATTCATCCCACTGAAACCATGGTTTACCGTCATGATAATCTTTGAGTGCCATGTAAAGAGAATAATCTTCTAACCAATAACCATAATCCTCACAAAATTGGTCAAATTCTTGTTTATATTCATCATTATCACTTCCTTGAAAAGCCTCAAAAGCCTTACGCAATAGAGGATATTTTTCTTTGATGACTGCATCAAAATTGACTCGTTGGGGATTTTCTTTTTCAAAAACTTTTTTAATAACTTCTAAATCTTCTTCTTGTAATAATTTATCTCCAAAAAGAATGTCAAGGCTAATCATTAAAGGGTTTCCAGCTAGGGCAGAATAGGCTAAATAAGGGGAATTTCCTGCTCCTGTAGGGCCTAATGGAAGTATTTGCCATACTTGTTGTTCCCCCTGTGCCAGAAAGTCCACAAAACCATAAGCACCACTACCCAAGTCACCGATACCATAAGCGCTAGGTAAGGATGTGGGATGAAGTAATATACCACTTAGTCTTCGATCGAACATAAAGTATAGTTGATAGGGTCATCATTGATTTTCCTTTATTATACTTAGTTCTAGCATTAATCAGAAATTTTCGAGGAAGGGGAGATACCTGAGTGAACTATAAAAATAGATGAGGGCTGACTTGGAAGACAGGCAGACAGGGAGACAGGAAGATTGTATTTCTTGTGAATGAATAAAATTCTCTCAAAAGTACATCAAATATTAAGAATTTTTCTCCACTTAACTTCACTTCACTTCGACTACGCTCAGTGCGCCGCCTGTCCACTTGTCCACTTGTCCTCCTGTCTAGTTTTCATCATTTTCTGTATGTCGAACTGAGGTGGGAGATGGGGGAGATGGGGAGGATGGGGGAGAAAATTGTTAATTGTTAATTGTTAATTGTTAATTGTTAATTGTTAATTGTTAATTGTTAATTGTTAATTCTTAATTCTTAATAGGAAATGCGTTGGATTTTTGCACCTAATTTTTGGAATTTCTGCTCTAGGTTTTCATAACCTCGATCGAGATGTTGTAAACCTTGTACAATGGTTTTACCATCGGCGGCTAAACCTGCGATAACAAGGGCGGCAGATGCTCTCAAATCCGTTGCCATCACGGGCGCACCCGAAAGCTGATGCACACCAGATACAAGGGCAGAATTTCCTTTGACTTTGATATTTGCCCCCATGCGTTTTAATTCCGCAACGTGACGCAAACGATTTTCAAACACGGTTTCGGTAACTAAACTATTACCCTCACTAACGGTTAACAATGCCATAAATTGCGCTTGCATATCCGTAGGAAAACCCGGATGAGGTAAGGTTTCAATGTCACTAGCTTTCAATTCTCCGGGGAGGGTGCGTAGGGTGTTTTCATCTTCTCTGACTACTTGACAACCAATTTCTGCTAATTTGGCAATAATAGGGGTAAGATGATCATAGTTAACGGAAGTTACCAAGATTTCTGATTGAGTAATCGCTCCTGCTACTAAAAAAGTACCTGCTTCAATGCGATCGGGTATAATATCATAGTCAGTGGTATGTAGTCGATCGACTCCTTGAATAACGATGGAATCTGTACCAGCCCCCGTAATTTTAGCCCCCATGCTATTACAGAAGTTAGCTAAATCAACAATTTCAGGCTCTCTGGCGGCATTTTCAATCACCGTTTCACCCTCGGCTAAGGTTGCCGCCATCATGATGGTTTCCGTTGCGCCCACACTGGGATAATCGAGGAAAATTTTTGCTCCCTTCAAGCGATTATTGACAGAAGCATTGACAACCCCATGCTCAATAATCACCGTAGCGCCCATAGCTTGTAATCCTCGCACATGAAGATCAACTGGACGTGATCCGATGGCACACCCCCCGGGTAAAGGCACTTGAGCGTATCCTAGACGGGTTAAAATAGGTCCAATTACAAAGAAACTTGCTCGTAGTTGAGAGACTAATTCATAGGGTGCTTTGACACCTTTTAAATCTTGTCCATCAAATTCCCATGTATTACCACTTTTCTTAATTTTAACCCCTAAAGAAGCTAAAACTTGTCCCATGGTATTAATGTCTGCTAAGGAAGGGACATTATTTAAACGACAATCATCGCTACAGAGAAGTGTACCTGCCATAATGGCTAAAGCGGAGTTTTTCGCACCACTAATTTTAACTTCTCCTTTGAGGGGATTTCTGCCGATAATTTCTAGCGCTGGTTGAGCAGTATTATTTAAGGAAATGTCGTTTTCGATCGAAACCTGTGTAGTAGTATTTATAATCTTATCCTCCCAATCAAATTTTAATATAATGTTACATTTTCGTTTTGATTCTACCTGATAAAATCCCTTTTGTTACATTTTTTTTCAATTTAGAGCAATTTTTTTGTTTTTACTCATCGGTTCGATCGTTGATAAAATAAAAAGATTACAAGCATGACTTTCTTAAAGAGTTTTTTTATTGTAGAAAATTATGTGTCCAATACCATTTATAGTATAATTCACACAAGGTTTTTGAGTATCACATAAATTAGTATTAATGGTATGAGCTAAATTTGGTACTTCAACTATTCTAAATCCACCGTTATACAATAACTTCTTGACATCAAACATCGACATTCTGGGTTTTAACTCAAAATGATAAAAATAGTTGATGGATTGTTACCAGTGCCGACAGTAAGTGATTTTCTATAAAATAAAAGAGATAAAACTATTTTATCAACTAGAAATTTAATGTATGATTAATTTAGATAAATAAATGAGATAATATTAATGAATGAGGTAGAAAAAATGAACAATCAATTAATTGTCAAAGATTCAGAAATCCTCTCAGGAATACCAGTATTTAAAGGTACTCGTGTACCTGTTAAAAATCTACTTGATTATCTGGAAGCTGGGGATTCAATCGAAGAATTTTTAGATGATTTTCCTAGTGTAAAAAGAGAAAATTTACTGATGTTTTTAAATCTTTCTGTTAAATATTATTATGAAAGTGTTGCTTGATGAATGTTTACCTAAAAAGCTGAAACGAGAAATAGCAGATAATAACTATACTATAATTACCGTTCCAGAACAAGGTTGGGCAGGAACAAAAAATGGTAAATTATTACAACTTGCTCAAACAGAATTTGATGTATTTATCACCATTGATAATAATTTATCAGCCCAACAAAATATCACTAATTTTGATTTAGCTATTATTGTTTTATTTGCTCCAAATAATCGGTTAGAAACATTAAAACCGTTAGTACCAAAAATTAAGGAAACTCTTACCAATATTAGTTCAGGAAAAATAGTTTTTATAAAAAAATAAAATATTTTGGAGTTTATGAAAAGAAATTTAGTTAAAAGACTAGAAAAACTCAAGAAATTCCTCAAGATTTTAAAATATTTTTAATCAAAGCTCGATCGAACATAAATTTTCATGATCACAACTAGCACTTATAAAACTCAATCCGAAGATACAGATATTATATCGGAAATGGTTTTATTTTCGATCAAATCTTGATTTTATTTATCTTCAAAAGTGGGCAAAAACTTTAAAACTTTCCCAAGAATTAGAGCAAATATTAAATGACTGTTCAATAGGGTAGCAGTTTGTTAAGATACCAAATAGGTTATATAAGTAAATAAATATCAATTATAAAGATGTTATCTCCTTATTCGATTTTGAGTACCATAGAAAAACAGAAAGTTAGTGACGGTAAGATTACTTCAATTTTTTCTGATAAGCCATCTAGTTATACTTTAATTCTTGTTTTATCGAATCTCGGTGACTTTGACAGTCTCGAATATACTTGGTGGTTAAAAAAAGAAACAGATTTACTTAAAACTAAAAATATAACAGTAAAAGCCATTGCCATTGGCAATAGAGAATCAGGGAAAAAGTTTTGTGAATATACAGGATTTTGCGAAGAAAATTTATTCATTGATTCTAGTGCAGAACTTCATAGAGAATTACAATTATATCAAGGTTTAAATTGGAATTTAAGTTTCTTTTCAGAGTCACAAAATGCTTGGTTAAATCTATTATTAATGTGTGCAGGAATTGGAAGTAAAGGCACTTTGACAGAGGTTTTTCGAGGTTATATAGGAGACAAAAATGCACCATCTTTATTTAAAGAAAATGAATCAATCAATATTAAACCCTTACCGATGATGAAAGGCTCATTATTTAACCGTGTAGGAAAAAATTATCAACGTCCTTTTGAATTGGCTACATTACGTCTTCAGAATATGATTGAGGTTTTAAAACATTGGAATACTTATATACCAAATAATAAATATTTGACTCAAAGAGGAGGTACTTTTCTTTTTAACAAAGAAGGAGAGTTAATTTATGAATATCGAGATAAAGGAATATTAGGATTTGCTGAAAATATGAATAATCCACTGATATTTTTAAAAAAATTATGAAAAAAAAGATGAACAGAAGGAAAGCAACTATATTTATTTTTTAGAATCAAATACTTAATATCTAAAACTTTTTTAAGACATAATTTATCTATCATATTCAAATTAAGAGAGTCATTATTTTTTATGTACCAAAGAACAATTTATTTTGCGGATACTGACTCGGCTGGAGTAGTTTATTTTTCCAATTTACTCTCTATTTGTCATGAAGCCTACGAAGATTTTTTATCTAATTTAAACATTAATTTACCAGATTTTTTTTCAAATAAATTAATAGCAATTCCGATTATTCATGCAGAAATTGACTTTTTTAAACCTCTTTTTTGTGGGGATATAATTAGTATAAATCTTGAAGCAACATTAATTAATGAAAAAGTTTTTGAAATACAATATCAAGTTTTAAAAAATAACGAATTAATTGCTAAGGCTTTAACTAGACATATTTGTATCAATCCACAAACTAGAAAAACCCAAGAAATTCCGCCTATTATTAAACAAAGTTTTGAAACTTAATCTTCTATTAACCTCACAGTAATCATTTTTAGCTTTATACTGAAATTGTGTAAAAATTATATAGAATATCGATCGAAATCATGTTTGAAAAAATATTAATACCTAATCCCAGTGCAGAAAAACCCTCCTCTTTAAAACCCCGTAAAGGAGTTATCATCGGTTTAGGGCAAGTAGGTTTAGCTTGTGCTTATTCTCTCCTGATTCAAGATTGCTTTGATGAATTGATTTTACAGGATATAGCCGAAGAAAAATTGGCAGGGGAAGTGATGGATTTTTCTCACGGAATGCCTTTTCTTGCGCCTACGGACTTAAAAGCTGGTACAGTGGCAGATGTGGGACAAAATGCCGACATCGTGATTATTACCGCAGGAGTCGCCCAAAGAGACGGGGAAACTCGTTTGAGCTTGGTAGAACGCAATATATCTGTATATAAAAGTATTTTACACGATGTGGTGAAATATTGTCCTGATTGCATTATCTTAGTGGTGAGTAATCCTGTGGACATTCTTACCTATGTAACTTTAAAAATAACTGGTTTTCCTAGCTCTAGGGTCATCGGTTCTGGTACAGTGTTAGATAGCGCTCGTTTTCGGGCTTTATTAGCTCAGGAGATGGGTATTGATGCTCGTAGTGTTCATGCCTATATTATTGGTGAGCATGGAGACAGTGAAGTGGCGGTGTGGAGTAGTGCCAACGTGGGGGGTATGAAAATTGTGCCTGATGGTTGGGATAATTTAGCAAAAGATGAGCAGGATAAGTTATCAGAAATTTACTTTAATGTAAAAAATGCAGCTTATGAGATTATTCAACGGAAGGGTTATACTTCTTATGCGATCGGACTAGCTACAACGGATATTGTGAAGGCGATTCTCAATTCTCAAGAGCGCGTTTTAACTGTTAGCGGTTTGATGACGGGGTTATACGGTATTGAAGATATTTGTTTAAGTGTGCCTCGTGTAATTAATGAGAGGGGTATTTTAAAAACCGTTAACTTGACTTTGAGTGAGGAGGAAGAAAAATTATTGGTGGAATCTGCTAGGGTTTTACGGGAAGTGTTCGATCGAGTTACTTTTTAGTTCGTAGAACGATCGATATTAGCCGTGTAATTCATTACACGGTGAGTAAATTTTTGTCTAACTACCGTTAATTAAAAGTTTTTTTGCCCTTTTTGAGTAAGTTTTCACCGTTTCATAAGGCATTTCAAGCTCGATCGAAATATCCTTCAAAGCCATTCCCAACTCCCTTCTAGCAAGAATATTAGCATAACTAAGACAAACATTTTCTGCACGATTTCCCCCTTTTCCATTTTTCTGTTTGAGAAAAATACCTGTTAACTCATCGATTCTAGTAACTAACTTATCTTCGAGACAGTCGTTATTATAATTTGACGCTTGGGTAAATATCTGTTGCCTCCCCTCATCAGTATTTTCATTTCCCTTACTAAGTATAGTATGCCCTAAACCAAAAGTAGTTTTATGTCCTGTACCGCAATAAGTAGCAAATCGGCATAAAGTCGAGTAAAGTTGAGTAAAATCGGGATAATCTTGGTAATTATGCCCTAAAGATAACTCTAACCACCCCATAAACCCCGTCACGCTACCTTTTTTCCCTCCAGCCACCTTTTTTGACTCCAGACAATACCCACGAATAATTACAAATTTATCAATCCAATCACCAAAATCATCCTGAGAAAATACCTTGTGGGAAAATTGATTCCATCGTCTCAAGTAACTGTGAAATAAATTAGGGGGATGAGGTAAAGGATAGTGATGATTATTACGGCGAAAACTGGTAGGGGAAAGAAAAGTAAAACAAAAATTAGTTTCTATGTTTTCCTGCCATAACTTTTCATAGGTAGTTGGAGGAGAAAAAAACCTAACTTCATTAATTAATAATGGGGTGTGATATAAAGCTAAATGGGAAGGAAAATTATTAAACCATTCCTTTAACCATTGGATTAATTCGCAGGAGAAAATCGACAAATACCAACTATAAAAACTATTTTGCTTGACAAAAATCTTATTTTTTAACGCTATTAAATTACCCTCTAAACGAGAAATACTAAAGGCTTTTTCTTCGGGATAATCGTGAAGTCTTTTTGATAATTCTGGCGATAATTGTCGTACTTGATCTAAAAACCAAGCGTGTAATCCTTTACTATAGTCTAACGATAGATGATAGTCTTTCTCTGCTATTAACTCAAATTCGAGAATAACTAAATCACTATTATTTGTCCAGTCTAAGTTTCCTAATGGCGATAATGTTATATTCACAAACAACTAAAAAATAAAGTTCGATCGAACATACTTTAAGAATTTATACCATTTTCCAGAAAAAATTTTATCCGTCCAAGATAACCTTCTCTACCAATCCTCCGAATGCTTGATTTTGTAAAGAAATGTTAAGTTAACTTGTCAATTTGTCGCAGTTAGCAAATAATAGTAACAGAGAGTTTAAAAGATAAATAACGAGATAAGTTAATTTTTTTGTGCAGATTCACTCTGATATTTGAGTTAACGTCAGTTTTTGTTCTTAAAAGAGCTTCTTTACCTTGACAACTTAATAATGTTAAGAAATGTAAAGTGTAAAACTGTAGTTTCTCGCAGACATCTTGTACAAGCAAGGTAGGGCAACGGTTTCCAAGGGTAGGGTTAAACTCCATCTTTACCCCGTAAGGGGACGGAAACGCCACAGGAAGTTGTTCCAAGAGCCGAGGAACGTCAGGGTTAAACTCCATCTTTACCCCGTAAGGGGACGGAAACCCGGTCTTCGCCGCCGACGGCACGGTGCTGTTCGTCTCGACCCGGCCGGTTAAACTCCATCTTTACCCCGTAAGGGGACGGAAACTCCCCACCCTCAGCGGACTCGTGTCACCACTGGGGGTGGTTAAACTCCATCTTTACCCCGTAAGGGGACGGAAACGGCGGGCGGCGGCCTTGACGGCCTTGTCCTTGGCGTCGGCGACGACGAGGTTAAACTCCATCTTTACCCCGTAAGGGGACGGAAACGCCTGCGGGACGCCCGTCGTGGTGCAGGTCGGTCCGTGCTGTTAAACTCCATCTTTACCCCGTAAGGGGACGGAAACGCAGGCACAGCGCGACGGTCGCCAGCGGGTAGAGGCCGGGTTAAACTCCATCTTTACCCCGTAAGGGGACGGAAACCTTGGGCGCCAGCTCGCTGAAGACCAGCGAGAAGTACGAGAGTTAAACTCCATCTTTACCCCGTAAGGGGACGGAAACTGGATGCCACCAACGCGAAGGACTACGCGCTCATGCAGGGGTTAAACTCCATCTTTACCCCGTAAGGGGACGGAAACCAGGGCAGTGCCTGGCTGATGACCTCGGAGACGGGGGTTAAACTCCATCTTTACCCCGTAAGGGGACGGAAACGCCGAGCACGCCCATCGGGTAGAGCACGAGGTGCGCGTTAAACTCCATCTTTACCCCGTAAGGGGACGGAAACTTGACGAACCTGTCGGACCTCGATCCGCACCCGCTGGCGTTAAACTCCATCTTTACCCCGTAAGGGGACGGAAACGGAGGGGATCTCGAGCAGGCGGGCGAGCAGCGCCGGGTTAAACTCCATCTTTACCCCGTAAGGGGACGGAAACTATCTATTATATCCCATATCCCAGAAAAGATCAAGGGTTAAACTCCATCTTTACCCCGTAAGGGGACGGAAACTTCATGTATTCGTACAAGTCGGTGATTCTTTCATCATAGTTAAACTCCATCTTTACCCCGTAAGGGGACGGAAACACCGCAGTAGTGTCAATGGTATAGGCATCTTCCTTGAAGATTGTTAAACTCCACCATTACCCCGTAAGGGGATGAAAACGCTATGGTGGCGATGGTACGATCGAACAAATTGGATGATTTTAACTATATCTGTGTCATAATCCCTATTAAATATTAAGAAATCTTACAATAATAATTGAAAATATACTTTTTTTTGTAAAATTTGAATAGTGTTTTTTCTTCACTTATCTTCAGAAAGCCAACCTTGAATAATTTGATTAAAGTTCTCAAGCTAATAAATGAATAATACAGAAGTAACAAATCATCAGATTGCCCTTTCAGTTTTACAAGAAGGGATAAAAAAATTAGCCCAGTGGCTAGAGTTAGATTTTCCTTCGTTACCATTGATACAACACCAGTCAATTATCAAGGCTAAAGAGATTATTTCATGGAAAGAAGAATCAGAATTTAAACCTTTAAATTTACTGTTTGATTCTATTCATATTCAGAATTATAAATCACAAGAAAAAACTCATTATTCACCATCTATTGTTCTCAAAAATAGTTTTCCGATTCTTCCTTCACCTGTATTAAATATTCCTGAAATGGCTGATTTTAAAACGCAGGTAAAAGAGATAATTAGTAATTTTAACCATGAAGATTTAAGCAATTTATCTTTATTAAATTTATGTTTAGAAAAAATTGGATCTCACATTAGTTATGGGGAAAATGATATTGCTTATAGTGATTTCATTAAATCTCTAGCAATGATAGCTGTTAGTTTAAATAATAATCCTTCTGCTGATAACATCGGTTTAATAGGTGGGGATTTATCAGGTATTCAAAATTTTATCTATACAATTTCTGCCGATGGTGCATTAAAATCTTTACGCGCAAGAAGTTTTTTCCTTGAATTAGTTACCGCAGAAATAACTCAACAATTATTAACAGAATTAAATTTACCTCCCACTAATATCATTTATGCTGGAGGAGGAAATCTTTATATTTTAACGAATGATAATCATGAAGAAAATCAAAGAATAAGTAATGTTATTAAAGCTCGTTTTAATGATTGGTTTAGCAAAAGTTATCAGGGTAAAATGTTTTTAGCTTTAGACTATGTAACTTTACCTGTGGATAGTTTAAGTAGTGATCAATTATCCCAATATTGGCAGAAAATTCCTCAAAAATTAGGAAGTCAGAAACAACAAAAATTTAGTAATCAAATCAGAGATTTTTTAGCCCCAAAACCTAGTTATGAATCTTGCCAAGTTTGCCATCGAGATGATCAAGTAAAATTAAAACCATTAAATCCCCATAATCTCGATTCTTCCTCCGCTTGTTGGGTGTGTCGCACGATGTTTGAGTTGGGCAGTCGTTTATTTAAAGTTAAGGCGATCGTACGAGTAAAAAGAGCTAAAAATAGAACATTCGATCGAACCGAAAGGGTGAATAAAATTGTTTTACCCGGTTATGAATATTATCTTTATGAGAGTATAAATAAGGCTTTATCTGTGGATAATGCAGAGACAATTTTTCTAATTAATAATTGGGATTTAGCTAACTATAAAGAGGAGAAAATTAAGCCTATTTTACTAGGTAACTATGGCAAAAAAACTGAGTTAGAAAATGAATCAGGTTTTATGTCTGCCAGTGAAATGACGGAAATTGCCAGAAAATCGGGCAAAATTGCGAGGGTTGCTTATTTACGCATGGATGTTGACAATTTAGGTAAAATTTTTGCTCAAGGTTTAGCTGAGAAATTAAACTTACCTCGTTTAGCTAGTTTATCCCGTCAAATGACTTATTTTTTCAAGGTTTATTTGAATACTTTAGCAACGGAAAAAAATTATAATTTACTATTTATTTATGCAGGAGGAGATGATTTATTTATTAGCGGTGTTTGGGATGAAGTGATAGACTTTGCCTTTCAAATTTATGAATCTTTTCGAGAATATACGGGTTATAATTCTAGCGTTACTTTATCGGCAGGAATTAGTTTTGCAGGGGCAAAATACCCTCTCTATCAATCTGCTAATGAGTCGGGAGAAGCGGAAGAAAAAGCTAAGGGAAATGGTAGAGATAGTTTAGGTTTATTTGGGGAAGTTTTTAAGTGGGAAGAATGGTTAGGGAAAGAAAATATTAATGTTAATCAGTTAGAAATAGATGATAATTTGAGGGAATATTTAGGGGGTAATGTTTCTTTAAGTTTATTCGGTGTTAAGCCTTTTGTCGATGCTTTACAAAACATAAAAGATAGCTATTCTCGCAATTTTGTTCAAAATTTATTGGCAACTGCTAAAATACAAGAACAGAAAATTAAAGAAGTAGAAAAGAAAAAAGCAACTCTTACTTATCCTCAAGAAATTGATGATGTCAAATATTTTTTACACTTACCAAAAATAGCTTATACTTTGGCTAGATTGCCTAGTCATATTCAAAATAATCCACAATTTGAACCTATTAAAAGTTCTTTGAAAAGTCCTTACAATGCTCGTTATTACAGTGCGATCGCAACTTGGTTAGAGTTATTAAATCGTTCATCATAAAAAGGAGGTAATAATGGAAATTTTAGTAGAAAAGAAAGTTAGTTTTGAAGATTATTTAAAGTATGATAATGAAGATAATAAATATGAATTGTTTGAAGGAGAATTAAATTTAATGACTCCCCCGACAGGATTTCATGCCTTAATTATTAATCGATTAACCAAATTAATTGAAGAAGAAATAAATCGCTTAAATTTAGATTGGTATGGCTTACAGGGCATCGGAATAAGAACAGGAATTAGACGCTCTCGGTTGCCCGATTTAACTATTATTAATCAACCACAACTGAAGGAAATTTTAAAAATTTCTGCGGTATTAGAAACACCTCCTTTATTAGTCATAGAAATTGTTAGTCCAGAATCGGAAATTAGAGATTATCGCTATAAAAGAAGTGAGTATAGTGCTATGGGTATTCCTGAATATTGGATTGTCGATCCTAATAGAGAAACAATGACTATTTTGCAGTTACAAGAGGGGATGTATGAACAAATATCAGTCCTAGATACGGGACAAATTTCCTCAAGAGTTTTCCCCGAAATTCAGATTAAACCTGAAAATCTTTTTAACCTTTAATTAATCATCATAAAATATGAATAAACCTAACTTAAATCTGCCACCTAATAAACCGAAAAAGGGAATGGAAAATCCACCATCAACAAGTTATAATCAGGGGTAAAATTCTCCTCAAAATACTACAAATATGAATAGCAAAGAAGCAATTTTAAATTCTTTAAAACAAGCAAAAACATTTAAAGAGTATCCTATCCGAGATTTAGTTAATCATTCAGAAGAATTTGGAAGATTTTTAAAAAATCAACGTTTAGAAACTAACCAAATTCGCAAGTTTTTAGACGCAATTAATCGTCTCAAAGTTAAACTAACTCAAGGAGGAGAAAACAAGAGTGAAACAGATTTATTTCAATTAGTTGAACCTGAAATTGTCTTGCTTAAGCCCAAATTAGCCTACGCCGCCGCTAGGGTGGATGCCGCTAAACCCTTAAGTGACGTTATGGCACAAGTCATCGACAAGGTTCAATCCTTAGATGATTTCGATCGTTTAGTTCAATTTATCGAGTCTATCATTGCCTATCATAAAGCCGCAGGAGGAAAATAAATCATGGCACAAGTTATCAACAAACCCCAAAGAAATTTATTAGGTAAAATTATCATCAAAAGTGACATTGTTGTTAAGACTGGACTACATATCGGAGGCGGTGCAGAAAACCTTGATATAGGCGGTTTAGATAAACCAGTGATTCGAGATCCTATTACTTTACAACCATATTTACCCGGTTCATCCATTAAGGGAAAATTGCGATCGCTCTTAGAAAGAATGTTGAATAAACCCCTCAACCGTTCGGGAGGAAGTGGTACATACCGTTATGAAAGTGATGATGTAGAAACTGGTTATAGTGATGTGCAAGGTAATTTAGTCTTGTTTCAAGGGGCGAAAACCTGCGAATTAAGTAGAGTTTTTGGCTCAACGGGGAAGGATTGTTGGATTGAAAAAACCGTTGCCGATAGTCAACAACTCGATTATAAGACGACAAAAACCATCGAGGGTAAAGAATACGTCAAAATCAAAGGGCGAAATTACAGCGCTCGATTAATCGTCAGAGATGCCCATTTAAAAGCAGATTCAGCTCAACGTTTACAAAGTATCGACACTGGCTTATATATGACTGAGTGGAAATTTGAAAATGGCATCGATCGAGTTACCTCCGCCGCCAACCCTCGTCAACTAGAGCGTGTACCTGCTGGTGCTATGTTTGAGTTTGAAATGGTTTATACCGTAGAAGACGAAACCCAAGTTGAACAAGATTTAGGCAACCTTGCCATCGCCCTTAAAATTTTAGAAGATGATGCTCTAGGGGGGCATGGTTCGAGGGGATACGGCAAAATAGACTTTACTAACTTTAACATAAAATATCGCACCCTCGACTTTTATCGTCAAGCGATTTTAGGGCAAAAAGATGATCAATCTCTCCTTGATAATATTGGCAATACAGACAATTTATTAGAGAGATTTCAAGAAGTAAAAGGATTATTAAATCCAAGACAAAATTAGTTTGTAGTCACTCAAGTTTGTAGTAGTTCAATTTATTGAACTTCTCCTACTCATAATATTATGAAAAAATATGTCTAATTGGAAACTCATTCATCTCAATTTTGGTAAACACTTAGCCCATTTTGGCGAGGTAGGTATTGGCTTAGAAGAAACTCAAGAAAGAGTTAAATCAGATACTCTCTTTAGTGCCTTAATTATCTCCTACGCCCGTTTATTCGGAAAAAAAGAAGTAGAAGATTTATTGACTCAACTTAATCAAAATCCTACTTTATTTCGTCATAGTTCTACTTTTATTTATCGAAGGAATAACGATAGATTTACTTATTATTTACCAAAACCTTTATTATTTCCGCAAAATTATCCTGTAGGCAATGATTTAGATTTTACTAAAACCTATAAAAAAATCAAATATTTACCCTTGATAATTTGGCAAAAATGGTATCAAAAAGAAGGTTTTACTCAAAAAGATCAACAGGAGTTAATCGACAAAACTCAAGCAAAAAAAATAGATACTCAATATTTACATCAACAGGGATTATTTGATTATCAAAATAACTTTAATATTCAGAAATTTCCGAAAGTGGCAGTCGATCGAAATGATAGCAGTACAAACTTTTATCATACAGGTTTTGTCCAGTACAATTATGAAAATGATCAAGAATATTCAGGCTTATATTTTCTGATTAATTTTGACGAAAATACTAAAGAATTAGAGATAAAAATATGTGCCGCTTTACACCTTTTAGCAGAAGAAGGAATAGGCGGAGAAAGATCAAGTGGTGCAGGAAGATTTACTCCTGAATGGTTAGAATTACCCTTACAATGGCAAGAAATTATTCATTTTAATAGTGGTGATTTTTACAGTTTAATGAGTCTATTTTGGGATTCCTCTATTTATTCAGAAATTACCGCTCAAAGCTATTACGAAATACAAGAAAGAGGAGGATGGATAGCCTCACCTTTTTCGGGAAGACAATTAAGGCGGAAAATGATACGAATGTTTACAGAAGGTTCAGTCTTTTCGTCTATGCCTCAAGGGGAATTAGCAGATGTAACCCCTCTTGACTTCAAAAAAGTTCACACAGTCTATCGTAGCGGTATCAGCCTATCTTTACCGATTCAAGCCCAACTAACGTCTATATCCTAGTAATTATGACTACAACCACTTTACAACCCCTAACCTTCACCAAAAACTATCAAACCGCCAAGATACGTTTAACCACCCCCATTTTAAGAATTGGTGGCGCTGTCTCTCAACTTAATCCCTATGAATATATACAGACATCAAGCAAGGTTTATTTGCCTAATCAGGAAGCCTTAGCCAGAGTTTTACTACAGAGGGGTAAATTACACCAGTATATCCAAAAAATCGAAGATAAAGAAGATATTAAACCCCTTTTAGACGATATTGACGAAAATTGGCATAATTTAACCGATGATTACGGTAATCTGATTTTTCCCCCTATTGGTATTAGTCGTAAATGGGTTGATGGTAAAATTACTGACTTACGCCCTATGATTCGCAACGGTTTTGGTGAGCCTTATATACCCGGTAGTAGTATTAAAGGTGCAATCAGAAGTTCGATCGCATTTTTCTTATTAAAACATCAAGAAACCTATAATACTCCCATAAGAATTAGTCAAATAGAAGCCCGATTAAGAGAAAAAATCGATAATGGAGAATTAAGAAGACAAGCAAAATTTGCCGATGATAGACTATTTATGAGCGATTTATTTGAGAATTTTTCCCTCAAATATAACAATAAAAATTATAACCCAAGAACAGGACCCAATACCGACTTTTTAAGAGCTTTAAATATTAGTGATTCTTTACCATTACTAGAGGAAAAAATACCTAATAAAAAAACAGGAAAAAGCAAAACTTATAATATTCCTGTTACCACCGAAGTAATTGTTTCCAGTCATTTTCAAGATAATAATGCTAAATATAAAGCCTCCTTATATACAGAAATGATATTTAATGTGCGTACTGAATTTACGATTAATCTTGACTTAGAAATGTTATCTTGGTTTAACCATAATCAGAATATGAGATTACCCTTTAATAATTTGGAAGAATTAATGAACATTTGTCAGGAATTTAGTCAAACTCAATGGGATGGAGAATATGATTATTGGAATAATATTAACGATAATAAACATCAAGGAAAAGACTTAGATTTTGAGTTAATTAGAAATTTTTATGAAGAAGAAAAATGTCCTTATCAACTAAGATTAGGATGGGGTACTGGTATGGGAGGTACGACAATTAATTGGTTAATCGATGATGATTTAAGAGGCGAAATAAGAGATACTTGTGGTTTAAAAGCCCCTAATTTTCAAGCACCAAAATCCCGTCGCACCATCCTTAATCGTGAGGCAGATATTCGTTATATACCGGGTTGGGCAAAGTTAAAAATTATTTAAACGTAGGGTGGGCATTGCCCACGAAATTATAAAACTATACTTAATCAAAAATTAAACAAAAAATATAAATGTTAATCAAATCAAAATGGACATTAAAAGTAAATAAATTAACCCTATTACCTTGTGCTTATAATGTGGTTTTGGTTAAAAATTTATATCAAAAAATGTACTTAGATTTTGTCAATATTGCTATTCCTGAGATAACTTTTTCGGGGATAATTGGCAACTATAAAAAGGAAGGAGATTTTTACTGTTTATCTCCCGATGAAGAATATTATTTTTCATTATCTGGTTTAGAAACTAATGCTAGTCATGCCATTAAAAATTTACAGTTAAATTCATCTTTAGACTTTTTAGGAGTGAATTTTGAAATAATTAATAGAGAAAATCAGATAACTTCTTATGAAGAATTATATAGTAATTTAGTAGCAAATGATCCCCAAGGAATTAAGGAATATAATATTCAATTTTTAAGCCCTACTTCCTTCGCCCAAGGCAAAACAAAATTACCTTTACCTATCCCTAGTTTAATGTTTCGTAGTTGGTTAGATAAATGGAATTATTTTTGCAATATTTATTTAGGTGGAGACGAATTAACACAATATTTATCAGAAAATATTTATCTTAATTATTATCGTTTATATAGTCGTCAACATTATATCAGTCAACAAAAAATAACGGGGTTTACAGGCGAAATTAAGCTCAAAATTCCCTTAAAAATTGATGATTTATTAGCTAATGTCGCTAATCTTTTAATTCATTATGCTGATTATTGTGGTACGGGCATAAAAACTCGTTTAGGTATGGGTAACACATTTTTAACTACTTTTAATTAATCTTAAATACTATCATTATGGAAACAATTATCATGACAGTAGGTACATCTTTAAGAACTAATAAAGATATTAACTTAACACCTGACAAAAAACGCCCTTGGCATAACAAAAATACTTTTAGCAATGAATTAGTAATCGAAAATATCGAAGGTGCGATCGCATGGATGAAAGCCACAGATTTAGATTTAATTAGTGCGGAAACTAACACATTTTTTCATCTCAATTTACAAGAAAAAGATGAGATAATTTTATTACACTCCGCCACTAAATCAGGAGAAGAATGTGCTAAAATTTTACGTTTATTTTTCACTGAATTAGGTCAAAAAGACGTTGAAATTATACAAATACCAGAGGTTAATTATGAGATAGATGTTAATGGTAATATCCTAGAAAAAATGGCTAATTTACTAGCCGAATTAATCAAAAATGCCAAAGGCAATGTCACCCTTGCGGCAACGGGAGGATTTAAAGCTGAATCGATGATTATGGCATTGGCAGGAAATATTTATCAAGTGCCTGTTTGCTATATTCATGAGCAGTATAAGAGCTTAATTTACCTTCCTTTTTTATCGTCTGATGGTAAAGTGAGTTATGGTAATTATAAGGCAGAATTACCCCATTCTACAAGGAATAGAAACGATATTTTTAATCTTCAAGAAGGGGTACAACATCATCGCCCTAGAACATGGAATAAAGCTAAAAAAATTCTTTCAGAAATTCCTTGGATTGATAACGTTTATTTCGATAAAAAAGCCTTTTCTGCTCCTCGTAATAATTTTAAATTATCTAACTATAAAACTCAAAATAATTGTTATATTTTTTGGCTTTATTTATACCAAGATGAAAATAATACAATGGGAGTTTCGATCGAAACAACAGGCTATAATGAAAGACATTTAGAAGAAGCCATACGAGAATTAAGAGAGCGTTTAGGACATTTATTTTAGGGAGATATTCGTGATTATATAGCAGTCCTAAATCATTTGTGATAAATTTAGACTAAGTTCTCCCCTTTGTTTAAGGGGGGTTAGGGGGGATCAAGCAAGGTTTCATAATTCATTTAGAATTGTTATATAACGATCGACCTAAAAAATACAACAAATACTATCAATTTAACAACCATTTTTTATCATGATTTTACTAAGTTTTCTCGGTACTGGCAAATACGAATTAACCTCCTATACATGGCAAGATCAACAGTATGAAACTGAATATGTTATAGAAGCGATCGCATCTTTTATGAAGGTAAAAGAAATTAAAGTTTTTACTACTAAAGAAGCAACAAAAGCTCATGGAGAGCAACTAAGAAATAAAATCAATAATAAATTTAAATTATCTTATATTGAGATACCATCAGGTACAGAAGAAGATGATCTATGGAAGTTATTTGATAAAGTAGTAGAATCAGTGGAAAAAGATAGCGAAATTATCTTTGATATTACTCATGCTTTTCGATCGATCCCCGTCATTGTTTTACTCGCCGCCGCCTTCCTCGAAAAAGCCCGAAATGTAAACATAAAAGGCGTTTATTATGGACAATATAACAAAGAAAAAAATGAATCCCCTATATTTGACTTAACCCCAGCCATTAAACTACTAGATTGGTTAACCGCTACCGATACATTTATTAATACGGGATCATCGCAAAAATTAGGACAATTATTAGCAGATATTCAGATAGATTTTTTCAAATCAGGTAAAGCTAAAAAAGAAGAAATAAAACCCAACAAATTAAGAAATTTTGGCAGTGCGATCGCAACTATTTCAGAAAATATAGAGTTTATTCGCCCCGTAGAATTGTTAGAATCCGCCCAGAAACTTAAAAGAATGTCAGGGAAAGAAATAAGAGAAGAAGTTGGTATTTTTGCCAAACCCTTTGAACTAATTATCGATAAAATTGAACAAGATTACGCCCAATTTGCCATCGAAAAATCCGCCGAATCAGACTATCAACTAATCATCAAAAAACACTACTTATTAATCAAATGGTATGTAGAAAAAGGCTTAGGCACTCAAGCAATTTTATTGTCAAGAGAATGGTTAGTAACAACTTTAGCCATCTTAGAAAATACCAATTATTTAGATAAAGATGAGCGGAAAAATATCGAAAATCAACTAAACGCTATTAGTGGGAATAATCCCGATCGACTCAAACTTTATGAGCAAAAAATAACTAAACACGTTGCCGATATTAAACAACTAGATGATACTTGGTCACAATTAGGAAGAAATAGAAATAATATCGCCCATTGTCAAATGAATGCTGAACAATTTTCTAGTAAAATTTTACATCAATACGCCCAAAAATTACCGCAAATTTTAGCGGATTTATTTCCGCAACTTCACCTAACTTAATTTGTTTGTAGTAAGGGCTTTAGCCCTTTTAAATCAAAATTGATACATCTAATAATTATTTCTCCTTCTTATAGACTCAGAATATCTCACCGAAGGTAACTCGGAATCTGCAAATGGAAGCTCTTCCTCACCACCATTTACACCATTAAATCTCCCCTGTCTCAACATCCTCAATAAGAAAAAATCTCCCACTAAACCTAAAGTCAAAGTACTCAAAAACACCGCCACTGTACAAACAATTACCGTAAATAATCCCAATGGAGCAATAATTAAAATAATCCAAGTAATTCCAGCATTGACGATCGAAATCAATACACTACGAAAACGCACAATAGTTCTAACTAATGCAAAATTCATAAAAACACTCCTCAATAATGATGTGATTACTATAATAAAAGTCTTTTAATGAATATGTTGTATTTTTAAAGACAATCAAAGAAAAAAAATGACAGCCCTATATTTAACCGAACCCGGTACAAAAGTACACTATAAAAATCAAACCTTTACCATCAAAAAAAATAACACCTATACTTGTCGTCTTAGTGAGTTAGAATTAGTCGTAGTATTACCCGGCGTACAATTAACCGATGTCGTCATTGCTATTTTATTAGATCAAGGTATAGAAGCCATTTTCCTCAGACAAGATGGACAATTTCGAGGAAGATTACAAAGCGGTTTTGCCTCCAATCCCCTCATTCGTCTAGCACAATATCGCACCGTAGAAACATCCTTCGGTTTAGGATTTGCCCAAAAATTCGCCTACGGTAAAATTCGCAATCAACGTTCATTATTACAAATCAAAAATCGAGCAACCAAAGGAAAAATCCCTCAATTATCAGAATCCATAGACACCATCAATGCTTATCAACTACAACTGAAAAACATTACTACTCCCCTAACCAGAGACGAATTAATGGGTATTGAAGGAATTTCCGCCAGAAACTATTATCAAGCCTTACAACACTTTTTCCCTAGCCAATGGCAATTCAACGGTAGAAATCGTCGTCCTCCCAAAGATCCCATCAACGCCTTACTCAGTTGGGGTTATGGCGTTTTATTAGCCCGTATTTTCGCCGTCTGTGTCAAAGCTGGATTAGATCCCTATTTAGGCTTTTTTCATTCCATACAACCCTATCGCCCCAACCTAGTTTTAGATTTGATGGAGGAATTTCGCCCCGTTTTAGTGGATTATGCGGTTATTTCCCTCATTCAATCCCACACCTTAGACATAGCTGATTTTCAACCTTCCCCTGATGGAGAGGGAATCTGGCTAGGCATTACCGCCAAAAAATTATTATTACGAGAATTAGAAGAAAGGATGAACCAATACTTATTATATCCTCCTCAAAATCGTAAACTGAAACTCAATCAAATATTTCTCGAACAAGCCCGAATGTTAGCCCGATGTTTACTAGAATCAAGTTTAGACTATGAACCCTTTTTCGTTAAATAAACCCTCATAAAATATTAATATAGGCTTGTAGTGAGGGCTTTAGCCCTTCTAATCAGAATTAGGGGCTTTTAACAAAAAATATCTCATGATTAAACTTTGGCTAATTTGTTATGACGTACGAGACGACAAAAGACGTACTCAACTGGCGAAATTATTAGAGCAACACTGCGAAAGAGTGCAATATTCCGTGTTTGAATGCCCTTTAGATACAAAAAAATTAGAACATCTCCTATCTACCCGATGGCTAAAAGTGTTGAATTTACAGGAGGATAGTCTGCGGATTTATCCCCTCGATGCCTCAGCAAAGCAAAAAACAAAAATTTATGGAGTCAAAGACAACCCTCCCTATGAATCTCCCGACTATCTTATTTTGTAAAGAAATGTAAAGTTTACTTGTCAATCTGTCGCAGTTAGCAAATAATAGTAACAGAGAGTTTAAAAGATAAACAACGAGATAAGTTAATTTTTTTGTGCAGATTCACTCTGATATTTGAGTTAACCTCAGTTTTTGTCCTTAAAAGAGCTTCTTTACCTTGACAACTTAATAATGTTAAGAAATGTAAAGTGTAAAACTGTAGTTTCTCGCAGACATCTTGTACAAGCAAGGTAGGGCAACGGTTTCCAAGGGTAGGGTTAAACTCCACCATTACCCCGTAAGGGGACGGAAACGCACCTCCGCGTTGGCGACCACGGCCCGCTCGACGGGGTTAAACTCCACCATTACCCCGTAAGGGGACGGAAACCTTGCCCAACCTCTAGTTATCTCTGGTGCGAGGGATGCTTTTTGGGTTAAACTCCACCATTACCCCGTAAGGGGACGGAAACCCGGGTGACCAGACGACGTCGGGGTTGGCGACCACCAGCCACTCGCCGTCGAAGCCGGGTTAAACTCCACCATTACCCCGTAAGGGGACGGAAACCTGCGCGACGAGGCAGCGGTGCGGGAGTTCGTCATGCCGACGTCCTGCCCGGGTTAAACTCCACCATTACCCCGTAAGGGGACGGAAACTGAAGACGTGCGACCAGCTCGACACCTGCCACGGGATGATGGTGTTAAACTCCACCATTACCCCGTAAGGGGACGGAAACGCCCCCCATACCAACGTTGTTGGATCGGTTGGTTGTTAAACTCCACCATTACCCCGTAAGGGGACGGAAACTTAAGGGTTTATTGAAAATGATCAGGAAGGTAAAAAATGGTTAAACTCCACCATTACCCCGTAAGGGGACGGAAACTTAAATCAATCATTGTTCTTTTTTAATAAACTACTCTTATGTTAAACTCCACCATTACCCCGTAAGGGGACGGAAACGTGTTTCTTCTTTGTTTATGCCCTTAATTGTTTTAACCTTTTCAAAGTTAAACTCCACCATTACCCCGTAAGGGGACGGAAACGTAACATCCCGATTGTATAAGCCATATGATCTGGGTCTTTTTCATAGTTAAACTCCACCATTACCCCGTAAGGGGACGGAAACCTTCCACCAGCGATCGCCCACCACTAAAGCAGAACCAGTTAAACTCCACCATTACCCCGTAAGGGGACGGAAACTTTTAGGGCAACGGATTAACGGCTATCTTATTCGTGTTAAACTCCACCATTACCCCGTAAGGGGACGGAAACCATTGTTTGGAAAGAAGCCCCGAAAATAGCGATAAGCCATGTTAAACTCCACCATTACCCCGTAAGGGGACGGAAACATTTTCTTCAAGGGCAAGAGCGAAATAGAATGATTCGTTAAACTCCACCATTACCCCGTAAGGGGACGGAAACTCGAGAAGGTGTTAACCCAAACTCTGCACTTAGCTCCGTTAAACTCCACCATTACCCCGTAAGGGGACGGAAACCTTGCAGTAGGGATTAGGGATTCTTGTGCTAATTGGTCATAGGTTAAACTCCACCATTACCCCGTAAGGGGACGGAAACTTGTCACCATAGAAGACATAGCAAGAATCCTCTTCATGTTAAACTCCACCATTACCCCGTAAGGGGACGGAAACTCTCTGTAGGTAATGAGTATAAATGCTCTTTGATCCTTTTTGGGGTTAAACTCTATCTTTACCCCGTAAGGGGACGTAAATCTGTCAAGACTGAGGTTGCATCCGAAAATAAAAAAGGTGGGCAATGCCCACCCTACAAATATGGATTACATCATTCCCATGCCGGGCATTCCCATGCCACCCATGCCACCCATACCACCCATACCGCCCATGCCACTCATATCGGGCGCGGCTGCTTCGGGTTGGGGTTTTTCTACCACTAAGGCTTCGGTAGTGATGACTAAACCTGCGATCGAACCTGCATTTTGTAAGGAAATGCGTACAACTTTAGCAGGATCAATAATTCCCGCTTGAATTAAGTCTTGATACTCATTAGTTAAGGCATTATAACCAATGTTAACACTGGATTCTCTGACTTTTTCGACAACTACTGAGCCTTCCACACCAGAATTATTGGCGATTTGACGTAAAGGAGCTTCGATCGACTTCATGACAATTTCAGCACCAATTCTTTCTTCTTCAATGGTGAGGGTATCTTTAAAGGTTGCTAATTTAGAACATAAGTGAATTAAAGTAGCACCACCACCGGGGACAATGCCTTCATCAACTGCCGCTTTGGTAGCGTTTAAAGCATCTTCAATGCGTAATTTACGCTCTTTTAATTCGGTTTCCGTAGCCGCACCTACTTTGATAACGGCGACACCACCAGCTAATTTAGCGATACGCTCTTGTAATTTTTCTGCGTCATAATCAGAGTCAGTTTCTGCTAATTGTTTGCGAATTTGAGCAACTCTTTTTTGTACATCGGCAGTGTTGCCACTATCAGCGACGATCGTAGTGTTATCTTTTTCGATCGTAATTTTACGAGCCTTACCTAACATATCGAGGGTGACGGTATCAAGACTTAAACCGATGTCCTCAGAAATGACTCGTCCTCCTGTTAAGATGGCAATATCTTCTAAAGCGGCTTTTCTGCGATCGCCAAAACTAGGAGCTTTGATAGCGGCTACATTTAAAACCCCTCTGGCTTTGTTAACAACCAAAGTTGCTAAGGCTTCTCCATCGACATCTTCGGCGATAATTAATAAAGGACGAGCAGAACGTGCTACATTCTCTAATACTGGCACTAAGTCAGCAATAGCACTAATTTTTTTATCGGTGACAAGGATAAGAGGATTTTCAAACTCGACAATTTGCTTTTCTTGATCCGTGATAAAGTAAGGGGATACATAACCTCGATCGATCTGCATACCTTCCACTACTTCTAACTCAGTGGCTAAAGATTTCGACTCCTCAACGGTTATAACACCATCTTTGGTAACTTTATCCATAGCTAAAGCAATCATTTTGCCGATTTCTTCATCATTACCTGCTGAAACCGTAGCAACTTGACTAATAGCATCACCTTGTACGGGTTGAGCAATAATGCCGATTTCCTTGATTAAGAAAGCTACAGCCTTATCAATACCACGACGTAAAGCCACAGGATTAGCCCCTGCTGTAACGTTTTTCAAGCCTTCGTGAATCATAGCTTGAGCGATAACCGTAGCGGTAGTTGTACCGTCTCCTGCGATGTCCTTAGTTTTAGAAGCAACTTCTCTAACTAATCTTGCCCCTGCATTTTGTAAAGGGTTTTCTAATTCAATCTCTTTGGCAACACTAACACCATCTTTGACGATTTCAGGCGCACCAAATTTCTTTTCTAATAAAACATTTCTACCTTTAGGTCCTAAAGTTACTTTAACAGCATTTGCTAAAGCATTAACACCTTGTTCTAAATATCTTCTGGATTCTTCTTTAAATGATACGATCTTAGACATATATATTTTAATTTAATATATTGATTCACCATATATAAATTTAGCACTCTTAGGGACTGAGTGCTAATACGGTTATCAGTACCTTGAAACACTGTGGGTACATGGGGGTGACAGGTGGAGGAGGGGGAGAGGGGGAAGACAAATAGGTTAAATATCTTTTCTGGAGTTTTTAAACCAATCGGCTGTTACTTTTAAACCTTCATCGAGGGTATAAGGAGGAGTCCAATTTAACGTTTTTCTGATTTTACTACTATCAACTTGTAATGAGCCTAAAAGTCGATCGCCCACATCTCCTTTTCCTAGTAATTTTGTTCCTAATTTTAAGAGATTGGGAGGAAAGGGCAATAGTAAGGGTGATTTATCCATCGCTTTGCCGATGCGTCTAATTAATTCGGGAGTTGATAAGTCTTCTCCGTCACTGACAATAAAGGTTTGATTTTTGGCGTTGGGGTGATGAATGGAGGTGAGGATGGCATCAATTAAGTTACCAACATAAACAAGACTACGAGAGTTATTAATTGCACCAAGGGGAAGGGGTAAACCTTTATCAATAATTTTCATTAATTGTAAAAAATTAGCTTTAACTTGCGCACCATAAATAAGGGGAGGACGAATAATAACAACTTCTAAATCTGTCTCTTGAGCTAGTTTGAATAATTCTTGTTCGGCTTCCCATTTACTTTGTCCATAAGGATCCATAGGATTTACTATATCATCTTCTTTATAGGGTGTATTAACAGTGCCTTCTCCATTTACTTTTATGGAACTAAGATAAATAAACCGTTTTACTCCATTTTTAATAGCATCTTTAGCTAAAGATATAGGGGCATAGGTATTAATTTCCCGATAGGCTTCAATGGCTGATGGAGATCGATCGTTCATTTGATGCACTCTTGCCGCTAAATATATCATCACTTCTATTTTTTCCAGTGATTCAGAGGGTAAAGATTCTGTAATAGAATTAATAGGAATAGTATTAATTTCTCTAGGCAATTTTTCACGACTATTAATATTTCTAATAGTAGCATACACCTGATCATTATTTTTTATTAAATGTTGACAAAGAACTTGTCCTACAAATCCTGTTGCACCGGTGATTAAAATTGCCGTCATAATTTACTAAATTTTATTATTAAAAGTTCGATCGATTATCTTCCAATTAATACTATAACTATTTGATTAGTGTAAGTATGGAGATAGGATGAAGGTTATTGTTATGACATTTTATATACATTTTTATTGTCGTAAAATCGAAAGTTATCTGATCAGTTAATTTAATTAATCACAAAGGTACAAATTAGCATAAACTAATCAAAGAAAGTTCACTTAATAAAATAATATATTTTTGGGAGATTACAGAAAATGTCAATATTATTCCAATTACTGTTAACCGCTTTAGTCTTTTTCTCTTTTGTGATGATCGTATATGTACCCGTTGCCTATGCGTCACCCCAAAATTGGGAACAGTCTAAGTCTTTACTGTATTTAGGTTCTGGATTATGGCTTATTTTAGTGGTAGCAGTAGCCGTCTTAAACTTTTTAGTAGTTTAAAAAACTTTTTGTTAACAAATATTAATACTCAATTTTGAGATTTATCGAGGTGGGCAAAAGTTCAAAAAAGATTATCAGTATTTTTGCTCACCACATTATTAGAAATAAAATATTTATTAGAATACATGGCAGTTTTTGAAGGAAATTTTAATCAAGATATATCAAGTCTTCGTTTTGCTTTAGTGATTGGGCGTTTCAATGATTTAATCACCAATAAACTTTTAGCGGGTTGTCAGGATTGTTTAAAAAGACACGGTATCGATATTAACCCAGAAGGTAGTCAAGTTGATTATGCGTGGGTACCGGGTAGTTTTGAAGTGCCTTTAGTTGCTCGAAAATTGGCTTTAACGGGGTGTTATGATGCCATTATCTGTTTAGGTGCTGTCATTAAGGGTGATACTCCTCATTTTGACTATGTTTGCAATGAAGCGGCTAAAGGTATTGCTTCGGTAGGATTACAAACGGGAGTTCCCATCGTATTTGGTATTTTAACTACAGATACCATGCAACAAGCCTTAGAAAGAGCGGGAATTAAAAGTAATCACGGTTGGGGTTATGCCATGAATGCGATCGAAATGGCTACTTTAATGAAACAAATTAATGTTACCATCCGTGAATCATAAATTTTTCCATGAAAGCAATCAGACAGATAAGATACAAAATATAGTACTTATCTACTTGATTTACAACAAAAATTAAGGCTGTTAAGATTGCTTCGTACCTCGCTTCGGACAGTCTTTTTTGTTATCGGTGTTAATTATTAATTGTTAATTGTTAATTATTTTACGGCAGATGGTAAAGATAATTTAGGATTAGATTTATAGCCATTGTTACTGTTACCATTCTGATTATTTGAGTCTAATAAAATACTGCGAATCATTCTAGCAGTAGCTTTTTGGGCTAATCCTCCTGCTATTTTTTGTCCTAATTTTTGGGTTTCACTGTTTTGTAAAATATTGGTGATAATGGGAATTAATTTAAAAGGATCATAACCGTCTGTTTCCTGTAAAATTTGCAGAATGTTGGTTAAATGTTCGATCGATTCTTCATTGATTACACCTTTACCATTGCCATTATTATTAACAGTGGAATTAAGGGTTTCTAAGCCTAAAGTTTGTCTAACGGCAGTAGAAATATTTAACCATGTTTTTTGACCAAAATGATCCAAAGAATTGATGATTTCATTTGCTAATCTATCTCTGATAAATTCTCCTCTTTCAGAAAATAAATAATCGACTCCTTGATTTATAACTCGATCGAAATCATAATCAGGAGAATCTTTCGCATTTCTTAATAAGTTTTCTAAGCGATTCCAACGGAAACTACCATCTTTAAATAACAAATCCTTGAGAGAATTACGCAATTCTTGGGATTGATCTGTTAACAATCTTTTGGCAACATAGGGATAGGCTTTACTTAATACTTTGAAATTCGGATCAATATTAATGGCAATACCTTCTAATGTCACCATCGATCGAATAATTAAAGCATAATAAGCAGGTACTCGAAAGGGAAACTCATACATCATCGCCGACATTTCATCAGTGATTTTTTTAAAGTTCAACTCAGCTACACTAGCTCCCAAGGCATTATTAAAAACGTTTGTTAAGGCTGGTATAATTGGTTTTAAGTCAGTATCGGGAGTTAAAAAGTCTAATTTGACATAATCTTGAGCTAAAGCCTCAAAATCACGATTTACGAGGTGAACGATGGCTTCAATTAATCCATAGCGTTGATAGGGTAAAATCGTACTCATCATGCCAAAATCGAGATAAGCTAATCGCCCGTCTGGCATTGCTAATAAGTTACCCGGATGGGGATCAGCATGGAAGAACCCATGTTCTAGTAATTGTCGTAAAGAACATTGCACTCCCACTTCTACTAAGTGAGTAGCTTCGATGCCTTGGGCTTGAATTTCCTCAATTTCCGTTAATTTTGTGCCGTTAATCCATTCCATGGTTAACACCCTTCTGCCAGTGTATTCCCAATAGATTTTTGGCACATAAATTTCCTCGATATGCCCATACAATTCTTTAAATTTAGCTGCGTTTTTGCCTTCTTGAAGGTAGTTCATTTCTTCAAAAATGCGCTCTGCTAATTCATCGGTAATGGCGACTAAGTCCGATCGAACACGTTTGACATTTTGCTTAACCCAACCAGAGATCGATCGCATAATATAAATATCAAGGGTGATGCGTCTCACTAAATCAGGGCGTTGAACTTTAATAGCGACTTCTTCTCCTGTTTTGAGTCGCCCCCGATACACTTGTCCTAAAGAAGCCGCCGCAATGGGATTTTCCGAAATTTCAGCGTAAACTTGATCGGGAGTTGCCCCTAATTCTTCCGTAATAAATTGATAGGCGATGTCGTTAGGAAAAGGCGGTAATTGATCTTGTAATGTGGTTAATTCTTCGAGATAGGCAGGGGATACTAAATCAGGGCGAGTGGACAAAGCCTGACCGATTTTAATGTAAGCTGGTCCCAACTTCGTTAATACTTTTTTCAGTTTAACCGCTCTTTTTGACTCATTTTTTGCCGAATTACCCCACAGAGAATCCCACCAATTATCAAATATTAACCCCAACACGGGAAAAATAATATTCAACAGTCGATTAAAAACTTGGATCGATCGTTTGTTATAATACTCTATGATCAGATCAGGATGATAACGCCAACTATCAGGAGACATATCACTAATTGGCCCAATATCTTCTTGATGTTTTTTCGGTATTACCACTGGTTGAGAGTGAACGTTGATAATATTCTCGGCATTTTCACTAATTTCTGTGGGTGTAATGGTTTGAGTCATGAATTTACTTAATATTATCTATTGATTTTTAACAATGTATATAAACATAATGATTGAAAATCATAAATAATTATTCTTTCTCAACCATCAGTTTGTTAACTATTGTAACAATATCTTTAGATTTTTTAATATTCATTTCTTGAATATTCATCTCCCTTGAGGATTGCTTTATCATCTCGATCGATTAGAGTAAGGAATGGGCAATAGGGAATAATTTTTTATAACATCAAATTATGACCTTCAGAAGAATATTAATTCTTAATTCTTAATTCTTAATTCTTAATTTTTATTGGTAGGTTTCCATACTTTCAAACTTAAAACCTCGTAACATGGTTTTACCTTTATTCACCATAGATTCATCCCCTTGAATAATCAGGAGATATTTTCCTGCTTTAACACGATTAAGAAAAGGAATCGTGTCGCCACTATTTTCTAAAAAGCCACTACCCCCCACAAAAAAACTGCCCATTGCTCCGCCGATCGCCCCCAAAATACCCCCTATGATATGATTGAATGGGACACCTGCCCACCCAAAAGTGTCAATGGTAGTAATGGCATCAAAAGTAAAACCGCCGAAAAAACCGAAGGGAATTAACCAATAAGCCATTCTTATAGCATTTTTGCGTCCTTGTCCACTTCGATCGAGAAAACTAAAATCAGAAATGTTTTTATAACCTTTTCCCACAATGGATAATTTATTAAGAGAGATTCCTCCTTTTTCTAAAATAGTATAGGCTTCTTCTGCTTGAATTCGATCGGACAAAACTGCGATTAAATAATTCATCGTAAAAATAATAATTGCTCAGGAAATAATGGATAATGTTTCTTATCTTATCAAAATGGGCGTAAGAATACCTCATCCCTCTTTAGAGTCGTAGTCGGTAATTCATCCCCATTGGTTTTCAGGATATTTAAGAGAAGGAATAAACTCTCTCACGACATCTGTTTTTGTCTCGCCTGTAAATAATAGAATTAATGGTAAAATGTTAAGTTCTTACTCCCTAGTAATATATGTTAATTCCACTAAAACAAGAAGCTATTAACGACTTGATTCCGCCTATAGCAACGGGAAGTCAATATGGTTATTATTGGGCAAATTTTGCGACACTTTTAAAGAATTTGTTTATTTCCTTTGTGGGAATTTTATTTTTTTGGCTTTTGGGATCATTTTTTGGTCGATCAGGTGATAATGTGTCTTTAATATTTAGGATGATTGCGGGGTTATATTGGTTATGGAGTCCGATATATTGGGCAAGTGTTCGCAATGGCAAATTTCGCCGTTATCGTTATCTTAGTTTTTGGCGTGGCAAAGTTTTAGATGTTTATTTGACGGAAGAATTAGTCAAGGAAGAATCGGCGATCGATCGACTAGGTAGGGCTATTATTGTAGAAAATCGCCGTAAACTGTTTAATATTGAGATAGGGGATAAAAGCGGATTTCGAGCAACGATTACTACTCCCAGACAACGGATTCATAAAGTAGTCGATCGAGGTCAAGCCGTAGAAGGGTTATTATTATCTAATGATCCTGATTTTATGAATATCGCACAAATCACCGATGTTTATCTGCCTCGTCATAAACTGTGGTTAGGAGATTATCCTTATATTCGTCGAGATATTTTCTTAGATTTGCGCTTACAATTAATGAAGATTTATGCTCGTTATTGAGAATTAAAATATACGAAAAAATTTTTGATCAAGGTAGCGCACAAGAGTTGACAATTAACAATGAACATTTGATAATGAATAGTGAATTTTCAATGATTATTTTTTCATGTCAGATTTAAAAGCTCAATTACAAGAACAAGTAGCACCGATGGATTGGAAAGATTTAATTCCCCATGCCCAACGAGATGCTATTATCGTAGTCGATCGAAATTTAGACTTAATTGAAGTAGGGTACGCCATAGCCGAAGATAAAACTGAATTAGTGCAACGGTGGATAAGTGAGCAATTAATTCAGAAACCAACGGCACAACAATTAAGTTTATGGAATCAAGATGAAACAAACAAGTTTAATACTATTATAGTAAAACCCTTTGTCTTAATTTCCCCTTTAGCTTCATGAGGGAGGTTATTTTAATTACTGGAGGAGCAAATTCTGGTAAAAGTGAATGGGGAGAATCTCTAGCTATTCAAAGTAAAAAACCAGTGATTTATATTGCTACAGCGATGAAAAATGAGGCTGATGAAGAATGGACACAAAAAATATTAGCACATCAAGCCAGAAGACCAAAAATTTGGCAAAATCTTGAAATTCCTTTGTTTTTAGGAGATTCGATCGCACAAATAAAGGATGATAAATGTATCTTAATCGATTCTCTGGGTACATGGGTAGCTAATTGGTTAGACAAAGATGAATTACTCTGGCAAGAAGAAATAAATAAGTTTCGATCGAGCTTAAAAAATAGTAGCTGTCAAATTATTATCGTGGCAGAAGAAACAGGATGGGGTGTGATACCTGCCTATGAATTAGGGCGATTATTTCGTAGTCGTCTAGGAAAACTTACCCGTGTTATAGGTATGGATGCGAATAAAGTCTATCTCACCATCGGCGGTTATGCTGTGGATGTTAGTCAAATTGGCGTTAAATTAAACACAAAAAATAAGGGTTAAAACCCTCACTACAAACTTACGCTCATGGTGTTGTTAAAATTGACTTAATTCTTGACGATCGATCGTCATGATGTCATAATTACCTAACACTTTTAAATTTTTAGTCACCGTTGCTAACTCTTGTAACGCTGATTTAATGGCAAATTGAGACACATCTCCTGCTAAATCCACAAAAAATAAATACTCCCCTAACGATCGTTTAGTTGGTCTTGATTCGATCTTAGTTAAGTTTATCTGTTTATCGGCAAAAATCTGTAACGGTTTTACCAAAACCCCCGGAATATTTGCCTGAAAAGAAAATCCTAAAGACACATAATCCCCGTGATGGCATTCTTCTCTACTTACCACCCAAAAACGGGTACAATTATCAGGGTAATCATTAATGTTTTTTTCTTTGATGGGTAAATCATATAAATGAGCCGCCCTCGAAGATGCGATCGCACCAGAAGAAGACTCATGACTGAGATGGTGTAAGGCTTCCGTGGTGGAGTTAGACGGAATTAACACCGCTTGGGGAAGATTATTTTCTAGCCACTTCTGACATTGCGCTAAGGCTTGGGGATGAGAATAAACGGTTTTTATGTCTGAGTTCGATCGAGCTTTCGATAACAAATTATGTACAATGGGGATGGTTATACCCTGTTTAATATGCAACCCTTCCAATTCCCAAAGGGTATCGAGAGTTATCGCCACTGTGCCTTCTATGGAGTTTTCTACAGGTACGATCGCCAAATCAGCCTTTCCCTGTGCTAAAGTGCGCAAAGTTTGAGAGATACTAGGAATAGGAATTAACTGTGATTCTATACCTTCTTTCTCTTGTAAATACTGCACATAACACAGACTAGCAACTTCGGAATAAGTACCATTAGGACCTAAATGAGCGATAATTTTTGTCATATTTAAGGGATAAACTGGTGATATTTGCCAAAAATTATATCATGTTCGTAGTGAGGGTTTTAACCCTTATTTGCCAAGTCTAAAATTTGGGGAATTAACTCCTCTTTTTTCACCGCCATTAAATGTACCCCCTGACAAATATCTCTAGCCAAATTAATTTGCTCGGCAGCAATTTTCATGCCTTCTTCTAAGGGTTTTTCCGCTTTTTCTAGTCTTTTAATTATATGTTCTGGTATCTCTACCCCTGGCACATTTTTATTAATAAATAAAGCATTTTTTGCACTTTTTAATAAGAAAATTCCTGCTAAAATAGGTCGATCGAACCCTAGGGCAATCTGATTCATAAACTTATCCAATTTATCAAAATCGGTGATTAATTGACTTTGAAAAAATTTTGCTCCTGCGTTAATTTTTGCTTCAAAACGACGCTGTAACCCTGATAAACTCTTAGATTGAGGATCAACTGCTCCTCCAGCAAATAAGTCTAAATTACCATCAGTTAAGGCTTTATTATTAATATCAAAACCATCATTTAATTTTTCAATTAACTTTAATAATCTGACGGATTCTAGTTCAAAAACTGCTTTTGCTTGGGGATGATCTCCCGCCTTAATGGGATCACCTGTTAAGGCTAAAATGTTTCTAATTCCTAAACTATAAGCCCCCATTAAATCCCCTTGTATTCCAATAGAATTTCTATCTCTCCCTGTTACTTGACAAATAGGCTCAATTCCTCTTTGTAATAATAAATAACAAGATGCGATCGAAGACATCCTAAGTACAGCACGACTACCATCAGTAATATTCACAGCATGGACACGATTTTTCAACAGTTGTGCCACTTCTAGCATTCTTTCCGGGTTGCCTCCCTTGGGGGGAGTAATTTCTGCCGTGATTAAAAATTCTTTATGCTCGATCGCTTTTTGAAAATGGCTTATCATAATTAATTAGGTTGATGAAAAAGTTTTCTGATGAGGTTAGGTAATGAGGAATTTTGAGTTCAATTTATTGAACGGGATAATGTTGTCCGTGTAATTCATTACACGGTGGGTTATTGATTAACTCCTTCAATTCTTAATTCTTAATTCTTAATTCTTAATTCTTAATTCTTAATTCTTAGATAACCAAGCGCATCCTTAACTCGTTGCAGGGTTACATTGGCGACACTTTCCGCTTTTTCTTTACCCTCTTTTAATACTTGATCTAAATATCCCTTTTCTGTCATAATCTCATTATATTTAGTTTGAATAGGAGTCAAGGCTTCGATCGTCGCATCCGTTAACAAAGGTTTAAATTTACCCCACCCCATATCACTACATTCGGCGGTAACTTCTTCTTTAGTTTTCCCTGTAAAAATACCATACAACCCTAATAAATTATTGCACTCAGGTCGATCGATCGAAAAGGTTAAACCCATGATAGGATCAGTTTTACATTTCTTAATCTTTTTCTTAATCTCATCGGGGCTATCTAATAAGTTAATCCTACTCAACTCTGAAGGATCAGACTTAGACATTTTTTTCGTACCATCAGCAAGACTCATTATTCTAGCACCTTCCTTGCGTATTAAGGGTTCGGGTACTTTTAATATGGGCTTTTCCTCACTACCGAATTTATCATTAACACGAATAGCTATATCTCTAGTTAACTCTAAATGTTGTTTTTGATCTTCCCCTACTGGCACTTGATCCGCATCGTATAATAATATATCAGCAGCCATTAAAACGGGATAGTCTAACAACCCAACGCTGACATTTTCCCCTTGTTTAACGGCTTTTTCCTTAAATTGGATCATCCGTTCTAACCAGTTTAAAGGAGTGACACAGTTTAATAACCATGTTAGTTCACTATGGGCGCTAATATGAGATTGCACAAAAATGGTTGAGTGATTTAAGTCGATACCACAAGCTAAATATAAGGCGGCGATCGTATAAGTATTTTGTGTTAAAGTAGCGGGATTATGGGGTACAGTAATAGCGTGTAAATCAACGACACAGAAAAAGTTATCATAATTAGGTTGTAATTCCACCCAGTTACGAATCGCTCCCAAATAATTGCCGATGTGTAAATTTCCTGTGGGTTGTACTCCTGATAAGACACGCTTCTTCGTCATGATTTTCGCTTCAAAATGAGATATAACAATAATGCCAAGGGAGAATTATACCATTTAATCATGAATAATGAATAATCATGAGTCAATTTCCCCTCAAATTAGGGTTAACAGACTCAAGATTTGGAGAAAGAAAAGTTTACAGTTGATTTAATATTCCTATCGTTATAATGATTAATATAGATAGTCCTAAATAATAACGATAATATATGTTATCTCCCGTATTAGTTTGGTTAATAATTGGCTCTATTTTTTGTATCATGGAGTTGATTTTTCCTACAGCTTTTGTGGAATTAATGATGGGTTTAAGTGCTATTTTAGTGGCAGGTTTTGCCTTATTTATTCCTTATGATAATGTATTAATTATTCTTTGGATGCTGTTTTCTGTTGGGCTTATTTTTCTAACTAAAAAATATGTTTTGACTAACAAAAAAGAAACCTTATTATTAGAAGAAAGTGAGGCGATAACTATTAGCTCGATCGAACCGGGTAAAATAGGTCAAGTCATGTATGAGGGAAGTTCTTGGTCAGCTATTTGTAGTGATGAAAGTCTTGAAATCCCCCCCGAAGAAGCCGTTTACATTGTTAGTAGGAAAGGTAATATTTTATCGGTTTTACCAAAAAAATTTGTTTAATAATTTAGTCAAAAAAATAATATTATGGAAAGTTTATTTATTCTAATTTTTTTAGCCGGTTCAGCAGTTTTTGGGAGTGTAAAAATTGTTAATGAAAAAAATGAATTTTTAGTAGAAAGATTGGGTAGTTATAACAAGAAATTGACACCCGGATTGAATTTTATTATGCCTTTTTTAGACAAGGTTGTTTACAAAGATACCACTAGAGATAAAATTTTAGATGTACCACCTCAATCTTGTATTACAAAAGACAATGTTTCTATAAGCGTCGATGCGGTGATTTATTGGCGTATTGTGGATATGGAAAAAGCCTATTACAAAATTGAAGATTTACAATTAGGCATGGAAAACCTTGTTTTAACTCAAATTAGGGCGGAAATTGGTAAGCTAGAATTAGATGAAACTTTTGTTGCTCGTAGTGAAATAAACAACATACTTCTCAGAGAATTAGATATAGCTACAGACCCTTGGGGAGTGAAAGTGTTAAGGGTAGAGCTGAAAGATATTACCCCTTCAAGTGCAGTACAACAGTCTATGGAACAGCAAATGACGGCGGAAAGAAGAAAACGGGCTTCTATTTTAAACTCCGAAGGGGAAAGAGACTCAGCGATAAATTCGGCACAAGGTAGGGCAGAAGCGAAACTTTTAGAAGCGGAATCTATGAAAAAAGCTGCCATTTTAGAGGCTGAAGGTAAAAAACAACAGCAGATTCTTCAAGCTCAAGCTACGGCGGAGGCTTTAGATATTATTGTTAATCAGGTAAAGAGTGATCCTAGTGCCGAAAAGGCGTTACAATTTCTTTTGACTCAACAATATTTGGAAATGGGTAAGGTGATTGGTAGTAGCGAAAGCAGTAAGGTTTTATTTATTGATCCCAATAGTATTGTCTCTACTCTACACGGTATCGGTTCGATCGTGGAAACAGATAGCTTAGGCAAGGGCTAGAATATTTTGGGTATAAGTACGGGAAAATAACGTTAACTATACCCCCTCACAATACTAGCCAAGATTCTTCTAACGGTGGTGGAAAAGTTAAAAAGTCATTATCAATTCTTTGGTACACCAGAAGGTTAACGTTGGGAGTGTCAAAAAGGTATTCTGGTAAATATTTAAGTATAATTTAATTATTTGGGAGAGAGTAAGGTAACAATGATTATTTCTGACTTAAAACACGGTTTATTCAAATATGATGTTAAAGACTATTATGCAATTCTAGGAGTCCCCATTTCTGCAACTCCGAAAGAGATTAGATTACGTTATCTCAAAATCGCCTATCAACTTCATCCTGACACCAATCGAGCTGAAACCGAAGAAGAGAAAAAAAAAGCCAGTACTATTCTTTCAAAATTAGTTAATCCAGCCTATGAAAATTTATACAAAGACAATCTTAGGAAAGAATGCCAACTTATCTTCTCAGAAATTAGTCGTAGATTAGCTTCAGATCAGTATAAAATTACTATTAGCAGTGATACAGCTAAAAAATTATTAGAAGAAGAAAGAAACGTAGATAAAATCTATCTTGAAACTTTAGAAAAATTAGCCCCTGAACAATATCAAGATTTAAACAAATTATCCATTAAAATTTCTCTCATCAGTGAACTAAATATGGTTTATTTGATGCGTCAAAAAAATCCTAATTTTAAAAGTGCATCTAGCCCATCTCAAATCTTTGCTAGTGAGGGTGCTATTAGTCAAACACAAAACAATACTCCTCCTATCAACACCGATAATCCTCCCGTGTCAGAAAATGCTCCTAAAGTGAAAGTTTCTCGTCTTGATAAATTGATTGAATCCGCTAAACAACACGCAGAAGATGGAAATTATGAGCAAGGTATTATTGATTTAAGGGAAGCCGTCAAAATTGATTCTAGTAGTAGTACTGCTCACGCACTACTAGGTTCTTTGTATCTCAAACAAAATAATGCCACCTATGCCAAAATTCATATAAATAAGGCAATGACTCTTAATGGTAGTGATCCAGTTGCTATTCAAGCACAAAAAGAACTCAAAGAGTTAGATAAAAAAGATAAATCAACAGAAGGAAGCAAGACAAAATCAAGTCAACCCACGAAGGGAGGAGGAAAACCACCTGATAAATCAAAGGATAAGGGTAAGGAAAAATCTAAGGATGGTAAAAAAGAAGCTCCGAAAATTTTTGGTATTCCTTTATGGTAGGATTAACGATGATCCGTCATCGATAATGCAAATCACCATCCGAGTATGATTCATCAAGCACCCGCAGGCGCAAGAGATTTATTACCCTTAGAAGTCGCTCAAAAAAGTTGGATAAACGATCGTCTTCAAGACGTATTTCAACGTTGGGGATATAAAAGAATTGTCACATCCACTATTGAATGGGTTGATACTCTCATGGCTGGAGGGGCGATCGACCCTTCGACAGTAATACAGTTACAAAATACCTCCGAAGGGCGACTAGGATTGCGCCCAGAGTTAACGGTTTCCATCGCTAGGGCGGCAGTTAATCGTCTTACCAATCAAACTATCCAAAGACTTTGTTATCGTGCCAATGTTTTTCGTAATCCACCCCAAGGGCATCATGGAAGACAGTTAGAATTTTATCAAGCTGGGGTGGAGTTATTATTCACCGATGGAGTTTTAGCTGATGGTGAAATTCTCTTATTATTAGCAAATTGTTTGCAATCTTTAGGAGTAGAATCTTGGCAATTACTCTTAGGTGATGCGGGTTTAACCAGAAATTTATTACAAGGTTTTCCTGTTAATTTGCAATCAGAAATCTTAAAATGTATTGCTAATCTCGATCGAGTTTCCCTTGAAAATTTACCCTTAGAATCAGAATTAAAAACGAAGGCTTTACAAGTATTTGATTTAAGAGGAAATCCTTTAGAAGTCTTAGAAAAAGTGAGCAAATTAGACTTAGATGAACAAGGAATATCCGCAGTTAATCATTTAAAATCTTTAATAGATTTAGTTAATCATAATAACAATAAAAAGCTACCAATAATTTTAGATTTAAGTTTAATCCAAACCTTTGATTATTATACAGGAATAACCTTTTCAGCTGTCAGTTTAAAAGATAATAAACCTTATATATTGGCACAAGGAGGGCGTTATAATCAACTTTTAAGCCTCTATCATCCCCAGAAAAAATCATCTCCGGGTATCGGTTTTTCTTTTAATATCGAAGACTTACACAGTTGTTTATTAAACACTCCTAATTTACCCAAAATAACTCCCCCCAGCGATTGGTTAGTAATTCCGAAAAATTCTGCTTCCACAAAAAAGGCATTTGATTATGCTCAACAATTAAGAAGTAGTGAAAACCTTGTGAGAGTCGAAATTGACTTAGAATTTCGTACTGCTGAAGATATTAGAAAATACGCCCACAATGAAGGTATTTTAAATTTAGCTTGGATTGATGAAAATGGTCAAGTTTCGATCGAACAATTATAAAAATTATTTATAGACAATCCCCCTTTAATTCCTCCAACTTTGGGGGTTAGGGGGCGATTTTCTAAACTTTCTAATTATAAAAAATTAGAGTTAATTACTCATTTTCTCCCTGTTTCACTATATAAATTTATGGCAAAATTATCTGTTGAATTAAATCGTTATTTTTTTGAAGAAGAAAGAGGAGAAAAAGTTACTTTATCAGAAATTTTAACCTTAGCAGGAGAGCGAATTTTTGGTTTTTTATTGCTTATCTTATCATTACCTTCGGCTTTACCAATTCCCGCCCCCGGTTATTCTATTCCCTTCGGTATTTTGATATTTTTATTGGCAATACAATTAATCGGTGGTGCAACAACTCCTTGGTTGCCTAAAAAAATGATGAATGGTGCGATGAATGTAGAAACCGCTCGAAAATTTGTCAAAATGGGGTTGCCTTGGTTAAAACGCATTGAAGCGATTACTAAACCTCGTTTAAGCATTATTTGTACCAGTTTAGGAGGGCGCATCGTCATCGGAATTGCGATCGCACTCATGGCAATATCTATGATGATACCAATTCCGGGTACAAACACCGCCCCAGCTATGGGAATTTTTGTCACGGCGTTTGGATTACAAGAAGACGATGGATTTATCACCCTTGGAGGGTTAACCATCTGTTTATTAGCAGGTATTGTTTCCACATCCATTATTTTGGCGGCAATTTGGGGAGGTTCAAGTATTATTGATTTAATCAAACAACAAATCAATTAACAATTGCTTCTTTTTTTCTCACGCAAAGACGCAAAGGCGTAAAAAAAAAGTTTGTAGTGATGGCTTTAGCCATTTCATTGTATAAGCCTTTTAAGGCTTACTACGAACTTATTATTTAATTTCTAATTGTAATTGTGCTAAATCAGAAATTACTACATCCGCCGTTTGTAAATGAGGCGCTTCGGGATATTTCCAACAAATGCCGATAACTCCCCCTGCTTGAGCATTTTTCGCCATAGAAATATCTCCTTGAGAATCCCCTATCATTAAGCTGTTTTCTGGTTTTACCCTTAATATGTCACAGGCTTGTAAGAATAAACGAGGATCGGGTTTAAATAAGCCACTGTCAACCCCCATAATTAAATCGATATAGTCATCTAATTCGTGGGTTTTCACAAATTCTTTGACTCCTTCGGTGGTATCTGCTGATAAAATTGCTATTTTTAATCCTTGTTGTTTTAATTCTTGCAATACTTCAAGACTTCCTGCAAAAATGGGGGAGGTTTTACCACGAATAGGAAAGGATTTTTCTGCATTATTAAAGGATTCAGATGCGATCGACAAGGATTCAAACCAACTTCTCCCTGTTTCCGCAATATAACCTGCCGCTACAATTTGATTTTCTTTGTTACTGCCTACCGCCATTAATCCAGTCGGATTGAGATAGTCATTTTCTACTCCAAAAGCCATTAATAATGGTTCATAAATACCGGGTATTTGTGCATCAATTAATCTTGCTCTTTTTAAGGCTAATTCTCGTAAAAAATTTTCAGAATCGGCTAATGTGCCATCTTTGTCAAATATAATCGCTTCTATATTTTTAAAAGTCTTTTGTTTACAAATAACATTAATCATGATAAGAAATCACATTCTCTTAAAAAAGTATTCGGAATTTTTCTACTTGTCCACTTGTCTTCTGTCTCGTCTTCATCATTTTTCTATTGTCGAACTAGATATTTGCACATATTAGGTTATAATCGATCGATATGTCAAATTATTATGTATTAAAACTGTTATTTGGAGGTTTAATTGGAATCCGCCGTTCAAACAAAAATTGATTCTAGGTTTGTATTAAAAGTAGTTTGGTTAGACAAAGACGTAGCCTTAGCCGTTGATTATGTAATCAGCAAAGGTACAAGTCCTTTAACCGCTTATTATTTCTGGCCTCGTAGCGATGCTTGGCAGGAATTAAAAGACGAGTTAGACAAGAAAAATTGGATCACTGATCATGAGAAAATTGAATTACTTAACCAAGCTACAGAGGTTATTAATTTCTGGCAAGAAAAAGGTAGAGTAACCAGTATGCTTCAAGCACAGCAAAAATTCCCCTCTGTGGTTTTCGCAGGTACAAATTAACTCGATCGACCGAAGGAAGAAGGAAGAAGGAATTTATACTATCTTCCTCTTTTTAATAGATTCGATCGAACTTTAACCTAAAATTTTCGGTACTCGGAAAAAATCATCTTCCCTTTCAGGTGCAGAATTTAATAAACTTTCCCTATCTTCATAGGTGACTTGAGTATCCGTACGAGTAATATTACTAACCTCGATCGCCCTTGTGGTAGGTTGTACATTCTCAGTATCCAACTCTTTTAGTTGTTCAAAATAATCTAAAATTGCATTTAATTGCGGTGCAAACTCCTCCTCCTCCTTTTCCGTAATTTCTAAACGAGCTAGATTTGCTACTTTTTTAACTTCTTCTTTACTTAAACTCATAGTTATTTATTAGTAATAATCGTAATCATTAGGTTTGCTGAATAAATCAGATTTTTCATTCTTGAAACCTAAAACCTGATACCTAAAACCTAACACCTCCCCTTATTAAAAGAATACATCCATTTCCGATCGACCGCTAGTTTTGAGCCAATTTTGAGCCTCTAAATAACTATTGGGAGAAATTCTAATGGCTTGTTTCCAATATTCCGCCGCTTTATCATAAAAACCCTCAGCGCCATCCTCATCACCATCTTGACGACATTTTTCCCCTTGATGATGGTAAATCACGGCAATATTGTTTAAAACAGAAGGTTTACGGGGATTTAACTCTAAAGACTGATGATAATAGTCTAAGGCTTCTTCTAACTTGCCATTACTAGCATGAATTAACCCCATATTGTAAAATATCTCACTTCGATCGTTGGGGTCTTCCTCTAATGTCAAGGCTTCTTGATAATTTTCTAAAGCCTCCGCATATTCTCCCTCCGCTTGAGCAGACATTCCATCACGGTAATAAACAAAAGCCTCCTTTGCTTTAGCATCAATAGGAAGGACTTTTAAAATAATATCCGCCATGACGGTAAAAGTTTTATCAATAAAATTATCGTTTCTTTGTGATCTAGGCATATATTAGAATTGAGAATGTAGAATTGAAAATTGAGAATTGATAGTTGTTAAGGGCTTTGACTATAGACTTCAAGATTGCTTCTTGCCTCGCTTCGGACAAGGAGAATGCAGAATTAACATCTATAAATTCTATTTTACTTTTTACTTTTTACTTCTTACTTTTTACTTAAGGCTTGGGAGCGCGAATAACTACTTGATCAATTAAACCGTAATCTTTAGCTTCTTCGGAAGACATAAAAAAATCTCTTTCGGTATCCTGTTCAATTTTTTCCAAAGTTTGCCCTGTATGGGAAGCCATATAATGATTTAGTTGTTTTTTGAGGTAAAGTATCTCTTTCGCTTGAATTTCGATGTCTGTAGCTTGTCCTTGCGCCCCTCCCAAGGGTTGATGGATCATAATCCTAGAATTAGGTAAACTCATTCTTTTACCCTTCGCACCAGCGCTCAATAAAAAAGCTCCCATACTGGCGGCTAATCCCACACAAATAGTGCAAACATCTGGTTTAATTTGATTCATGGTATCAAAAATACCTAATCCTGCGGATACCGAGCCTCCGGGGGAGTTGATGTAAAGATAAATGTCTTTTTCTGGATCTTCTGCTTCTAATAGTAACAGTTGCGCCACAAGAGAATTTGCTAACTCATCAGTTACTTGTTGTCCTAAAAAGACAATACGTTCTCTGAGTAAACGGGAGTATATATCAAAAGCGCGCTCACCTCTGCCAGAGGTTTCAATAACTGTTGGTACCATTCTTATTTCCGATTTTTTGACTATTCTTAATAATCTTGATTGTAGCTAATATAGGCAATAATTAACAGAGAATTGGGAATTGAGAATGAGAATGAAAAATGGAGAATCGAGAATTAAGGTGTTAATCAATAGCTCTCCGTGTAATAAATTGCACGGCTAATGGTTTGACGTTCAATGAATTGAACTCTAAATTATTGAAGGGGGCAACATTATTAATTATTCATTATTAATTATTCATTATTATGCTACAAGATATTCAAAATACACATATTTTTACCAGTTGTACAAACAACTATCTTCCCTTAGCTAGAGTTTTAGGTAATTCTCTTAAAAAGTTTCATCATAATTTACCATTTCATGTGATTTTATGTGATGAAATTAGTGATAAAATTAATTTAGAAAATGAGCCTTTTGATTCTATTATTTCGATCGAACAATTACCGATTCCTAATTTTAAATCATGGGTTTTTAAACATAATTTAGTGGAAATGTGTACTGCGGTTAAAGGTTTAGGATTTTTAGAAATATTTAAGCGTTATAATTGTGATAATGTGATTTATTTTGATCCTGATATGGCAATTTTTTATCCATTAAATGAACTTTTAGACAATTTTAATCATAGCAGTATTTTACTTACTCCCCATCAATTAGAACCAGAAAAAACTAAGGAAATGGTGATTGATAATGAGATTTGTTTTTTACGATATGGTACTTTTAATTTAGGATTTTTAGGAGTCAAAAATTCTCAGGAAGGTATTAAGTTTTTGCAGTGGTGGTCTTCCCGTTGTCTTAATTTCTGTTATGATGATCCTGCTAATGGTTTATATACTGATCAACGATCGATCGATCTTGTACCTTCTTTCTTTTCTGATATAGCTATTTTAAGGCATTCGGGTTATAACGTTGCTAATTGGAATCTGAGCAATCGTCACATCACAGGAGATGTTGATTATATAATATGGGTTAATGAGCAACCATTATGTTTTTATCATTTTTCTAGCTCTCAGGGTATTATGCCTCAAAAGTATGATCTCATCAATAGTTCGATCGAATCTTTATTAAAATGGTATGAAGAAGAATGCGAAAAAATGGGACAAAAAGAGTATAGTAAAATGTCCTGTTTTTATAATTATTTTGACAATGGAGAATTAATCGAAAAACAAGCAAGATTATTGTATCGAGAAAATATAGAATTACAAGAAAAATATCTCAATCCCTTTGACACAAAAAATAGTGACGATTCTTATTATAATTGGTATCAAAACTATAAGCTAGAAGAAGAGAAAAAAGAGTTAGAAAAACAAGAAAAAAATAATCGTTTATATTTCTTAGAATGGCATTTTGAAGATAAAACCAAACAAATTAATGATTTACAGCAAAAGTTAGACGAAAAAAATAATGATTTATACGCCGTAGAATGGCATTTTGAAGATAAAACTAAAAAAATGAATAATTTACAACAACAATTAGATGAAAAAAACAATCAAATTTACAATTTACAACAACAATTAGGTAAAAAAAATCATCAAATTTACAATTTACAACAACAATTAGATGAAAAAAATCATCAAATTAATGATTTACACCTACAATTAGAGGAAAAAAATCATCAAATTAATACTGTACAACAACAAATTGAAGCCATGGAAAGTAGTAAATTTTGGAAACTACGTCAAAGTTGGTTTAAAGTCAAAAAAACTTTCGGAATTAAACATAATTAAAAGAGCTAATATTAAGTTTAATTAGAAAGTTTGTAGTTATGGCTTTAGCCATTAATTAATAAGCCTTAAAAGGCTTACTACAAACTTATATAAAAAATCTAAGAAACGATCGAGCGAATCCTTGTCATATCAATACCTTTTTGATTTAACAATACCCATGTTTGCAATAAATCAGGACCATGTAACTCTCCTGTTAAACCTAAGCGGATCGATCGCATTACTAAACCTTTTTTCACTTTTAAATCCTTAGTAATTTGTTTGATGATACCATTAGCTTCCTCAGAAGTCAAGTCAGATTTATGGGCATTAATTACCTGTTGTAAAACCTCTTTTACTCCCTCTTGAGTTAAAAATTCTTGGGCTTCTTCCCCTAAACTAATACCATCAGTAAAGAATAATTTTACCTCCTTCACACTATCAGTTAAACGAGTTAAAGTAGGTGCAATTAAAGCGGTTAATTGTAATAACCAATCCTTATCATTATCAACGTTAAATTGATAACCTGCCTCTTGCCAATAGGGAGTTAATAAAGGTAACAATTCTTCGGAAGGCATTTTATGTAAGTATTGACTATTTAACCAATCTAGCTTATCCCAATCGAATTTTGCGCCTGCTTTATTTACTCTTTCTAAACTGAATTTTGTTGATGCTTCTGCTAAGGTAAAAATTTCTTCAGAGTCAGGAGAAGTCCATCCTAATAGCGTCATATAATTAACTAAGGCTGGGGCAATAAATCCCATTTTACGAAAATCATCGATCGAAGTCACCCCATCACGTTTCGATAATTTTTTGCCTTCAGAGTTCAAAATCAGGGGAGTATGGGCAAATTCTGGCACTTTTTGCCCTAATCCTTGATATAATAAGATTTGTTTCGCAGTATTAGCAATATGATCTTCTCCACGAATCACATGGCTAATATTCATATCAATATCATCGACAACTACCGCTAAATTATATAATGGTTGCCCAAAAGTATCGGCATCTTTCTCAGGAGTGCGCGCGATTACCATGTCACCGCCTAAGTCGCTTCCCTGCCATGACACTTTACCCCTAATTAAATCATTCCAGATAATTTGTTCATGATCTTCAATTTTAAATCTAATGACGGGTTTTCGTCCTTCGGCTTCAAAATTGGCAATCTCCTCCGCCGATAAGTTACGATGACGGTTATCATAACGAGGCGCTTGATTATGGGCTTTTTGGGTTTCTCTCATTGCCTCCAATTCTTCGGAAGTACAATAACAAGGATAAGCTAACCCTTTATCCAGTAAAGTTTGGATAGCTTGACGGTAATAATCTAATCTCTCAGTTTGAAAAAAAGGTCCTTCATCCCAGTTTAACCCTAACCAAGTCAATCCAGATTTAATATTATCAGTATATTCGGGTTTCGATCGATCTAAATCAGTATCTTCAACTCTCAATATAAATGTACCTTGATGATGACGAGCAAATAAGTAGTTAAATACGGCTGTGCGCGCTGTACCGATATGTAAATTTCCTGTAGGAGACGGTGCGATTCTAACTCTAACGGACATGATTAATTTATATAATAATTTTATGTAACCTCTTATTTTAGCTTAATTAGGGGTTGTCTCATAGTGTTTTGATGAAGATAAAAGACAAGAAGACGTTTGAGACTAAGAGAAATATTGATAAATCAAGATGTGAATTTTAGTCAATTCCACAAATCATTAATTTCATCTAACTGATGTTGTGAATTAAATCTTTCCCATAAAATACCGTTAACGTCAATATCTTGACTAAATTCAGTGGCTTCGGCATCTTCCCAACCTAAATGCCTTAAACTCCCATTGTCCATATTTTTATCTTGTCTGACGGAAAAATTCATTGTTTCCGTTTTCCATAAAGCATATTCTTCCTCAATTATTATGGTTGGTTGTGCCGATAAACGTTGACTATAGTCTTCAATACTTTCTTTTAAATTATGAGTAGATAGAGCAATATGTATTTTTTTCAACTGATTTTTTTTTCTTCAAATAAAAAGTAACCTAATTTTAACTAATATTTTAGGTGATTTATCGAAAGTTAACTAAAAAGAATTAGTCCGTTTTAAAAATGTTTTCAATCGATCGCTGTTAGGATTAGAAAAAATATAATCAGGTTTTCCCATGTCTTCGATTATTCCCTCATTAAAAAACAATACCAAATTAGAAACCTCCCTTGCAAACTGCATTTCATGGGTGACAACTACCATCGTCATACCTTCTTCTGCCAACTGTTTCATAGTAGAAAGCACTTCCCCTACCAATTCAGGATCGAGCGCGCTTGTAGGTTCATCAAACAAGATTATTTCAGGTTGCATACATAAACTTCGTGCGATCGCCACCCTTTGTTTTTGTCCTCCTGAAAGTTGCTCAGGGTAAAAATTAGCTTTAGTAGATAACCCTACTTTTTCTAAGTAATGTAAGGCTTTTTCTTTTGCCTCTGGGGTAGTTTTTTTGAGAACTTTTTGGGGCGCTAACATCAAATTTTGTAAAACTGTCAGATGAGGAAATAAATTAAAATGTTGAAAAACCATGCTTACTTTACTTCTTAATTGCCGGAGAGATTTTTCCCCAATTTTATGGGCTGACATCTCCACTCCCATCACTTCTAACCTTCCTGATGTCACGGTTTCAAGACGATTTAAGCAACGAATAAAAGTCGTTTTGCCACAACCAGAAGGCCCAATTATTGATACCACATCCCCTTTATGCAAGGCTACATTTACCCCTTTTAATACTTCTAAATCTTCAAAACTTTTATGTAAATTGTCACTGATAATAACTGGTTGTGGTTGAGACATAACTATTTTTTAGGTATTAGGTATTAGGTAATAGGTGTTAGGTAAAAAATCGATCGAACTTAGGTAACTGTAGTTATACTTAGCAAAGGTATATTTTCTCGATCGAAACCTTGATTTTTCAGTATTTTTCTTATCTCCTGTCTCCTAGCTTCATCAAAAGACGATAAGGCGACTTTTAAGTATATATTTTAAGTTACTGAATTTAATCCTTAAAAAATGTATTTTAGATAACATACTATCTCGATTTTGCCAGTCATATTTAAGATTAAGTTAAATAAAAAAAGTTGTAGATCACCTTCAGTGGTACTGCACGATCGCAAAGTGGCGCTACGCAACCGAGATTTTATCGATAAATATGCTTAAAAATAATGATTAAATACCTTCGTCATCGATCGAGCAAACCCATTATAGCAGTCAGTTATGAGTTGTGAAAATTATCTTATCATCAAAGGCAAGAGGCAAAAGGCAAAAGGCAAGATTAGTCGTATCTTCGATATTTTTTCTAATAATTTATTTCTCACAAATGATTCCTGATTGCTATATATTGGGAATAATTGCTTTTATTACGATAATTTTTACAACTTTTAACCCTTTTATATCGGCACAAAGTCAATCAATCCCTTTCAGAGTAGGCACAGAGCCAACTTTTCCCCCCTTTGAAATGCCCTCAGAAGACGGTAGCGGATTACAAGGTTTTGACATTGATTTAATGAAAGCCATCGGTAACGAAGTTGGTTTAGATGTACAATTTGAATCCATGCCCTTTGATGGTATTATTCCAGCATTGCAAACGGGTTCTTTAGATGCAGCCATAAGTGGCATGACGATTACTGCCGAAAGGGGGCGCACCGTAGCTTTTTCTAGTCCTTATTTTAAGGCAGGATTGGCGATCGCAGTGCAAGAAAATAATGATACCATCAAAAATTTTGATGACTTGAAAGGGCTTAAAATTGCTGTACAAATAGGCACAACAGGAGCGATGGAAGCGGATAAAATCCCTAATGCTCAAGTAATTTCCTTTGATTCTGTGGTTTTAGCCTTACAAGAATTGGTTAACGGAAAAGTTGACGCAGTAGTTAACGATGCGCCCGTGACACTGTTTGCCATTAAAGAGGCAGGATTACAAGGGGTTAAAGTAGTGGGGGAATTAGTCACAGAAGAATTTTATGGCATTGCCTTACCCTTCAACTCCGAAAAAGTAATGTTGCTTAATTATGGGTTGTTTCAAATTTTACGCAACGGCAGTTATAACCAAATCTATCAAAAATGGTTTGCAGGTGAGCCTTTTGTTTTGCCCTTAATTGCACCTTCTTTAATCGGCACTACTTCCACAGATTTCGCCACGAATCCCCTTAATAATAGTAATCGTCAATCGGTATTAAGTTTACTTATCCAAAGATTACCCCAAGGTGCAGTTGTCACCCTGATTTTAACCGCTTGTTCCATCTTTTTTGGCTTCATTGGTGCTTCATTTATCGCCTTTGGTTTAATTTCCCATAATCCCTTTGTGAAAAATATTTTACGCATCTATGTAGAATTTTTCCGAGGTACACCGATGTTAGTACAACTGTTCATTATTTATTTTGGTCTTCCAGCCTTCTTTCAAGGTATCGGTTTAAATTGGAGTTTAGAGCGTTTTCCTGCGGCGGTAATTGCTTTGAGTTTAAATGTAGCTGCCTATCTTGCAGAAATCATCCGAGGGGGCATAGAATCGATCGATAAAGGGCAATGGGAAGCCTGTGAAGCCTTGGGTATGAATCGATTACAAACTCTCAAAGAGGTAATTATGCCCCAAGCCTTTCGCCGAGTTTTGCCTCCCTTGGGTAATGAGTTTATCACTTTGATTAAAGATACCAGTTTAGTCGCCGTTATCGGTTTTGCGGAGTTATTCCGACAAGGGCAATTAATTGTGGCTAGTACTTTTCAAGCCTTTCAAGTTTATATTGCGGTGGCTTTAGTTTATCTATGTTTAACTACTTTATCCTCTTTTGCTTTCAAATGGTTAGAGCAAAAAATGAATCCCGTCGCTCAAGCGAAGCGCAAAAGTGCTTCCCAAAATCTCAATTTGACATAAGGTAACGACAAAGTAGGCACACAGGAAGACAGAAAAACAGAAAGACAGGAAAACAGGTGTAATTATTTTAAAAAATTTAGAGGTAGTTATGATGAATAAACTTAAATATCTGTTATTTTTGGCGGTTATCTTCAATATCAGCAATTTTTTCGTTTCTAATACAGCTAAAGCTCAATCAATCATTGATTCGGAAACTATGGCTTATGATTCCGATAATAATGTCATGAATCAAATTAATAGCGTCTCGCAACTACGGGATGTTTCCCCTACGGATTGGGCTTTTGAAGCTCTGAGAAGTCTTGTAGAGCGTTATGGTTGTATTGTAGGTTATCCCGATCGAACTTTTCGGGGTAATCGCGCTATGAGTCGTTATGAATTTGCCGCAGGATTGAATGCCTGTTTAAATTCGATCGAAAAATTAATACAACAAGGTTCGATCGTAGTCCAAGAAGATTTAGAAAAACTCAAAAAATTAGCCACAGAATATGAAACAGAATTAGCCACCCTTAACACCAGAGTTAATAACTTAGACGGTAGAATTACCTTTTTGGAGGAGCATAATTTTTCGACAACCACCACCCTACGAGGAGAAAATATCATCGTTTTTTCAGGGGTAGGAGGTAACGAAACTGCCGCCCTAGGTGCGCCTAAAGGTACACCCATCACCGATGGACAAATTACCGCTAATTATCGCACTCGCCTTGATTTGAATACCAGTTTTAGCGGAGAAGACTTGTTAAAAGTACGTTTACAAATGGGTAATTTTTACTTTGCCAGAGGGGGAAGTAACTTAACTGACTTTAACTTTAGTGCAGGAGGAGAAAACAATACATCTTTGAATAAAGTTCAATATAGCTTCCCCGTGGGCGATCGAGTCAAGCTATACTTAGCAGGAATTAAAATTACCTTAGACGATATTTCTGATCCTCTTTCCCCTTATACCTCAGATTTTGCCACAGGATCAGTGGCATTTTTTCCTAGTTTAGCACCGATTTATCTCATGAACGACTATGAAGGACCCGGAGTTGGTGCTTATTTCGACATCACCGATAAACTAAATCTAGGGATTCTTTACTCTGCGCTTAATGGCAGTAACCCCGAAAGTGGCAATGGTTTATTTAACGGAAAATATAATATTGCCACCCAATTAACCTATAACATTAGTGCTAATACTGGCATCGCCTTTGCCTATGCTAAAGATTATAGTGGCACGGGAGATTTACAAGATTTTTCCCTTTTAGGTTATACAGGAGTAGCTAATACTGATGATCCCTTTGATGGTAATGCCACATCTTCTGATCATTATGCCGTAATTGGGTCATGGCAAATTAGCCCCCGTTTTAATGTGTCAGGTTGGGGAATGTACACCAACTCTAAAGCCGAAGGCGGTGCAAGAAGGGGAGATTATGCGGATATTTGGAATTGGAAAGTAAGTTTAGCCTTCCCAGATTTATTTAAAGAAGGCAATTTAGGCGCGGTAAGCGTGGGAAGCCCTCCCTATGCTGGTACTTTAACCAATAAAAATAACATTCCTACGGATGTTGTGGCGACAAAAGATACACCTTTTTTAATTGAAACATTTTATGTATTTAAACTTACAGACAATATTTCCGTAACTCCTGCTTTTTGGGTGGGCATTAATCCTGCGAACGATCGAGATCCCCTATATGTGGGAGCATTGCGTACAGCTTTTACTTTTTAGCCCTTATGGTAGGCAAATTATTTGTATCTTGCCTTTTGCCTACCTCAACGAAGGTAAAATTATGCCCTCGCCCAATAGACATCTGGAAAAAATTAAATTTTCGATACATCAAACTGTTGTAGAGATGTAAAATTTTACGTCTCTACCTAAAATATGGTCGATGTCTAATATAATAAAATTTTGTGAAAATACGATCGTACCTTGCATTTATCTTGTCAGTATTTAATGTATTATTTAAAAATTTTGTGTCACATTGCATAAAATTTAAAAATGAGACTGATAAGTAATTAGAGATTAAAAGGAGTAAAGTATGAATAAAAAACAAAATTGGTTAGAATTAGCTGAATTTTTCTCAGTAGGAAGTTTCTTTTTTGGAGTTATTACCACCGCAATAACAAAACAAATGTTATTTTCTTTAACTCCTCTGACTTTTGTGGTTTTTTTTAATGTTGTCAATCGTCAAAAACATAATTATCAACCTGAAAATTGTTTATTTTGGATATTAATAATAGCGTAGCCTGTGCCTTCATTAATAACGGCATAATTTCCTTGTACTGTTACATAAGCCGTTGAATCGATATTAGCAATTTCATTCATATTTTTTATTTTTATTAGTTAAATTATTGTTTTGAGTAAATGTGATGCTTAATAATGTTTTTCATCTGAGAAATCACCATATTGCCAATAGCGATTTCCTTCTTTTCCTCTAACACGCCCTAACACATTTCCATATTTGTCATAACATTTATAGCGACTTTGACTCATAAAATTAACTGATTTATCAACTTTAACTGTTTCTGGGGCATACTTTTCTATTAATCTTTGAACATCAGATTTAACATCAAATTTAGGAGTTAAAGGTTTAGATTCTTGAGAAGTTTTAATATCTTCAGAATAACCTTGATAGTCTTGAGATGAATTGTCTTGTTTACTAGCAATATATTCTAATGTTTTAACACAATCTAAAAAAGAGGAAATATTACGGGCTAAAAATTGTTTATTTTGGATATTAATAATAGCGTAGCCTGTGCCTTCATTAATAACGGCATAATTTCCTTGTACTGTTACATAAGCTGTTGAATCGATATTAGCAATTTCAGTCATGATTTTTTATGAAACTCAACAATTTATATTATGCCATAGAATGTAGGTTGGGTTAAACGAAGTGCAACCCAAAAATAGCCGATGGTGAAAATCATTGCTTTTGTGAAATGTTTCGTTACCTCAACCCAACCTACAATTTTATCAGAGAATAAGGGTGTAAGTAAGGGTTCGATCGTGCGATCGCCACTTCTCGATCGAGCTTATCATAAAACAATAAAACACGATAAAATAGTGTAAAAAGAGTTAAAAGATATTAAAGATGAAGATTTTTTTCCTTAGCAGGTTTATGGGAAGGTAGGGAAATCTCGATCGAATCAATTCGTCAATAAGCGTAGAATAAATTATGATTAATCAAGAAATAAAATCTATTTTATTAATTTTTAAAAAGCAATTACAAGAGATTTATCGAGATAAACTTGTTAATGTAATTTTATTTGGTTCTCAGGCAAAAGGAACAGCAAAAGAAGACTCAGATATTGATGTATTAATTCTTTTAAAAGATCAAGAAATTAATATAGGGAATGAAATAGAAAGAACAGGCAAAATTATTTGTGATTTATCTTTAAAATATGAGAAAATAATTAGTCGTTTATTTATGTCAGAAGATTATTTTAATACCTATGATAGTGCCTTAATCAGAAACATTCGTCAAGAAGGAATTATATTATGATTCCAAGGCAAAAAGAATTATTAGATAAGGCAGAAGAAAGTTTATTAGCATCGAAATTATTATTAGAAAATAAGTTTTATGATTATTCTGTTTCCCGTTCTTACTATACAATGTTTTATGTGGCGGAGGCTTTTTTAGAAGAAGAAGGGAAAAATTTTTCTAGTCATAGTGCGGTTATTTCAGCTTTTGGAAAAGAGTTTGCTAAAACAGGAAAAATTCCTTCAGAATTACATCGTTTTTTACTAGATGCTCAAGACTTGAGACATACGGGAGATTATGGACAATTTCAAGCTCTTAATTATCAACAGGCACAACAACAAATAACTCATGCAGAATTATTTTTAACTATTGCAAAAACAAATATTGTTTAAACAAGAAGATATTAAACGATTAGTAAAAAATCAAAATCGATCTAAATATCTCTACATCGACAAATAAAGGTTCGATCGAGCTTATAATAAAACATTAACTAAGGATAAGATAGTAAATTAATTTCATCGATAAAGCGATAATCACTTTGATTTTTAGTGAGACGATATTTTTCTAATAATTGACATCCTTGATTTGATATTGATTCATTAATATTAATAATTAAAAATCCTTGCAAAAATTTATTAAGTTTTTGTTGCTATATTTTATTGCGACAACCAATTATTAACTCCATTTGAGTAATGATTCTTATACATAGTTTATGATCTAATTTTTCTTGTTTAATTCGGTTAATTGCTGTAGGAATTTCTCGACTAATATCGATTAAAATATCCGTATCAATTAAAATTTTATTACTCATTGAATTACTACCATTCTTACTCTCTAATTTGTCTTACCCATTCATTGCTATTTTTAATATCTTCTCTATCTTTCCACATTCCGATAAAAGATTCTTGATTTATTTTGTCAGCAATATCTAAATCAATATTTTCTGTTTTTAATGAGGGATAACGTTTTTTTAATAATGCAATAAAATCTAGTAATAATAATTGTAATTCTTCAGGGAAAGTATCGATTTCTGCTTTTATTAAGTCCGCAATAGTCATAAAATACCTCTAATATAATCGATAAATTAATGTAAATACTTTTAAATTCTCATTTAATTCTAAGTCGAAATATTCTGTTAAAATTTCCTCAAAATAGCCGATGGTGAAAATCATTACTTTTGTGAAATGTTGGGTTTCGTTACCTCAACCCAACCTACGATTTTTTGATAAGGATAATCAAAGATTATTTTTCTTTCTCCAGTTTAGTTTCGGCGGTGAGGGCTTGTTGTTGCATTTTCTTGAAAATATTAAAAAAACCATTAGCACGAGATGGAGTTAAACTTACTTGTAATCCCGTTTCTTCAATAAAATCAGGGGTTAAGTTAATCACTTCTAAAGGGGTTAATCCGTTTAAACCTTCGATGAGAAAAGCGACTAATCCTTTGACTAATTGTGCGTCAGAATCTCCTTGATAAAATATCTGATTATCTTCTAAGGTGGAGGTAATATACACTTGAGACACACATCCTAATACTTTATTGGCTTCGGTTTTTTCTTCTTGTGCCATGGGTGCTAATTTTTTGGCATACCAGAGTAATTGTTCATATTTTTGTTTGGGGTTATCACGGCGCTTGAATTTTTCGACTATTTTCTCTAAGTTTTGAGGTCTAGGAGCGGAATTAGTTACCATAAAATTAATAATAATTATCTGAACATTTTGTGATGGCTTTTCGTCTATTGTAATGAATAACTATCGCTAAAGTTGATTAATTATCATGTTTAATTTTGTCCAACCCTTTAAATTGCTATGGTTTTGGGGGATAATCTCGATCGTACTTATACCCTTAAATTCCTTGGCTCAAATCCCCAATAATCAACAAATTAAAGGCACAACGGGAGGAAATAATAATAGTGGCGATTGTGGTTATATTGCTAATCAACCGAATCATATTCTTAATTTAAGTCAACAGGTGTATTCATTAAATATCGTGGTGGAAGCCAGTCAAGGTAAACCCAGTCTTTTAGTTTTAGGACCTTCTGATGGCGATCGCTTTTGTATTCTAGGAGATTCTACTCCGAACAAATACCCAAAAATGGGAGGTGTATGGGCGGCTGGGAAATATCTTATCTATGTGGGGGATGCTCAAGGCAATCAAAACCCTTTCACTTTAAAAATTACCAGTCAATGATTCTGAATCTAAGGGGGAATCGTTTACAATAATATGGAGAATTGAATTTTATTGTACGATCGAAAATTAAAGTTATGACAAAAGTAGAACCAGTAAATATAACAACAAATACAATGGAAGTACCAAAGCAAGGTTTACCTGTCACTATCATTACAGGTTTTTTGGGCAGTGGTAAAACTACTTTACTCAATCACATTTTGCAAAATCAACAGGGTTTAAAAACGGCGGTGTTGGTGAATGAGTTTGGCGAAATCGGTATTGATAATGATTTAATCGTTTCTTCTGATGATGATATGGTAGAGTTGAGCAACGGTTGTATTTGCTGTACTATTAACTCGGATTTAGTGGAAGCAGTATATAAAATTTTAGAAAGAGAAGAAAAAATTGATTATTTAGTAGTAGAAACTACAGGATTAGCCGATCCTTTACCGGTAGCTTTGACTTTTTTAGGTACTGAACTACGAGATATGACGCGCTTAGATTCGATCGTAACCTTAGTGGATTCAGAAAACTTTAGTCTTGATTTGTTTAACAGTGATGCTGCCTATAATCAAATTGCCTACGGAGATATTATTTTACTGAATAAAACCGACTTAGTGGATTCTGCTGATGTGGATTTATTAGAAGTAAAGTTGAGAGATATTAAACAAGATGCAAGAATCATGCGTACTACAAAATCTCAAGTACCTTTACCTTTAATCTTGAGTGTCGGTTTATTTGAGTCTGACAAGTATTTTGAGGAAGATGATTCATCCCATGATCATCATGATCACCATTGTACAGAAGATCACGAACATGATCACAACTGCGGACATGATCACCACGATCACCATGATCATCATCATCACTCCAATCATTTAGAAAATGATGGTTTTATTTCCGTTTCTTTTGTCAGAGATGAGCCTTTTAATATTCGTAAATTACAAAATTTCCTAGACAATGAATTGCCTGTGAATGTTTTTCGTGCTAAAGGTATTTTATGGTTTGAGGAAAGTCCCGATCGACACATATTTCATTTAAGTGGCAAACGATTCACCATTGAAGATGATGTGTGGAAAAAAGGACAAAAGAAGGAAAATAAGTTAGTTTTTATCGGACAAAATATTGATGGCGATCGAATTAAACAACAATTAGAACAATGTTTATGTAATTAGTATTTAACTTATGGTAGGGCGTTGCACTGCCCACCAATTATCAACTATTTCTATGGAAAAATTACAAGGAATAAGGTAGGTAATTGTAAGAATTAACAAAAAAGTAAAGAAGTAGATTAAGATAATTTGATTATAAAAATTTACTATAGATAGAAATAGAGGATTTACAAATGGGTTTCTTCGATCGAGTTTCCGAATCTCAGGATATGGGTATTGATTTGGGAACGGCAAATACATTAATTTATATACCGGGTAAAAATATTGTGTTTGATGAACCATCAATCATTGCCATTGATGATGATACCAATAAAACAATTGCCACGGGAAAAGAAGCACAAAAAATGTTAGGGCGTACTCCCAAAAATGTCAGAACAGTTCGCCCATTAAAAGATGGTGTGATAACCGATGTCAAAGAAACAGAGATGATGCTGAGGGATTTTATCAAAAAAGCGAGGGGGAATAATAACTTAACTCGTTCTCGTATTGTTATTGGAGTACCAAGTGGTATTACGTCTGTGGAAGAAAAAGCCTTAAAAGACGCTATGGAAATATCTGGTGCGATCGATAATATAGACTTTATCGATGAACCTGTAGCCGCCGCCATTGGTGCAGGATTGCCCGTTGATGAGCCGGTAGGTAGCATGATTGTGGATATTGGGGGGGGGACAACGGAAGTCGCCGTATTAAGCCTTCAAGGCATTGTTATCAGTGATTCTGTGAGGATTGCGGGGGATGAGGTGACAGAAGCGATTAAGCGTTATCTCAAACGAACTTACAACCTAATTATAGGAGAAAGAACCGCAGAGCAGATAAAAATGGAAATTGGTTCAGCCTATCCAACGGATAATGATCAAGAAAACATGGAAATTAGGGGGCTTAATATCGTATCTGGACTACCTAAAACCGTTACCATTAGCGTAGAGGAAATCAGAGAATGTATTGCGGATACAGTGGAGTTAATCGTTGATGCCATCAAAAAAATTCTTGAGCAGACACCTCCCGAATTAGCAGGAGATATAATCGATCGAGGTATCATGTTAGCAGGAGGAGGTGCATTACTCAAGGGTTTAGATAGCCTAATTGCCAACGAAACAGGAATTATCACCCATATTGCGCCCAACCCCCTAAAATGTGTGGTTTACGGTACAGGAAAAGTACTTGAAGATTACGATCGACTAGGGCGCACAAGTCGCAAAAAATAATTGAGAATTGTTAATTGTTAATGATTAATTAACCATCCACCAACCAAAAGTTGGTCCGACAAATCGAACGACTACCCATGTCGCCCCTAGCAATCCAATGCCGATCCATGCCCCACGAGTAGTGAATTTAAAAGCATCTTCTGCTTGTGTTTTACTCAAGGGCAACCAAGAAATAAAGCGTTCTTCCTTGCCATAATCTTCTCCTAAACTTTGTTTTCTTCTTTTAGATTCACCCATATTGATTAAATAAAAGTAGTTAATATTGACAATTTAAAGCCTAGTTTACAATAATTTGCATCTCAAAACCAGTAGCTTTTTTGTGTCAGTTTTTTTTGCGAACTTGAATAATATTTGTGAGTAAAAGAAGAAAGAGGTAAAAAATCAGCAAAAAAAGAGAGAATAACTAAAACCCTTTGCGTCTTTGCGTGAGAAAAAATAGCACTAATTGATAACCTTAAAAGTTGCTAAACTAGAATCACTAACACCAGTGATTATTCCTCCTGAATTGCTAATTTCTTCCAAATAAATTAACGCCTCCTCCGTAATAATTTCTCCAGCCATAATTAAAGGAATACCGGGGGGATAAGGACAAATATTTTCAGCACTTACCTGATTAATTGCTAGGTTTTTTGTGACGACTTTTTTCTTAGCAAAAAATGCTTCACGCGGAGACATTTTAAAAATACTTTTACTTTGTTTGATCGTGTTTATTTGATTACTATTCACATTATTTTTTTCATATACTTTTAAAGATTTTAAGCTATTTATTAGTCTTTCAATATCTTGTAAGGTATTGCCGATCGAAATAATAAAAGTAAGATGAGATAATGAGGGTAATTCACAAGTTACCCCGAATTTTTTATCTAATATTGTATCAACTTCAAAACCAGTTAAGCCCAACTTCTGAGCATTAATAGTTAATCTAGTTATATCCAAATCAAAAAAGTTTTCTTGAGGTTCAACTAATTCTAATAAAGACAAATATTCTAATTTTTTAATTTCATTTCTAGCAATTTTTGCTAAGTTTATTGTATTAGTTAATAATGCTTCTCCTTGCAATGCCATTTGTTGCCTAGCAGAATCTAAGGAGGCTAACAAGATATAACTAGGACTAGAAGATTGTACCATCTGCAAACATTGATTAAGTCGATCGACATCGATTAAATTGCCTTGTAAATGAAGCATAGAAGCCTGAGTCATCGCCCCTAAAACCTTATGAGTCGATTCTATGGCTATATCTGCACCACACTGTAAGCTCGATCGAGGTAACTGAGAATGAAAAGAAAAATGTGCGCCATGGGCAGAATCTACTACCAATGGAATGGTAAAATTATGAGTAACATAGGCTATCTCTGTCAAATTTGCACAAATACCATGATAAGTAGGAGACACCACCATTACCGCTTTAACATTATCGTTAGTAGTTAACGCTTCCTCAATTTGAGCCGAAGAAAGAGTATAACATAAATCAAAATCAGGATTATACTCAGGATTGATAAAGATAGGAGTCGCACCAGAGAGAATTAAACCGAAAATCGCTGATTGATGAATATTTCGAGGTAAAATTATCTTATCCCCTTCTCCACAGGTAGCCAAGATAGAAGCAATGATGCCAGAAGTTGAACCATTAGCCAAAAAACGGGTTTCCTGTGCCCCAAAAGCCATAGAAGCGAGAGATTGAGCATCTTTGATAACTCCTTCGGGAGCGAATAAATTATCTAATTCGGGTAACTCAGGTAAATCCATACGGAAGGCTTTTTCTCCCATTAATTCTTTGAATTGTTCACCTATACCTTGACCTTTTTTGTGTCCGGGGGTATAAAATGGAGCATCTTGTTTATTTGCCAATATTTTCAGTTGGGTTAATAGGGGAGTTTCTTCTTGTGAATTATTCATCAATAGGCAGTATTTTATAGTGAATGATTTAGATTATATATCAAAATACAATCAGAAATAAATTTCATGATTAATAGGATAAGTCTCTCTTAGCGATTAAATAGGGGTTGTGCATGGGAAACAGAAAGCTATCTTAAATCTCAAGTTATACAGCATTGTTTTAAATAAAATAAGGTAAAAAATTTTTGTCCATAAAAATTATTTGGTTGTTAAGAAGTATTAAGATTATTAAAGTATCGTTATTATTTATTCGTTATATATCATCATGGCTAGAGATTTACGTCAATTTATCGAATTATTAGAAGAAAAAGGACAACTAAAACGGATTAAAACAGAAGTTGACTCAGATTTAGAAATTGCCGAAATTGCTAATAGAATGTTACAAGCAGGAGGGGCTGGATTATTGTTTGAGAATGTGAAAAATTCCCCTTATCCCATTGCGGTTAACCTTTTGGGTACATTAGAAAGAGTCTGTTGGGCGATGAAAATGGAAAATCCCCAAGAATTAGAAGAATTGGGCAAAAAATTAGGGATGTTGCAACAACCCAAGCCACCGAAAAAAATTGCACAGGCGATCGATTTCGGTAAAGTATTATTTGACGTAGTAAAAGCCAAGCCGAGTAGAGATTATTTTCCCCCTTGTCAACAGGTAGTCATCGAAGACAAAGACTTAGACTTAAACACCTTACCCCTCATTCGTCCTTATCCTAAAGACGCTGGAAAAATCATTACCCTAGGATTAGTCATCACCAAAGATTGTGAAACAGGAACGCCCAATGTAGGAGTTTATCGTTTACAATTACAATCAGATAAAACCATGACAGTCCATTGGTTATCCGTTAGAGGCGGTGCAAGACATCTGAGGAAGGCTAGTTTAATGGGTAAAAAATTAGAAGTTGCGATCGCGCTGGGAGTTGATCCTTTAATTATATTGGCGGCGGCAACTCCTATCCCCGTTGACTTATCGGAGTGGTTATTTGCAGGGTTATATGGTGGAGAAGGAGTAAAACTGGCAAAGTGTAAAACCCTTGATTTAGAAGTACCCGCCGACTCAGAATTTGTCTTAGAAGGTACAATTACCCCCGGCGAGGTGCTACCTGATGGCCCTTTTGGAGATCACATGGGTTATTATGGTGGAGTGGAAGATTCTCCCCTAATTCGTTTCCACTGCATGACACACCGCAAAAACCCTATCTATCTTACCACCTTTAGCGGTCGTCCCCCCAAAGAAGAAGCCATGATGGCGATCGCCCTTAACCGTATTTATACTCCTATTTTGCGTCAACAAGTATCAGAAATTACGGACTTTTTCTTACCGATGGAAGCATTAAGCTATAAAGCCGCCGTAATCTCCATAGATAAAGCATACCCCGGACAGGCAAAACGTGCCGCTATGGCTTTTTGGAGTGCGCTACCTCAATTCACCTATACTAAATTTGTGATTATTGTTGACAAAGAAATCAACATTCGTGATCCTCGTCAAGTAGTTTGGGCAATTACATCAAAAGTTGATCCTGTCAGAGACGTATTTATTTTACCAGAGACTCCTTTTGATACCCTTGATTTTGCTAGTGAGAAAATCGGCTTAGGCGGTAGAATGGCGATCGATGCCACCACAAAAGTATATCCTGAAACAGATCACGAATGGGGAGAAGTGCTCGAATCCGATGAGGAAATAGGAAAAAAAGTCACGGAAAAATGGGCAGAGTACGGCTTAGGAGAACTAAACTTAGGAGAAGTTAACCCCAATCTATTTGGTTATGAAATGGGAAATTCCATTAAATAGGGTTTGCTGAATAAATCACACAAAAACAAATACCATTAAAGAGGTTTTCTCGTAAAAGAAGATATATTATCTACAGTAATATATCCTTTTTCAAATTGAGGAAACCCTCCCCCCATACTTGTCCTAATTACATTCATCAATCCGGGTTGCTCATAAAAAATACCAGCATTACTGTTATTACCAATTACGTTATAGCTATTTGCCCAAACCCCACCATAAAAATTTGTCTTTTCAGGACTAACAAAATTATTTATAGTAAACTTAGGGTCTGGATTTAAAATTAGATTACCATCGGCTACTGCATTTTCTAAACGAAGGTTTGAACAACCATTTCCTCCTCCATTAATTCCTATATTTGCTTTAGGTGCATGAATGAAAGCCATAGTACAAGAGTTTCCACCAAATAACCAATTTTCATCCGATGTTGAATTGCCATAAATTCTCACTTGTCCGGGTTTCGGAGCACCATTTAAGACTCCACTTCCTGATAGTTTAATATCATCATTACCTGTTTGCTCCACAGTACCAGAAATATAGATGCGATATTCAACAGTGGGGTCTGTCAAGGTTATACTACTTTTTGTTAAATTGTCAATTTGATAATAATAAACACTTTTAGTAGTGTTGTCAACATCAATAGTATTTTTAGTATCTTCAGTTCTCGGTAAATTGATATTATCGGTAACATCTCCCAAAGAAATAGGTGTAATTCCTAAAGGAATAGCAGGAATCGGAGGAATTGTCATACTCCCTACTAAGATTTTCGTTATGGCTGGATTACTTCCATCTTTAAGAATACTATGTACTACTGCCTTATTATCACTACCACCGATGGCAGTTTTTAACTGAGAAGAAGTCGGACTGGTTTGACTTGGTAAACAAGTTATCGGACACAATGCTGGATTAGTACAAATTATCCCTGAAGTAATGGCATCAGATTGTCTTAAGTTGATTTGATTTGCTATTAAAGCAGTGTCAAAACCAGGATCATTTGTTAAGGTGACAGGAAAAGAAACTTCTATTCTTGATTTTGTCTTAATATTTTTATCTAATTCACCCTCTATTAATAACCGTCCAATTCCTGTTTCTCCGTTGCTGGTGTCAGTTATCTTTTGATAACGGTATGCTAAAAATTGATACTTTCCAGAAGATGAGCCTTCTCCAATAGATACTTTATTCCTTTGTACACTACCATTAGAACTATTTACTGTTAAGACATTTAAACTATCAGTAGCCTCACGAGCGGTAGGATTAGCACAAGAATTTGGACTAGGAGGGGATAATTGTAATTCTTCCGAAGTTCCTAAAGTCCATTTATTTTTAGAGCCATCAGTTGATAAATAACTGTCAGGATCAAAATTTCTCAATAGGAGAGGACGAGTTGTTGGCTTTGTTAATTGTGCCATTAAATTAGACACTCCTGATTCAGTAATCGCTAATACTTGTTTTGTTTGTTCATCGGAGGCTGTATTAGTTTTATTTTGACTAGCTTTTACTATGGCTAAGGTTGCTCCACCAAGAGCAATCAAACCTAGGGCAACCCCTGTTACAAGGGTTGTACCTATTTCTTTTTGTTCACTGCATAACCATAATGATCGCATAACATAAGAAGTGAAATTATTTTTTGGGAAAGATTTGGGATTGTTTAACATGACATTTACCTCCGAGTAGTGGGGGGGATTATCAGGTGAATAATAGAATAATAACTGAGTAGGCAAAATTAATTATATGTTTACTTTATGAAAGGCACTCATGCAAAAGGCAAGAGGCAACAAAGATGTCAGTTATTTTAATTAATTTTAAAATTCACAATCTATTTTGCATAAGTACTTATAAGAGCTTTTTATTATCAAGATTTATCAAGATTCGATCGAAAAATAAAAATTGATAAAATAAAGGCATAAATATGACACAATTATAAATGTTAATGAATCTAAATCAAATTTAAGTTTAAATCTATGACATTACAATTAGGGGATGTAGTTCCTAACTTTACTCAAAACTCCAGTATCGGAGAAATTAACTTTTATGATTGGGCAGGAGATAGCTGGGTAGTTCTTTTTTCCCACCCGGCTGACTATACCCCCGTTTGTACTACCGAATTAGGTACTGTTGCTAGTTTACAGCCAGAATTTCAACAACGCAATGTCAAAACTATCGCCCTTAGTGTTGATGGAGTAGAATCCCATAAAGGTTGGATTAACGACATTAACGAAACTCAAAAAACCACCGTTAACTATCCTATTCTTGCGGATGACGATCGAAAAGTTGCTGATTTATACGGGATGATTCATCCGAATTCTTTAAATAATCTTACCATTAGAAGTGTATTTGTTATTGACCCTAATAAAAAATTACGTTTAACCATCACCTACCCTGCTAGTACAGGACGCAACTTTGATGAAATTTTAAGAGTTATTGATTCATTACAATTAACTGACTATCATCAAGTGGCAACCCCAGCTAACTGGAAAGACGGAGGAGATTGTGTGGTTGTGCCTTCGATTTCTACCCCCGAAGCCATGGAGAAGTTTCCAAAAGGAGTAACAGAGGTTAAGCCTTATTTACGCTTTACTCCTCAACCCAATAAGTAGGGATTAAGTGAACTACCATACACCAAATCAAAGATTATGATGTAGGCAAACAACCCAGAAACTAGCGTAGTAGTAGATTTCTTACGTCATCTAGTAGGGGCATAAGGCCTTATGCCCCTACTACTTACAGTTTGACTAATTCTCCATTTCTTCTTTTCCACTGCATTAATTCCTGATTCCTTTATAAAACTTGAGCCCTTAACCACGCAACGGGTAAATAAAGCATTTTATTAGGGGTTGGTACAAATGCACGATAATTAAACACATCATAGTTATTTTTAGCAATGACATCTAAAATCCCCTGATACAACATTAAAGCAGACCACACGGGCCAACGTCCATCAGGATTTAAGGCTTTTATTCCCCTTTCAGCGTCTTCGTAATATTGTTTAGCTCGATCGATCTGAAATTGCATTAAACTATACCATCGATCGTCAATGACTCCATTAAATAAATCTTCTTCGTTATAGTTAAACCTTGCTAAATCTTCAAGGGGGAGATAAATGCGATTTCTACCTCTGTCTTCACCCACATCTCTGAGGATATTCGTTAATTGATTAGCAATGCCAAGAGCGATAGCTTCTTCTTCAGGAATATAAACCGATTTTTGATACCAAGGAGCATTCAAATAAGTTTCATCAACTCCCAATACAGCAGAGGACATCAATCCTACCGTCCCGGCTACTCGATAGCAATAAAGTTTTAATTCTTCAAAAGTCTCATAACGATTACGGTATAAATCCATCCGTTGCCCCGCAATCATATCCCTAAAAGGTTGAATATCCATGGGAAAACGCTTAAGAGTATCCACCAATGCCACATCAGGATCATCGATCGGTTGCCCAGCGAATACTGACTCTAATTGTTGTTCCCATAAATCAAGGGTTTCAGGGGTAGTAAACTTGGCTTGAGGACCATCTACTAATTCATCGGTACGACGACACCATACATATATCGCCCAAATAGCACTTCGTTTCTCTTTAGGCATCAACAATGTACCCAAATAGAAAGTTTTAGAATACTTTGCCGTCACCTGACGACAGTATTCATAAGATTCTTCTGGGGTGGCTAAAGGTTGTTTAGGTTGTAATTTTTTATGCAGTTGCAGCATTCATCCCTGCTGAATAATAGCTAAATATAAGTTTAAAAATAAGAATAATGACGATTCTATAGTATTGTCTCACTTTCTGAGCAATTTTCATCACGAAAATAGTTAACCTTTCAAATTTTTTTATTCTGTCATTGCGAGGTACGAAGCAATCCCTTTTGAGATGGCTTCAGGAAATCAGGAAGTTTAATCAAAATTTTGAGATAAACAATCCCTCGCCATGACAATAAGGTTTTTCTACACAAGAGCTGGTTCTTTTGCTGTACTAACAGGATAATCTTGAGTAATTACTTGAGCAGAACGTTTGCCCGATAAAACCGCTCCTTCCATACTGCCTAAATATTCTTGCATGGTGAAATCTCCCGCTAAATAAAAATTAGCAATGGGAGTTTTTTGAGAAGGGCGATAGGCTTGTCTGCCGGGGGTGGCTTTGTAAACCGATCGAGGGGTTTTAACTACATGAGATTTTAAAAGTTGTGCTTGATTATCTCCTGTAAAGTGTTGAGGGAATAATTTTCTTAACTCCTCTATGGTGGCTTCGATGATTTCCTCGTCAGACTTTGTAATCCAATCATGCGCGGGGGCTAAGACTAACTCTAACATCGATCGATCTGGATTACTGTATTCTTTGCAAGTGTTACTCATGTCAGCATAAACACTTAATAAGGGCGATCGAGAGAACAATAAATGATCAATATCGGTAAGTTTTCGATCGAACCATAAATGAAGATTAATCACGGGTACACCCTCTAAACCTTCTAACTTTTGGAAAAAAGGCATTTCCTTCCATGAAGGAGGTAACATCACTTTCAAAGGATCAACAGGCATGGCACTAACATAAGCATCCGCCGTAAAAACTTCATCCTCCGCACCATTTAAACCACGCAATAAAAAGCCTTTAACGCTTCCATCCTCATTTAACAAAATTTCCTTTAAAGGAGCATTTAAACGCACTTCTCCCCCTCTTTGGGTGATATAATCCACAATGGGTTCACATAATCTTTCCGTGGGTGAACCATCTAAAAACGCCATTTTTGAACCATTTTTTTCCTGTAGGAAGCGATTTAAAGCCGTTAAGAGAATAGTAGCGGAAATCTCATCAGGGTTAATGAAGTTCAATGCCTTCGACATAGCGATAAAAACTTCCTTCTCGACTCTAGGGGGAATGTTTTGTTTTGCTATCCATTCAGACCAAGAATATTGATCCATGTCCTCCACATACTTTTGTCCTTGGACAATGGCAGGTAACAACCCTAAACCAAACTTAATTTTTTCTCCCCAAGTTAACATATCATTATTACGCAAAATGGCAATCAACCCATTAATAGGAGCAGGAAGATCAGGAAAATCAAACCGTGAATAAGTACCGGGTTTGTCGGGTTGATTAAAAATCATAGTGTGTTCTTTCCACTGCAAACGATCTTCAATACCTAATTCATGGAATAACTGCAACATATTGGGGTATGCACCAAAAAAGATATGAAGCCCTGTTTCGTACCAGTCTCCATCTTCGTCTTTCCATGCGGCAACTTTTCCCCCTAAAACATCACGTCTTTCAAGGACAATAGGGGTATGTCCAGCATCTGCTAAATATTTTGCACAAGAAAGCCCTGCTAATCCTGCACCTGCTATGGCAATTCGCATCTATTTTTTACTCATTTACATTTTTTTCTCTTTATCATTTTAATCTTAATGCTTCACATTTCGTTACATTTTTTTAAGATTTTTTCATTAAACTGTTGAGGTTACATGAACTAAAGTTCGATCGAACTGCTATTTATTTATGAATATTTAATGATTTTATCACCGTAGAACAGGCATCTTGCCTGTATTTTTGAAGATGTCTAATAAAAATTCTGTGGAGTAGGGAAGGAGATGTAAAAAAATTAGATTAAATTAAGATTCTCAGGAAACCAATTAGAATCTAATAATTGTTGTAAATTATAAGGACATTGAACAGGAAAATTTTTTTGTTTAAACCAGTTTTAATCATCACATATTTAACTGATTTTTGATAAATATTCTCTTTTTCTTTATCAAGATGTCTGCGTAAATTAGTAGTCATATCAGTATCTAATTCGTCACGAAAATTAGTTATTTCTGCTCCCCTGTGACGATGATTTATCCTTTCTTTTTCCCAATATTCAATTAACAATAAATGAATAATAATTTGTTTTAAATAACTTTCTCCACTTCGTTTAATATCTCTAAGCAAATTCCTTAAGACTTCCTCTAAGTGATCCCAATCTAAATCAGTCAAATTTCTTTATTTTATTTGCTCTAAAGTGTTCTCATGCCACGCTAAATAATCTTCATTATATAAATCTTTTAAGCTAGTTTTCGTTAAAGATTGCATAACATTTTACCCCTGAACAGTCATAACTTTTCTTCAAATCTAACACTGAAAGGGGTTGAATATTACTCAACCCCTACGAATTTAATTTTAATCAATTCCTTATTTCTGAAGAGCGATCGAGCTTACCACAGGAGTATTTACTTGGGCAATCTCTGTATAAGTTTGACGAATTTCAGCATTCACCGCAACGGTTTTCACGTCATAGAGTTGCGTTGCTAGTTTTGGATATAATCCCACACTGATAATTAAGGCGAGGAAACAAGCGGCGATAAATACTTCCCTTGGTTTTGCGTCTTCATATACTGCTTGACTAGGTAAAACACAACTTGTACCAAAACATACTGCTGGATCGTTGTCGAAGTTTTCTTTTTCTTCAGTATCGCCAATGATACACATTTGCACTTTGTCAGTACCGTAAAATAGTTGTCTTAACATCGACAGTAAATAGATAGGAGTCACAATTAAACCTACGGCACTTAGAAACACTGTTGCTGTACGAAAGGTTGAATCATAGACATCGCTATTACTAAAACCGACAAATACCGCTAATTCACTGACAAATCCACTCATACCGGGTAAGGCTAGAGAAGCCATTGCACCAGCTGTAAATAGTGCGAAAACTTTGGGCATGGCTTTGCCGATGTCTCCCATTTCATCTAAGAACATGGTATGAGTTCGATCGTACGTCACCCCTGCAAGGAAGAATAAGAGGGCGGCAATTAAACCATGAGACAACATTTGCAACATCGCGCCACTGATACCTAAATCAGTAAAAGAAGCGATACCAATTAATACAAAACCCATGTGAGACACGGAAGAATAAGCGAGACGGCGTTTCATGTTGGTTTGACCAAAAGAGGCAAAACCGCCGTAAACTATGTTCACAACCCCTAAAATCACGAGGACTGGAGCAAAATAAACATGGGCTTCGGGTAATAAGCCTAAATTGAGTCGAATTAAGCCATAACCTCCCATTTTTAACAAAACTCCTGCCAAAATCATGGATACAGGAGAGGAGGCTTCACCGTGCGCGTCAGGCAACCATGTATGAAGGGGAAAAACTGCCAATTTCACACCGAAGGCAATTAATAAACCTCCATAGAGTAAGACTTCTAAACCGATGGGATATTCTTTTAATCCTAATGCCACCATATCGAAGGTGATTTCTCCACCGCCGTATAATGCCATTCCTAAACCTGCAACGAGAATAAATATAGACGCTAAGGCTGTATAAAGTAAAAATTTTGTGGCGGCGTAACGTCTTTTTTGTCCACCCCAAATGGATACTAATAAATAGACAGGAACTAATTCTAATTCCCACATGATGAATAATAATAAAATATCTTGAGCAACAAATACCCCAATTTGTGCCGAGTATAACAGTAACATTAAAAAGTAAAATAAACGGGGTTTTCGATCGACTTGCCAAGCAGAAAACATCGATAAAGTCGTCACTAAACCTGCCAATAACACCAGAGGCATGGATAAACCATCTACAGATACACTCCAACTTAAACCCAATTCAGGAATCCAAGGATATTGCTCTACAAGTTGCAAACTGGCGCTAGTTGTATCGTAATGTTGCCAGAAAACGTAACACATTAATATAAAATCTATCAATCCGACTCCTAAAGCATACCATCTAAGGGTTTTACCCTCTTTATCTGGTACTAAGGGAATAAACAGTGCCGCCACCAAGGGGAAGGCGATTATTGCGGTAAGCCAAGGAAATTGATCCGCTATCATAGTCTTTTTATATAAGATTTAATTTTTAGTGTGACTATCTTACTATATTTTGTTAACTTTTGTTACGATTTTTTTGCTTAAATACTATTTAATTAAATTTTCACACCTATAAAATATGTTTAACTTTGATCCCACTTTCGTTTTTATACTAATGCTACTTCATTGTTTGATCGGTCTTACGGCAGCCATCGTTGCTGACACTAAAGGGAATTCATTTTTACTCTGGTTAATTATTGGTATGATTGGCGGTACTTTTGGGCTGATTGCTTCTTTGAGGAGCGAAAGAAAAGTGGTAAATTAATTTGGCACTGTACAACTGAAGGCAAGAGGCAACAGATAAAAATTTTTTCTGGAAAACTCCATTAATTCTCAATTTTCAATGCTCAATTCTCAATTAATTTACTGAGTCTTTATCTAAAAAAAATAGCTCGATCGAAACAAAATCGTATAACCTTAAAATTATAGAGAGTATGGAAAATAAATATGACCCAAGAAACCACCTCCGAATTATTTTGTACCCCTACTATTAAAGTAGAAGACGATCGTACTGGCATGAGTCCAGAAACCCTCAAACGGGCTTTTTTAGATAACCTTTTCTATATTCAAGGTATCGATCGAACCCAAGCATCCAATTACGATTATTATGTAGCCTTAGCTTATACTATTCGAGATCGGTTATTACATCGTTTCTTGAGAACTACGGAGACTTACAAAAAAAATACCCAAAGCAAATTAGTTTGTTATTTTTCCGCCGAATTTTTGATGGGTAGATATTTAGGTAATAACTTAGTCAATCTTGATATTTACGAAGAAATTGAAAAAGTTATCGCTGAATTAGGCTTAGATTTAAACGAATTAATTGAGCAAGAACCCGATCCGGGCTTAGGAAACGGCGGTTTAGGGCGATTAGCGGCCTGTTTCCTCGATTCTTTAGCTAGTTTGGAAATTCCTGCTGTTGGTTACGGTATTCGCTACGAATTTGGCATCTTTTTCCAACTTTTACGAGATGGTTGGCAAGGAGAAATGCCCGATAACTGGTTACGTTTTGGCAACCCTTGGGAATTACCTCGCCCCGATGAAACAGTACCTGTGAAATTAGGCGGTTATACTCAAGGCTATTATGACAGTAAAGGACATTATCGTGTTTCATGGATACCCGATCGAACCGTTCTGGCTATTCCCCATGATACTCCAGTACCGGGTTATAAAACCAATACCGTTAATCCCCTTCGTCTTTGGAAAGCAGAAGCTAGTGAGGAGTTTAACTTTGAGGCTTTCAACGCTGGTAACTACGATCGAGCCGTTGAAGAAAAAATCAACTCTGAGACTATCTCCAAAGTACTCTATCCCAATGATAACACCCCAGCAGGAAAAGAATTAAGACTCGCTCAACAATTCTTCTTTGTTTCGGCATCCTTACAAGACTTAATCCGTATTCACCTACGCAATAACAAAAATCTCGACAATTTCCATGAAAGGGTAGCCATTCAACTTAATGATACTCACCCCGCCATTGCCGTGGCTGAATTGATGCGCTTGTTTGTGGATGAACATGGTTTAGACTGGGATCGATCGTGGTATATTACCCAAAAAACCCTTTCTTATACTAACCATACCCTCTTACCCGAAGCCTTAGAAACATGGGATGTTAGCTTATTTGAAAAACTCCTGCCTCGTCACTTAGAAATCATCTACGAAATTAACCATCATTTCCTTGAAGATGTGCGCACATGGTATCCGGGTAATGAAGATTTACTCACCGCCGTATCCATTATTGGAGAAGGTAACGGTAAAAAAGTTCGTATGGCAAATTTAGCTTGTGTTGGTAGTCACGCTATTAATGGAGTAGCCGCCTTACATACTCAACTCTTAAAACAAGAGACTCTCAACGCTTTTGCCTTCCTGTGGCCCGAAAAATTCTATAATAAAACCAATGGAGTCACTCCTCGCCGTTGGATGGTATTAAGTAATCCTAAGTTAGCACAACTCATCACCTCAAAAATTGGGGAAGGTTGGGTAAAAGATTTAAGCCAAATTCAACAAATCGAGAAATATGTAGATGATCCAGATTTTTGTCGTCAATGGCGTGACATCAAACAAGCAAATAAACAGAGATTAGCTGATTATATCTTTAAACAACGCGCGATCGAAGTTGATGTTAACTCTATTTTCGATGTCTTAGTCAAACGGATTCATGAATATAAACGCCAACACCTAGACGTTTTAAACATCATTACCCTTTATAATCGCATCAAACGTGATCCAGATTTACATATTGCACCACAAACCTTCATTTTTGGTGGCAAAGCCGCTCCCGGTTACTTTATGGCAAAATTGATCATCAAATTAATTAATAGTGTTGCAGATGTAGTCAATAAAGACCCAGACATCAGAGGACGTTTAAAAGTGGTATTTTTACCTAACTTTAACGTTTCTTTAGGACAAAAAATTTATCCTGCGGCTGATGTATCCGAACAAATTTCTACCGCAGGAAAAGAGGCATCAGGTACAGGTAATATGAAATTTGCCATGAATGGTGCGTTAACTATTGGTACTTTAGACGGTGCAAACATCGAAATTCGGGAAGAAGCTGGGGAAGAAAATTTCTTCTTATTTGGTTTAACTGCCGAAGAAGTTGCTCAAACTAAAGCTCATGGTTACAACCCTCGACATTACTATGAAAATAATGCTGAGTTAAAAGAGGTAATCGATCGAATTGCTAGTGGTTATTTCAGTCACGGTGATACTGAAATGTTTAAACCCATTGTGGACTCTCTCTTATACGATGATCAATATATGCTTTTAGCTGATTATCATTCCTATGTGGAGTGTCATAAACAAGTTGCCATGGCTTATCAAGATCAAGAAAAATGGACTAAAATGTCTATTTTAAACAGCGCTCGTATGGCTAAGTTTTCTAGCGATCGTACCATCACTGAATATTGTAACGAAATTTGGAATGTTAAACCAGTACAAATCGAGTTAGATGATTACCAAGGGTAATTAAAAATATAGACATCCTCAGAAAATATTTCTTGAAGATGTCTAATTTTCAATTTTGCTAATATGGAGTAAGTGAACTTTTATCAATAAACGAATTTTATGAGTTGGCGCAATACCACCGACGGGAAAGACAAAATTTTTGGTGCATTAGTCTATCTATTTCCTCTTTATTCGGCTTTACAATTTGGGGCTTATTTATTTGCACAAATTCCTTTTCTAAAATTACTAGCTATTCCTCTAACCCCTTTAATCATTATTAATCAGATTCCTTTTGGTGGTTTTATTCTCTTCATCATTTTATATTCTGCGGTGGTGAGAAATTCCCGTATTAGTCATTTTATTCGTTTCAATACCATGCAATCTATTCTCATGGAAATTCTCTTAATTTTAATTAGTTTAGTCGTTAATGTTTTTGCAGGAGGATTAGGAGGCGGATTACTAATAGAAACTATTTTTAATACTATTTTCCTCGGCACTTTAATTGGTTGTATTTATGGTATGGTTCAGTCCGTATCTGGTAAATATCCTGACATTCCCCTTATTTCCGAAGCGGCTTCGGGGCAAGTGCCTTGGTAATATTCCCGTAGGAGAGAGGAGAAAGGAGACAGGATATAGGAAGACTCCGAAGACAGGAAAAATATCTAGGCGTTGCCTCATAGTATTTTGGTGCTGGGAAGGTGTTAGGTATTAGGTTAAGGAATGAAAAATCAAAGTTTTGAGATAAGAAATAAAAAAAATGTCCTCAGATTAGCTCGTTGGAGATGTCCTTATATTTCAACTTCAATTAGGTAGTTGCCTCAATTTGATTAGTTAGTTTACCAATGCTTTCAATTTCTACTGTTACTGTATTTCCTACGGTTAAGGGGGCAACACCTTCGGGAGTACCTGTTAAAATGACATCTCCGGGTAACAAAGTCATAATTTGAGAGATATAAGCCACTAATTCTTCTGGAGAAAATACCATACTCGATACTAAAGCAGACTGTTTGGGATTTTTTACATCTTCGTTGATAAATGTTTGTAATCTCGCTTCTGATGTTAATTCTCGCACAATCCAAGGACCTAGGGGGCAAAAAGTGTCAAATCCTTTGGCTCTTGTCCACTGTCCGTCTTTTTTCTGCAAATCCCTAGCTGTTACGTCATTAGCGATCGTATATCCCCAAATCTTATTTTTCGCTTCTTCGATCGTACAATTTTTAGTGCGATCGCCGATAATTAAAGCCAATTCCCCTTCAAAATCAACCCTTTGAGACTGTTTAGGATAGATAATTTTTTGTTCATGGGGAATAATAGCAGAAGGAGGCTTAAGAAAAATTAAAGGCTCTTTTGGTACTTCTCCCCCCATTTCTGCGGCATGAGCTGCATAATTTTTGCCCACAGCGACAATTTTAGAGGGGGAGCAAGGGGCTAATAATTGATATTGCGAATCTTCTAATATTTGCTCTGTTACTTTCCCATTCAACCAAGGGGGAGCATCTAAAACTTCTACTGTGCGATTTAGTTGTAATCTACCATAGTATATCTGTCCTGTGGTAGTTTTTACCCTCACATAACGTTGTGCCATAATACCAATTTCTTTAAGAATATTCAATAATTTTGCAATAATTTCTTTTTCTGCTATAAATATATAAGCACTATTATCAAAAAGTATCAATGAGTTTTACTTTAAAAATAGTGTAAAATCAAAAAACCTTGCTTCTTGGGTTCACGGGAAGCCTTTTTAGTCCAAAAGGAGAAAAATACAGATGATTAACACTTACGAAATGATGTTTATTTTGCGTCCTGATTTAACCCATGACCAAGTAAACAAACAGTTACACAAATACCGTGATTTACTCAAACAAAATGGTGCCCAAAAAGTATCTATGGAAGTTTGGGGGAAACGCCGTTTAGCATATCAAATTCTCAAATTTCAAGATGGTATCTACATTTTGACTCATTATACTGGAGATGGTTCTCAAGTAGCTATTATTGAAAGAGATATGCGTTTAAGTGAAAATGTAATTCGTTATCTTACTATCAAACTTGATAAAGGTTTTGAGTTTGAAGAAAAAGATATTCCTGAATTACAAGGAACTCCTGTTATTGCTCCCATCGAACAACCTCAAGTTTCTACCCCCGTAGAGGTGGCTGAATCTGTGGAGGAAACTTCTTCTACTGAAGAAACTCCAGAGGAAGAAACTGTTGCCGTATAAAAACGTTTAAGGAATAATTGCTTGATCACTAAAGGTAAGGGTTGGCGTATCGGATGGAAAGAATCTGCTCCAGTTTATCAGGGTTTAATTGGCGGTGAAGACTGGGCGATCGAACTTACTACCAAAGAAATGCGAGATTTTCGCCATCTTCTCTTACAAATTGATCAAGCAGTTACAGATATAAGTGAACATCTCATGGAAGAAGAAACCATCGTCTGTGAGGTGGAAAGTGATTTAATCTGGTTGGGGGCTCAAGGATATTTCGATCGATATTCCCTGAGAATTATTCTTTTACAGGGGAGAGGATGTGAAGGTACTTGGGATGAAAGCGTCATTCAAGAGCTAATTCAAGCCTCCCAATCCTTAGAACTATTTTAGGTTAGGTTGACAAAAAAGATTATTATTGCTATAATAGATAATCGTGATTGACGGGGCGTAGCGCAGCTTGGTAGCGCACCACTTTGGGGTAGTGGGGGTCGTGGGTTCAAATCCCGCCGCTCCGATACACTGTATCGCTTATTTTTATTACGGTTCAGTTCTTTCTCTTTTAATAATTAGAATAATTGATGCAAATTTGATGCAAAAATCCTAAATTTATGAATTTTGAGTTTTTGTATCATGTGTTTAAAAATTTATTACTCAGTAGGTATGTTGTTAAAGTGAAATGTAAACATAAACTTTTACGCTCAAATCAAGGAAAAGGATCATATTCTGTCTAAAATTGTCTGTTTTGTCTGTGATTACGTTGTAATAATGCCTTAATCCGTTACTATATAAAGATTCCAAAACACAGACATAAAAACAGACACCTAAAAAACAAAAATGCTTAAAACCCTTGTTTTAAAAGAGTTAAAAGCATCTTTTTTAAACACAGACAATCTGTCTGTTTTTACTTTTTACCTATTTTTCTATAAACTATATTTCAATATCTTGTATTTATATATTGAAAATAAGTTACATTACCTTGATTCGGATACCTTTTTTAGTGGGTATTTGTTGAGCTTTACCTAATTCCACTAGGGATAATAGTAATTCGTTAATCTCAGTTATGGGAAAGGTTTTAAACTCTCTGATATAATCTCTTACCATTGATGCTGTAATTTCACCTTTTTTGTGTGCTAATTCAAGAATTTTCAGTAATTGGCTATTAAGTAAATTTTCTTGGCATTTGGTAACGATATAAGCAAAATGTCTCAGGTAATAATTTCCTAATGCGATCGCCCTTGCCATAATCTCAGAGTTAATGATTATTTCATTAGTAATAAAATCTGAACTAATCATAGAATGAAGATAATGCAATACACCAGCAAACTTAATTACATCACTCTCAATTTTGCTATGCTTATTTTCTAATTGTGGTAAGGATAAATCTTGTAAATTATCCATAACTCCATGTTGCCACTGTCTAAACATTTCATAGGCTTGATCGTCTATCAGTAAGTCACTTTGAATATCTACTTTTAACAATAAGTCAATGATATTTCTGTTAACCTCATAGAAACCATTATCATCTTGAGTTCTTTGAGAAAGTTTACCCAAAGGCATTTTACCCGCCCAAATAATCCACCTTGCACTAACACCAGTTAAATCATGCTCATTGTTAAGGATTTCTTTTAATGCCACTTCTTGAATAGTTCCTGTTACACTAATAGCAGTTCTTTCAAGAAAATAGTTATTTTCTTCACTAGCACGGGTTTTGATCAAAGGCTTTCCTTCATATAGTTCTAAATCCCTTTGAATGTCATCACCATTATAAAATTTATTCATTCTTTTGAAATACCCTGCTAACTCATCAACAAAACAAAGTAAACCTTTAGGGTTTTCATAGTGAATTTTGATTAGACCATCAAACGTACTATCTTGAGTTAAAGTTCTTTTTTGAACTGGTTTAGGAGTTTGTTTTTTTGCTTCATCAGTTAATTCTTGCCATGCTTGTAATTCTTTCTTGTATTGGTGATAGTAGTCAACATTAATATCTTGTAATGGATCGACCGCTAGTCTTGCAGTAGGACTCTTTTTATGACCACTTCTTGCCACAATCATAGAGCGGATAATAAACGGCACAATATAACGAGTTTTTGGATTAACAATTATTCTTGACCTTGTACCAATAACCGAAGCTAAAACTGGTAATAAAATGGTAATAATAGCATCAGGATTAGTTGGTATTTCCTTTGCTGTATCTTTAATTAAATCTGATAATAAATCCCCAAAAATATAATTCAAGTCTAATTGCTCATTAGGTACATTAATTAAGTCGTCTAAATTAGATTTAACACTGTCTAGTTCAATAGTTTTATTTTCTCGTTCTATTTTAGCTTTAATCGCTTGTACAAGTGAGCTAGGGGATACTTTATATTGTGAAGAAAATTGACCTATTTCTAAGTATCTTTGAGATTCTGTAATCTCAGGTTTTGCTAATTTATTAACTAATTGTTCATACAAAAAAGGGACGTTATTTTCATTAATATCATCCCTTGATTGTTCATAAGTTTTTGAAAGTATTTTTACATTACGTTTTAAGTTTTCTCTCATCCATTGAGATTGATTAAAACCGTTGTTTTTGGCAAGGTAAAATAATGTACCAATTCCCACTTTATAGCCTTTGAAACTATCCCATTTTTTCTCTAATCCTTTACCATCATATTTAGCACTGGTACTACTCCATTTATCCCAAATATCAAAGTCAAGTCCATGATTGTACAATGCCATACCGATCGTTACCCAAGTCTCATAATCATCACTAGGAATATAAGACAACGCCGTTTCAATCATTCTCAATTCATCTTGAGGTGATAATTCATTATCCTTGATAAAGATTAAACAAGCATTGAGTAAATCGTAAGATTCTTGTAAGGATAAACAACGGGGAGGTATTTCTTTAATCCATTTGTAATAACCTGTTTCAGGATGTACGGAGGGAGGTAAAACACTTGCAAAACCTTGATAACGTATCTCAAGGTGATCACCATTGATAGCGCTATAGCTTTTATATTTGGTTAAGTCATATTTACCGATATGTTGCCATAAAGATAAGTGTTCATTTGGTATCTGATATGCAATCTGATAATGACCTTTTTTGCCACTTGACCAACACATACTATCTTGATTAAGTGACCATGAACCAATACCTTTAGCGACTTGATCGGCGCTATCACCATCAAAATCTATGGCAACAATACCGAAGCCGTTAAATTCACCTGTCAATAATCCATAACCATTAGCTTTACCGATGCTTAATTGTTTTTGGCAATATTCATAAGATTTGCCTTTTTGCCATGATTTCTCATAGTACTCTTTATTACGACATACAGCAAAACAAGAAGAACTGTAAAGTTTTTTGAGGGAAAAACCTTGATTTTTTGGTATCATATACTTATTAGATTTTTAATTTGCTATTAAGAGTGTTTGCACCACTCATAAAAACATTATAGCTAAAAAGCAGTTAAGGGACTGCGAACAATCCCTTAAATTATTATTGCTTGTATTTGCCCTTCATAGTAAGGGTTTTTTTATTGTTAATTGTTAACATATCAAACTCCTTTATTGTGAAGGTTACTTTGATCCATTATATCAGTACATAATACTAAATTACCAGTATTTGAAAACCTAAAATTTAATCGATTAGTATTGTGTATTTTGACGAGTAATTTTGACCAGTTAACTTGACACAAAGTCACTTAGTCCTCTGCTCAGGATATAGCGTTTCAGTTATTTTACTATCTAATTAAAATCGTCTTTTTCCTTTTATTTATAAGGCTTTTATCGTAACGCTATAGCGTTTTGCAATCCTAAAATAGGATATAAACTTTATAACAACTTGTTAACTAATTTACTGGTAAATTTTACTCATTATTCAAATTGAATAGTCAACAATGAGCGATTAATTTATAAGTCTAACTTTTCTAATGGACATTTTCTTAGGCAATATCCCCAAATACGATCTTTAGCAATCTCTCTTTGAGTCTTTGGAACTTGGTTAAGTAAACTTTCTAAGCTAGATTGACTAAAATAAAAAACTTCATCAGCACAATTACTATCATAAAGATATGAATCTGTATCTTTATATTTTTCTTTATTTGCACACTTGATAAAAGTGTTATAGCTTTTTAAGTAATGTACAATACGTTTAATGTTTTCATTGAAATTTTGATAATCAGTAATAATACTGTCTATATAAGACTGAGTAAGGGTTTTAAAGTCCATATAACCTTTTTTCCTTAAATCAATATTAGAATCTTTATTACTTCTAAAACTTAGATTATATTTTTTTGATATTTGATAATTAACGTTATTTTTTAGATCAAGCTCATTTAATCTAAATATGACTAATTTATTCAGAACATCATCTAATTTAAGATCATTATTCCATAAGTACCAAGATAAATATTTTAAATTCCATAACCGATCGCCTAAATAATATTCTATAGTTTTGACTTTACCAGTACCACCTAACTTCTTAGAATCTCTTTTGGCGATCACCCAATAATATTTATTTTCACCCCTAATACTTTTTTTCTTAAAATATCCCATAATCTGCTATTGTACCCCTACATTTTTATCTATTAATCATAATATCAATTCTGCGATACCTAGAAGCGATTTTAAGAAGTCCTAAAAATAAAGATAGGGTAGTATCAAAATACCTTAAGAATTTAGAACAGACTCATTAAATAGATATTCTCTAATTTGACCTTATTTTGCTCATTTACCTATATATACACACTCACTGATTAATTATAAGCATAATAGGAGTTACATAGAAAATAAGCGTATATATCCTCAATTCATTATTTATCAGTAATCACAGTTCACAAACTTACACAGTAAACATAATACTATTTTTACTAAAGTTACATATACACATTATCTGATAGAATGCTATATTTAATATATACACATTATCTGATTGCATCCATGCAATATATTATTATGGGATATTTAAAGAAAAATATTAATGACAACTCTATCAATGCGCTTAATCCTAAAAATAGATTACAAGGTGATGTACCTAAAAAACGGATTAATACCACCATTGATCAGGAACTTTACTTAGTACTAAAATCTACTGGTAATATCTCAGGAACTATTGAAGATTTAGTCAAAAAGTCTTTGTTAAATTTAGACTCTAATTTTGAAAGTCAGAGTTTAGAAATAATCGATAAATTAAAAGTAATTATGGATAAAATTGATTTAAAACAAACGGGATATAAAAGCAACGGTTCAGGACAATTAATCAAAGATTTAAAAGATATTTTATCGCTGTAATATAGCTATTAACAATAGTGATAAAAACTCTCAATTTCAGACAAATAAACCAGAAAATGACAACAGTAGTTACTTGATTTTAGAAAAACTTTAGAGAGACTCATAAATAGGTGATATGGGGTGACGTTTATTTTCAAACCTTAAAGGATTGAATCTATATAACCCTTTGTTAACCATGATTAACTTGTCATTGTGCATTATCAAACCTTTAAGGGTTGATCCTATAGAAACAAGTTAGTAAAGGTTATCAACTTAGTTCCAAACTGTTTTAAGTATTCAAGTATTATTGTTATTTTTGGATAGCGTTAGGATGCCGATTCGTCTAGTGGACATACATGGATCTCCGCTAAACGAACCCGAATCATAGAAGCATTTTAACAATAGAAAAATCACACTACAAAGATTTAGTCTTATTAACCATCATTAACCATCATTAACTCTCTACCAATCCTTTAAGGTTCGGTAAAAGTTAAACAGAGTTAGAACGGGTTTTTAAATATGCTTTCAGAGATAAAAACAATTTGAGAATTACTCACATTATCTTTTGTCTGTTTTTGTCTGTTTAATTGTCTGTGTTTATAAATTTGTGAAAACCTTTTAAATATTAAAGTTAAATATATTTACAATTGCAGTTGTCTGTTTTTTGTCTGTGTTTAGTCTTTAACTATTGATATGTATAATTTTAATAAATGTAATATATGACTCTAAAACCTTGTATTTACGTTATTTTTTTTGTAAAAACAGACAGCTTACGTTAATTTTTGATAAAAACTTTTGAATTTCACTAAAACCTAAAAAAGATTATCTGGTAAATCTACTTGATAAATATCTTTCAGCAATTCCCACATTAAGGGTTTTATTTTGTCTCCTTCATTTTGAGGTATATTTTGAAGTTTTTGTTCAACTAACTTAACCGCCAATTGAAAAGGTATAGGTTGTTTATGTTTTTTTGATGATTCAAATAAGTCTATAATCAGTTGACTATCAAAATTTTGGTAATAGCGATAATTAACATCAATGCTATGTCCTAGTGTTTTTGCCCTTAAACTATCAGGTAATCCCATTGCGATACCATTAGCATTACCTAATTTTCTTAGAGTGTGAGTTTGACTAATTTTTCGTCCTAAAAATTTCATTGACCATTTTTCTAAGTTTTGTCGTGCGTAACAAGTAAAATTCTTTCTTTTTTGATACTGTTTTAATCGATCAATAAAAATAGGAATATATTGTTTAATTTCTAATAAGTCAAATAGATTAGGATAATCAGGGGGGATTATAGGAATGCAAATTTTATAACCAGTTTTTGCTGTTTTATCATTATTAAAACTGTAATCTGTAACTACTAAATAATTTGACTTATTCTCAATATTTGAAATTGCTTTAAATAAAGTATTATCATTTTTTTTGTTATTAGCTTCATCGCTTAAACGATAATCATTATCTAAATTTTTTGCTGATAATAGCTCACCAATTCTTAATCCGTAAATTGTTTGTAAAGAATATATTAATAACCAAAATTTTCTATCATTTTGGTATTTATCTTTTATATTTAATAAGCAATCACGAAAATATAAAAATTCTTCAATAGTCATTGGAGACTGTATTTCAATTTCTTGATCTGACATTTGTTTATCCTTAGATACTTTAAATTTACTCAGTTTTTTACGAATAGTATCTAAATTATTAAGGTCACATAATCGAATGAAAGCTCTTAAACAATCTTGAAATTTTCTTTGATATTTATTATCACAATAAATAAATAAGGTATCGTATAGTATTTGATAAGTTATATTTTGATTTTGTGGCAATTTTTGAAAATAAAATCCATTTTCACGGTAATAAGAATCTTGATCGGATTGACAACTTTCTGAACGTTTAAGACCTCGTTTATCTTTACGACTAAAAAACTCTTTCTTAACTGTTTCAATAGCTTTTTCAATGCTGATAATATCATTGATAGTCTTCTTATTTATTCCTTTAATTATTTCTTCATACCATTGCCAAAATTCAGATTCAGACTCATAATTGCTTAATTTTTGTGCAACGGCGATCGCTTTTTCTAATGCTTTATTTAATCCATGAATTGTGAAGTTTTCATTAATACTATAAGTTGATCTTCTTTTATTAGGAGTTGCAAATTGTAATGATAGCTTATTGTTTCTCTTAATAATTGTTATTCCTTTGGGAAGTTCTTGTTTGATTAATTTGAAATGTCTAATTATTCCAAAGTACCCTTCATAGGTTTTGTTATCGTTAGTATCCATATATTTTGATGATGCAAAATTGATGCAAGTCTAACTAAACCTCACTATTTTTGAATAATTCTAAGTTAGTGAGTGAGCTTAAAATCATAATAAAATAAAACTATTCTGATTTCAAATCCCGCCGCTCCGATATAGTATAATATTCAGAGTATTAATTATATTGGTGGATCAAAATAAAATATGAGTTGCTATATCAAAAATTGATTAATATTCAATTATTCTTCCTCAGGGTATTCTCCACCAACACCAATGTTAGTTTCAAAAATACTAGCATTTTCGATGTTCATATTATTCATGGTTGCACCCTTAACTTGAGCATCAAAAATAATGGCATAGCTTAAATCTGCACTGTTAAGATTACTATTATTCATGGTAGCGTTAGTTAAAAAAGCCTTAGTTAAATCTGCACCTTGCAAATTTGCACCATCTAAATCCGCTCCCTCAAGGTTAGCACCTTCAAGGTTAGCATATCGTAAATCTGCGTTTCTCAAGTCTGCACCAATTAGATGCTCTCCTCGTAAATCAACACCTTTGAGATCACATCCCATACATTGATTAGTTTCGAGTAATTGTTCTCGATGAGCAGGATTTTCAGCTTTAACGGAGCTTATGATTGCGAATGTGCTTAAAATTGCGATCGTTGTAGCTAATAATTTATTCATGGAATTTTATCCTCTTACGCTCTGCTCTAACTTTATTGTACCCTAATAATCCATATTTATTTTTAGTAGAAACCGTAAAAAACTTGCATTATTTTCTTTTTTTGGTTACTATTGGGAAAAATATTAAGTTTTATTAAGATAAAATGATTTGTTCTTGTCAGTTATTGGTGATAGATGCCTTAATTACGTTAAGTGGTGATTGTCCCCCTTAATAAAAGTTCATCAATTTTTAATGATAAATTACATAATTTCTTAACCTTTATCTACAAATTCAATGCTCTACATTTATTCATTGAATTTAGGTTAATTAGAGGTTGATAAAAAATTCTTATCGATTAGGAAGACAAAATGAGGAATGAGGAATTAAACCACATTCGAATCAAAACATTGATTTTTAAGTATTTCTCCTCTCTCCTAACTCCTCTATTCTTCCTCCTTTCTCAAGCTGATTTTCAATAAATTTTGTCGCTTCTTCAGCGTTGACAGGTTTAGAATATAAATATCCTTGTCCATAATTACAGTTAATATTGGTGAGGATTTTTTCTTGAATTTTTGTCTCAATTCCTTCGGCTACCACATCTAAAGAGAGATTATGTGCTAAAGTAACGATCGCTTCTACAATGGGATTTTTTTGATCGAGATGAATCAAGGGTTGAATAAAAGCTCGATCGATTTTAAGAGTATTAAAAGGTAAACGATGAAGATAACTAAGAGAAGAATATCCCGTACCGAAATCATCCAAAGAAATTTTTAAATGACGTTCTTGAATCTTGGTTAAAATATTCTTAGCATGATCATAATTGTTCATTAAAATTGTTTCAGTAATTTCAACTTTTAAAAGATAAGGATTCACTTGAGTAGAGGCTAAAATATCATCTAATTCTTGTAAAAAATTAGGATTTAATAATTGTTTACTAGAGACATTAACCGCCGTAAATAATTTTAATTCAGGATATTGATTTTCCCATTTTTTTATCTGTTGAGAAGCATTTTGTAAAATCCATTTTCCTAGAGAAATAATTAACCCTGTTTCTTCCGCAATGGGGATAAATTCTACGGGAGAAATAAATCCATGAGTCTCACTATTCCAACGAATTAAGGCTTCAAATCCTGCTATCATTCCTGTTTGGAGATTGATAATTGGTTGATAAAAAAGCTCTAATTCTTCCTTTTCTAAGGCTTTTCTTAAAGCAGATTCTAAACTCAATCTTTTGACTAAATCTGTGTGCATAGTGGGGTTAAATATACGGTAACAATTACGTCCACTTTCTTTAGCTTGATACATAGCTAAATCTGCGTCTCTAATCATTTCCTCTGATTTTCTATAACCAAAAGAACTTAATGTTACGCCTATACTTACAGAAGAGAAGACATTATGTCCGTGTAAAAATATATTAAATTTACAGGCAGTTAAAATTTTTCCTGCTATTTCATGACTATCTTTTTCTGTATTTATATCGGGTAAAAATACCACAAATTCGTCACCGCTAATACGAGCAACCGTATCAATTTCTCTTACACAATCTACAATTTTTTCTGAGATTAAAACTAATAAATCATCTCCTATTTTATGTCCTAAACTATCATTAATTTTTTTGAAATTATCCACATCAATGAGTAAAATAGCACAATAATTATTCTGATTTTTAATACTTCTATTTAAAAATTGTTTTAATCTGTCCATTAAAAGAAAACGATTAGGCAATCCTGTCAATTTATCATGAAAAGCATCATAAAATATTTGTTCTTCCATAATTTTTAGTTGAGAAATATCGATAATTTGTTGAATAAAATGGATTATTTCTCCTCGATTATTTCTTAATGTCGTAGCATTAACAAGAGTATAAACTACTGAGCCATTATAGGCTAAAAATCTTCTTTCTTGACTATCTTGATCTAAATATTCAGTAATCATTCGCTGTTTAAATAGAGAACTTTTGTCTCTATCTTCTGGATGACAAATGCGAGTTTCTTTCTGATTAATAATATTAGAAAGAGGGTATGCTAGTAAGTCAGAAAAAGATTGATTAACTTGAATAATTTTTCCTTCTAAATTAGTAATCATCATACCAATAGGCGCAAGTTCAAAAATTAGTCTAAATTCTTCTTCACTTTTTTCTAAGGCTTTTTGAATTTTTGTTTTATTAGTAATATCGGTAATAATACCATCAATTCTAACTACTTTTCCCTGATCATTATAAACCACATGAGCTCTATCTCTAATATATTTTTCTTCTCCATTTTTGAGCCTAATTTTATATTCTATATCATGGGATTGAAGGTTATCTCCTAATAAGGAAATATTGAATAAATTAGAGTAAACTTCTTTAATTTGTTGTTTTTGTTTTGGGTGTACTAATTCCAGCCAATAAGTACGTTTTTTGAAAAAGTTTGATAGTGGACATTTGAATAAAGTTTCGGCGGCGGCATTAATATATGTTAATTGAAATGTTTGAGGATGAATTGACCAAATTACATCTTCTAAGGAAAAAAGTATGTTATTTAATCTTTCTTGACTTTCTTTTAATGCTATATTAATTTGTTGTTTTTCTAATTCGGTTTCTTCTCTTAAAATAATCCTACTAATTGCTTGACTAATAGACTCAATTAAGGTGTCTGGTATCATATTTTTAGATTGATTATTACTAAATCTAAATAAATGAATAACTCCATATATTTGTTTATTAATGAAGATAGGAGTTCCTCTGTATAATATTATATTTAATTCTTCGGGAATTAGTGAAGTTAATATATTATTTTGCTCATTACTTTCATTTCGATCGTGAAAGGTTGCTGTGCTATCGAACAGTATTGTTTCTTCTTGGATGAGTACTTGATGTGCTAAACTGTTGATCAAATAATTTTCTTGGGTAAATAAGTTATCGTTAGAGAGTTCATTATATAAAGCAATAATTCTATGTTTATCGCTTAAATATTCTGAGATAATTGCTATATCTATTTCTAAAATTTTAGTAATTTTTTCTAAATAAAAATTAAGGGGATTTTCGATCGAATCGTAGTCAATATTATTAAGATGATTAATCTGGTGTAATTGTTGATTAAAAACTTCTAACTCTTGGGTTTTAATTGATAAATGTTGCTCAATATTATACTTTTCAGTAATATCATTTTGAATGCCAATAAAATGGGTAACTTTCCCTTGATGATTATAAACAGGAGAAAGATAAACTTCATTCCAAAACTGTGTACTATTTTTACGATAATTACAGAGAATAACTTTTGTTTTTTGTTGATTAATAATAGCTTGTCTTAATATATTTATCTCTTGTGGATTAGTATTTTTTCCTTGTAAAAGTTTACAGTTTTTACCTATTACTTCCCTGCTAGAATAACCGGTTATTTTTTCAAATCCTGAATTAACATAAATGATCGGATTTCCTTGTTTTGCTTCACTAATAATTATGCCATTAGTACTATTATTAATGGCTCTTTCTAGTAAACTTAATTTATCGGCTTGGGATATTTTTTCAATACCTTGTTGAATAACTTTAATGATATTTTGGATAAATTCTATTTCTAAGGTATTAAACTTATTATTTTCTTCGGTATATAATCCTAATATGGCAATTTTTTCTAAGGTGAGGGGGTTAATAATATTAAAATGAATCGCTGATTTTATTTGCTCTTTATGATCAATATTCAGACAGTCTAATTTTAGATTAAGATGTTCTCGATCGTCAATCAGAAAATTATTATCTGTAGTAAAAACTTCCAAAATAGGATGCTCAAGGGTAAAGATATTATTTTGATTTTCACTACTTAATTTTAATCCTTTATAGGTTTTGATAATAAAGTAATTTTTATCAGGTATGAATTGTAATAAATAACTTAAACGCAGATTTAAAACATCATTAACTAAATCAGTGATTTGATCATAGATAATTTCAATATCAACGGTATTAATGATAATATTTTGGGCTTGAATAATAGCAAAATTATAGAGATGTTGTTGAGATAGTAATGTTTCCTTCTCTTTTAGACTAAACAACTTATATTTATAGTCGTCTTTTTCTAGGGTTAATTTTAAGTTATTATTATTTAATTTATAAATGTATAGTATCAATAAAAAATTGATAACAACAAAGATAATGACAATACCTAGAATGAGAATAACTTGATCCATATCAATTATTTAAACATAAATATAAAATGAATAATTAGGGGGTTGCTTCAAAAATATTTTGAGGAGGAGAAGTGTTAGGTTTTAGGTGAAAGAATGAAATTAAATACCTCCTAATAATTGATTCCATTCTTGAAATTGAGCATCTTTTTGAGCGACTATTTCTAAAATACGATTATTAGTTTCAGGGTAAAAAATAGATTCTACACAAACTTGGGCTACTTTAACACGAGGAATTGAACCTTCAAATAAAGTATCAGCACTACTAACAACTAAAGGATATTGATTATCTTCATTTTTTAATCCAGCAGGGCGTACAATAGTATAATTTAAACCACTGTCTATTAAATATTTTTCTGCTTGTTTTTTCCAAAATAAAACTAAACCAAATAAGTTGAGTGGATGAAAAAATCTTGAGACACATAAGGAAGTAACAAAAATAAATTTATCGATATTATTTTCCTTCGCTGAATCAATCAAATTTTTACTACCTTCATAATCTACCTTATAAAAAGCAGTTGGGTCAAAACTAGGAGTTGCTCCAGTAGCACAAATAAGTATATCGCAATGGGTTAAAGCCGAAGAAAAAGAATCAGGATTAAGCACATCACCAATGATTAACTCTACTTCAGAAGGTAAAATTTCCTTAGCTTTATTTTCATCTCTGACTAAGGCACAAACACTGATATTTTTTTTGACTAATTCCGACACAATTCGTTTGCCAGTTTCTCCTGTTGCCCCTGCTACAAATACTTTCATGAATATTTTTCTCCCTAATACTTTTATTAACTATAATAATTTTTAGTATAGTCAAAATAGGACAAATGATTGATAATAAATGATTGTTCATCAATAATTATGGTTTATGAGTTATCAAGCTGAAAAAGAAATTGCTATTTCCGCAGTAACAGAGGCGGCAAAATTATGTGAAAAAGTACGTCAAAATATTCCTCCAGCTATAGAAAAACAAGATAAAAGCCCTGTTACGGTAGCAGATTTCGGTTCTCAGGCTATAATTTGTAAAGCATTAAAAGAGGCTTTCCCTGATATTCCCATTGTGGGAGAGGAAGACGCTACAGAGTTAAGACAAAGTGATTCATCAGATACCATTAATAAGATTACTGATTATGTAAAAGAGATTATTCCTTCGGCGACGACGGATAATGTTTTAGACTGGATTGATTATGGAAATGGTACAGTAACGAATAAATTTTGGACATTAGACCCTATTGATGGCACAAAAGGGTTTTTACGTCAAGATCAATATGCTATTGCTTTAGCTTTAATTGAGGATGGAGAGGTAAAACTAGGGATAATGGGATGCCCTGCCTTAAAGTTAGATGGTGAAGAAACAGGATATATTTTCGTGGCAGTTAGGGGGGAGGGTAGTTATAAAATGCCTTTAACGGGTAATGAGTGGAGTAAATTACAGGTAGTTTCTCCTGATGATAAGACTCGTTTTCGTTTCGTGGAAAGTGTTGAAGCTAGTCACGGAGATCAAGAGTTACAAAATACGATCGCGCAAATGGTGGGTATTACTACGGATTCGGTGAGAGTGGATTCTCAAGCGAAATATGGTATTGTTGCTTCGGGAGAGGCAGGGTTATATTTGAGATTACCCTCCCCTAAATATCCGAATTATAGAGAGAACATTTGGGATCATGCTGCTGGTTCGATCGTAGTAGAGGAAGCAGGAGGAAAAGTTACAGATATGTATGGTAAACCCCTAGACTTTGCTACTGCGAGTAAAATGAATGATAATCGAGGGGTGGTAGTGAGTAATGGTTTAATCCATGATGCAGTTATTTCTGCTTTGAATAGCTAATAAGACTTAGGCATAAACCATAATAAAAAAAGGGTTTTAACCCTTACTACAAACTAATAAAAATCTTTTGAGTCGAAGTCTATTCATTATCCATTATTCATTATTCACTAATTGAAATGACTATTGCGAGAACTATTTGTCTGGGTTTTATAGCTGTAATTTCTCTTGGCACATTATTATTGATGATGCCTTTTTCCACGGAAACAGGAGAATGGGGAAATTTTATTACGGCTTTATTTACCTCTACTTCTGCTGTGTGTGTAACAGGTTTAACCGTAGTGGATACAGGTACTTATTTTTCCTTGTGGGGAGAGTTTTTTCTGATGTGCCTGATTCAAGTGGGAGGGCTAGGATATATGATTACTACAACTTTTCTCATTCTCCTCATGGGCAAAAAATTCGATTTTCGTCAAAAACTAGCGATGAATGATACCTTCGATCGACCTTTTTTGCAGGGTAGTCGCAACTTAATTGTATCAGTATTTGCCACCACCTTTATTTTAGAGTCCATGGCAACACTAGGATTATTTACGGTATTTATCAAAGATTATGGATTTTGGCAAAGTGTTTGGTTAGGGATTTTTCACTCTATCAGTGCATGGAATAACGCAGGATTTAGTTTATTTCCCGATAGTTTAATCGGTTATCAAACCTCTATTCCCGTTAACCTGATTATCAGCCTCTTAATTATTTTTGGCGGTATCGGTTATCAAGTCATCATTGAATGTGTTTTCTGGCTACTAGATAAATTTAACACTCAAGCTCATCATCAGTTTGAACTATCTTTAAATTTTAAGGTGGTAATTAGGACTACTTTTGTGTTATTAGTTTTAGGTACGATCGCATTTTACCTCACCGAATCCCATAATTCCAATACCCTAGATAATTTATCCCTATCAGAAAAATTGATTGCATCTTGGTTTCAGTCTGTTACTACAAGAACTGCTGGTTTTAATTCGATCGATATAGGTAAAATGAGTATAGCAGGATTATTCGTTACCATCGGCTTAATGTTTGTGGGGGCTAGTCCTAGTGGTACAGGAGGAGGTATTAAAACCACAACCTTGAGTATTTTATTAAATAGTACCAAAGCGGTATTAAGAGGACAACAGAAAGTGGTAATGTACAAAAGGGAAGTGCCAGTATCTCTAACATTAAAGGCGATGGCGGTGGTTTTTGGTTCAGCCGTAACCGTAGTGGTAATGACTTTAATTATTTCCCTCCTTCATCCCGACTTTGAATTTATTGCCATCCTGTTTGAAGTGGTGTCGGCTTTTGCCACCGTTGGTTTATCTACTGGTATCACCGCTAGTTTATCCGCATTAGCAAAATTAACCTTAGTTTTTACGATGTATTTGGGACGAGTAGGAGTATTATTATTTATGGGTGCTATTATAGGTGATCCTCGCCCCAGTCGCATTAATTATCCTCCAGAAAATTTGTTAGTAGGTTAACTATATATATATGAGTAGTAATAATAATCCCTCCTCAAATACACCCCAAGAAAGATTTAAAAACTTTTTTAGTTTAGACCTTGGTTCGTTAAAATTCTTAAATAGTCTTAGAAAAAGTACCCGTCAATTTGGCGTTATTGGTTTAGGTAGGTTCGGACGTGCTGTATCTGAAACTCTTTATAATATGGGGCATGATGTTTTAGGGGTAGATGTGGATGACAAATTAGTTGCCCAAGCCTTAACCGATAAGATTGCTACTAATGCCATTCGCCTTGATTGTACTGAAGTTAGTGCTTTAAAAGAAGCAGGTATTTTTGAATTAGATACCGTCATTATCGCCATTGGTAACTACTTAGAAGAAAGTATTATTACTACTCTCAATGTGAAGGAGGCAGGAGTTAAATATATTGTTGCCAAAGCATCCTCTGAAACCCACGGTAAGTTATTAAAAAAGGTGGGTGCTGATTTAGTGGTTTATCCCGAATTCGATGCTGGTTGTGAATTAGCCTATACCCTCACTAAACCGGGTATTCTCGATCGATTTGAACTAGACCCAGATAATAGTATAGTAGAGGTATCTATTCCTCCAGAATTTGACGGCAAAACCCTTGCAGAAGTAAAACTACGCAGTCAATATGGTTTAAACGTGTTAGCCGTTGGTAACGATGACAAGTTTTTAATTAATCCTCCCCCTCAATATGTGTTGACTCAGGGGTTATCCATGGTAGTTATCGGCTCAAATAAAGACATTAATAAACTGTAAAGCTGTCAATGATAAATTATAGATACCTTTTTACAATTAACAGCCCGATTACAAATAAACATTATCGACTCAATGAGTAAGATTTGCGAGAGTTGACAGCTGTTGCTTCCTGTTGAGAATGAGGACAAGGCACTGGATAGTAATCATAGGAGTTGACATATTCCGAGAGTCTTTTTTCTAAGATTTTTCCACTGCCTTTACATTTAGGACAAAATTTCATCGATCGATACCTCTGGATAATAATAATGGGATAATTACATTATGAATGATTTAGTTTTTAGAATGCTATCAGATTTATGAAGGTGAAGAGCTTTTTCTTCATTTATCTTAATAAAATTACAGATTTCTTTAATAAAAATAAAATAAATATAAAATTTTCTGGGAGTTTAATGATTAAATTATATAATTTAGTGTCTAAAATGAGTTAATTCCCTCAGTTTTTGTTGAATCACATTAATTCATTATTAACCTATCTGCTAACCGAACTTTTTTTGGTAGATTACCGTAATTGAGATAAAACTAGAGTTTTTCATAATCTTCTACAATAGAGGTTAAGCACAATAAAACGATCGAATAATATCAAGTTCAGATAAATACTTATAAATATAGATAATTAGTGAACATGATGTAAGAAAGTTTACAAGCAATTTTAATCAACATTGTATTCGGAGAATAACTTTTATGAATGGAAATATTAGAGTCGGAAGTTTATTTGGTATTCCCTTCTATATTCATCCCTCATGGTTTTTAGTATTAGGGTTAATGACTTTAACCTACGGCACAGACTTAGCCTATCAAACTCAATTACCCGGTATTTTACCTTGGATATTAGGACTTTTCACCTCATTACTCCTATTTTCCTCCGTTTTAGCCCATGAATTAGGACATAGTTTTGTCGCTATGGCGCAAGGTATCGAAGTTAAATCCATCACCCTGTTTATTTTTGGTGGTTTAGCATCCTTAGAAAAAGAGTCCAAAACCCCCGAACAAGCGTTGTTTGTGGCGATCGCAGGACCTTTAGTAAGTGTGCTATTATTTATTATCTTTACCATAATCGGCGTTAATTTTCAATTACCCCTAGCTCTCAGTCTCATTGTGTCGTTACTAGCTACCATTAACTTTATTTTAGCAGTATTTAACATGATACCCGGATTACCCCTCGATGGCGGTAACGTTTTAAAAGCTATTGTCTGGAAAATCACAGGTAATCCCCAAAAAGGCGTAATTTTTGCGGGGAGAGTAGGACAATTTTTCGGTTGGACTGCTATAATTATTGGTGCATTAGGTACATTAAATGTTATCGGTTTTGGTAACTTTTGGACAGTGTTTATTGGTTGGTTTTTACTCCAAAATGCAGGAAATGCCGCCCAATCCGCCAGAATGGAAGATAAATTGAATCACTACACCGCCGCCGATGCTATTTTACCCGAAAGCCCCGTCATTCCTGATACTTTAACTTTAAGAGAATTTGCTAATGAATATGTTATTGGTAAACAACAATGGCGCAAATTTTTAGTCACTAATGAAAATGGTATTTTAATCGGTGTCTTAAATGTGGATGAAATTCGATCGATTTCTACCTCATTATGGAATGAAACCCTCGTATCAGACTTAATGAAATCAAAAGCAGAAGTAACAACTGTTATTGATACCCTTTCTTTGCTAGAAGTTGTTAAACTAATAGAACAACAACCAGAACAAGAGTTAACAGTTGTAAAAGAAGATGGTTTCGTGGTAGGACTAATTGAAAAACAAGGTATTGTGAAATTTTTACAATCCCACATGACTAATGCCAATGCTTAGTTATTGACAATTAGCAATTAACAATGAATAATTAGTCTCTAAGAGAGACTTTTTCTATTAGAAATTTATTTCACGATGGGTTATTGATTAATATCAAGTTCGTTTAAATACTTATAATAAATATTTCTGTATATAATTTTTTTTATATATAAGTTCGTAATAAGCCTTTTAAAGCTCATTAATAAATGGCTAAAGCCATCACTACAAACTTATTTTATAACTGATTATCTGAACTTTATATTATTCATTCTCCATTCTCCATTCTCCATTCTCCATTAATTCCTCATTCCTTATCACCAGTGACCAACTATTATGCCATTTTAGGGGTAAGAAGAGATGCTACCCCCGAAGAAATCAAAAAAGAGTTTCGTAGTTTAGCAAGACGTTATCATCCTGACGTAAATCAAGGAGATGTTAATGCTGAAGAAAAATTTAAGCAGATTAACGAGGCTTATGATATTCTTTCTGATTATCATAAAAGACAACAATATGATCTGCAATTTTTGGGTACTGGTAAACGAGTTGTAAATCGTGGTAGTGGTTTTACTCCTCCCAAGAATTTTCAAGGCTTTTGGGATAATATTAGTAGTGCTAATGGTGGGAATAAAACTAGAATCTCCTCTAATCCTACTCGCCCCGTAGGTGATTATAGCCCCGGTACGAACCGTGTGGCAAGGGCGGTAACTCCTCCCCCTCGCTCTCTACCCAAGGATATTGAGGCTAAACTAGATTTACCTCTGGAAAAGGCTTTTTCTGGCGGTAGGGAAAGAATTAAATTAGAGGATGGTCGATCGATTGAAGTTGATATGCCATCTGGTATGTATCATGGTCAAAAAATACGACTAAAAGGGCAAGGTATTCGAGGAGGGGATTTATATTTAAAAATTTTGATATTACCTCATCCTATTTTTCAGTTACAAGGTGCAGATATTTCCTGCGAAATTCCTTTAACTCCTGCTGAAGCCATCGTTGGTGGTTCGATCGAAGTACCCACTATAGACGGATTAGTGAAAATGAACGTACCTGCAGGAGTTAAGTCAGGGCAAAGATTAAAATTGGCCAATAAAGGTTATCCTAATATAAGAGGAGAAAGGGGGGATCAATTAATTATTATAGATGTAATTGTTCCCTCAGAAGTGAGTGAAGCAGAGAAGAAATTATATGAACAAATTAGGGAAATTGAACAGTTTAAACCTCGACAAAAATTGATTAATTATTATGATAGATAAAAAGAGCATCAAACAACAAAATTTCAAGAAGTTTGGAATTGTCAAACCTCTGATGATTTACCTTGGGAATCTTTAGAAAAATTCAGAAACAAAATCGAAAAACAATTAAAGTCACAAGAAGAGTGTATCTTAAAAAATTACGAATGGGGAGATGAAGATTTTAATTTATTAGATAACATTCCATTTTAGTAATTTAAAGCAAGACAGGGGAAGATTTAGAGACTTTAATGAAAAACCTCTAAGCATAATTAGTAAGAATTATCAGTAAAGTCTATCCTGTTATATAAAACTTACTCATAGTTACCTATGACGTTTACTTCTTGCTTCTACCAGTCAAGTCGGCTTGATACTGTCCACAAGCGTTGATTCGGGTGTAACCCACCCTACTTTTATTATTCTAATTAATTGATTAATCTTGAATAATAACTAATTTTTATTTAATTTAATCTTTAAATTAAATAGTTTTAACAGTCTTGGTTATCGACTTCATTAAAAGCTAACATATTTTAAAAAAAATGTCAACCTTTATCCCGTGAGTAGGTATAAACAACTATAATAAACTATTAGTTAACAGTTAAAAGCTCTAATACATCTCTCCATTAACTGTATATTTTCTTAAATTTTTCCTGATATATAAGTTCGGAAGTACCTCAGTTCGACATAAAGAAAATGATGAAAACTAGACAGGTGGACAAGTGGACAGGGAGAAAAATTCTCAATATTTGATGTACTTTTGAGAGAATTTTATTCATTCATCAGAAATACAATCTTCCTGTCTTCCTGTCTTCGGAGTCTTCCAAGTCAGCCCTCACCTATTTTTATATCGAACTCAGGTGGAAGTGTATTGATCAGAACCTAACAATATCTGAGATATACTATTTGATTAGAGATTTTTGAATTTATTGTGCTTAAATTATCCAAGATGCGCATAAAAATTAAAATCGCTCCTGATAAATAAATGTGAGGAAAATCATCAATGAAGGAGGAAAACTGAAGTATGATCATACATAATTACTCATATCCAGAGGCTCACAACTAATTAACTGTTGATAGAGGTATTGAAAGTTCAAATATTACAGGAAATGAACTCAAATCCTAATAGATATAGCAGAAAAAAATACCACTGCCATATCTTTCAAGCTGTCAGGAAATAATGATTTCCTCAGAAGAAATAAACTGAATTTTATTAAGCCAATCTTTAACAGTTAATCTTTTTATCGATAAATAATGACAATATCTTACTTAGCACCACGAAGCAGTTTAGTTCAAAAATTTTCTAGTTTTTTATTAGTAGAAGAAATCGTCATCGAAGGGAAAATGCCTTATGTCAAATGTCAATGGCGAGAAGATGTACAACTAGCTAGAAATATCGCTAAAAATCAACTCCAATTACCTACTGATGAAAATCAATGCTTTTTATACTGGTTAAATAAAGTTAATAATAACCCCTATGCAAAATCCCATTTAGTAGCTTATCTTCAATCAAGTTGTTATTGGGCAGTACAAAAATTCTTTGCTAAAATTGATCTTGAAAAAGACAATATAGCAACCACCCAATTTTATTTAACAGCCTTTGATACTGTTATTGAAAAAACCGCCAACATCGAACAATTAACCAGTAAATTTAATCAATTTAATCCCGATTATTCTAGTGTCGAAACCTATAGTGAAAAATGGTTAAGAAGTGCCATTTATGACACAATTTATCAAATCTACGGCTTCGGAAAATATAGTCAATGGGGATTACTAAAAAACATTACAAAAAAACTATTACAAACCGCATTATATACCAAAGGTTATAACGAAAAAACCATCAATGATTATTTACTACTTTGGGATTGTTTCCAAAAAGTTTATAGTCAAAATCAACCAACTTTAAATAATAAAAAATTAACTAACCCAACTCCAAAACAAATCAATGACATAATCAAACTCTATCAAATTTTATCCTCTCAAAACTTAACTCCATCATCGGAAATTATGACAAATTTAACCCCCATCAAATTTGAAAAAATAATGACACAATGTCAGGAAGCCGTTAACATCTATCAACAACAAAGGCATATTAATGCTTATACTTACAGCTTTACCACTCAAGAAATTGACGAAGAAAATAAAGATAGTAATATCATCACAGAAGCCGATTTATCTCATAATTTAGACACAAAAGAAAAAGACACTGAAGACGATAATTTATTATCTTATCTAAATAGAAGTGAAATAAATTTAATCCTCAAAAATCAACTAAAAAATCTCGATTATCAAGGTAAAATAATCTTAACTCTTAACAATGGTTTAGGTTTAAATCAGTCAACTATTGCCATACTTTTAGACACTCATCAAACTACTGTTTCTCGCCAAAGAAAAAGCATTACAGCATCATTTTTAAAAGGTTTAACTAATCAAATTCGAGAAACATTATTACAAAGAATAGAAACATCAGAAGAAACTGAAAAAGAACAACAAAAAATAGAAAAACAACAACAAAAAATAAGAGAAATAACCTCACCAGACATTAAGGAAGTTAATGAATTTATTACCTCTTGGTTATCCAACTTTTTTCAAAAAGATTTGTATCGTCAACTAGAAATTATTTTCCTCCAATTAACTCCAGAAAAACAACAACTTCTTTCCTCATTTTATGGAGGGTTATTTGACTTAAAAGTAGAAAGAAAATTAAAAACCTCAGACAAAGAAAAATTTGCTAAACTTGCTAACATAGTCCATAAAACTGAAAAACAAATTAAGCAAGAAATTCATGAGGCAGAATCAATTTTACAACAGCAATTAATAGACTATGTTAATCAAAAATTAAATCTTAATATCTCTAGGGATAATAAAGAAATATCGAATTTTGTCGAAAAATGGTGTTATTCTGCACCTTATGGAAAATTAAGAATTTAGATTATAGGGTGGGTAAAAACAGGTTTTATGCCTAATAATTAGGAAATTTAATTTGTTTACCCACCAATTATAAATAATTAATAACACCATCAATAAAGATTGAAACAATCAATTTATGCTCATACAATGTAAAAATAAACTTTGAATTAAAATTATGAAACTATTAAAAAAATTAGAAACATTAATTGACTTATATCCTGAACAATTATGGCTGGAATTTTCCGATCGAGAAAAACAAATAAACTGGGAAAAGTCTCAGCAACATTCTTATGATTTAGCTCGTTTTCAAGCCTATTTGAATAGTCTTTCAGCAGAAGTTTTAATTAACTGGTTAAAGGAAGAAGCAGATTTAGAAGAAAATCCTCAACTCTATCCTACTATTGAAAAATTAAATAGTATTTGGGAATTTATTAACGGTACAACTATTACTATTGGTAAAACAAAAATAGTTTTAATTCCGACTACTAATGATAATTTAGACAAATTTAATATTCCTCAAGAATGGGTTGATATTCCGGGATGGGAGGCGGATTATTATTTACCAATTCAGCTAGATTTAACCGAAAATTGGTTAAGAGTTTGGGGTTATACCACTCATCAACAATTAAAAACTATTGGTAAATATAATTCTTTAGAAAAAACCTATAGTTTAGAAAAGGATGATTTAATTGAAGACTTAAATGTCATGCTAGTTGCCAGAGAATTTTGTGATTCTGAGCGAGTAGCAATCCCTGAAATATCTAAAATTAGTGAAAATAAAGCTCATATTTTAATAGAGAATTGGGGGGTAAATAATGGCTATTCTCCCAGATTTTTAATTCCTTTTACTGAATGGGCGAGTTTGATTACAGATGATTTATGGCGAGAGGAATTATACCAACATTTTCTCAACTCAGGAGAGGTAAATATTTTCTTATCTGAGGAAATTTTAGAACATAATTTAAACCAAAATAAGGAGGGTAATTTAAAAGATAATTTAGAACATAATAAGGAGGATATTTTAAAACATAAGTTAGAACATAATAAGGAGAGTAATCTAAAACATAATAAGGAAAATAACGCAATCAATTTAACTAATTATCAACCTAATGAAAATATTAATAATATTCATCAAAAATTAGTCAATATAAGTGATTGGTTAGAAGGAGTTTTTTCTGAAGGTTGGTTAAAAGCTGATAGCCTATTTAATGGGCAAAAAATGAGTTTGGCTACCCGTAGTTTAAATAGTCAAAATTCAGATAATAACCAAGAAAATATGATGACTGGGGCGAAGTTAATTGATTTAGGCATTAAATTAGGTAGTCGATCGATCGTTGTATTAATGGCTTGTGTGCCGACAAGAGATGATAAAATAACTGTGACAGTGCAAGTTTATCCACCTCAAGGAGAGAATTATTTACCCCCCAATCTGAAGTTAAGTGCTTTGGATGAGGATAATAATTTAATTCAAGATACGGTCATCTCAAGGGATTATGATAATTGTATTCAATTAAAACGTTTTACAGCGCCTCGTGGTGTTAAGTTTTCTTTAGAAATTAGTTTGAATGAGGTTAGTTTGCAAGAAAGTTTTATTTTATAAATCAAAGGGAGAGTTTTTATTTTGCAAGGAAAAGAAGTTAAACAACATTTGGATTTACTGACTTGTGAAGCTCAAAAAATATGTCCTGATTTAACTAATAAATTACAAGAAATAAATCTTTGGATAAAAGATAAAAAAAATGGTTTATTAACTTCTAAAAAATTTGTTAGTGCCTTTTTAATTCAGTTAATACAAGATAGTTATGTATGGTTAGAATTAAAAAAATTGTCTTCTTCAGAAGCACAAAAACAGGCTTACGAGCAAATGAAGGCAACAGAAAGATATTGGTATTCGATTCTTTTCCCTCAATGGTTAAGGAGTAAAGATGCTAAACTTTATATCTGGAAAAAAAAATTAATGGCTGGAGAATATGAAGCAAATGATGAAATTTTAATTCAAGTATTAAGTCAAAAAATTAATCAAAAAGGCGGGGTTATTTTTCAAAGATATATCGCTGATTTTTCTATGGCAACAGATATAATTGTTAGTCATTCTCAAAATCAATCTTTATGTGTTCAATTAACCACTGTTGATGATAAATATGTAAGTGATAAGTATAAAAAATGGCAGGAAACTTTAGAATTTTGGGAAATTAATAGAGGTTTATTTTCTAATTATAATCCTGCGGATAAACATTACCTCGATCGAATCGTTAATCTAGCACTTTATAATAGTAATAATCTCAGCGATGGCAAATACTTAAAAATAGCTTAAATTAAAAATATCATCTGACATTTGTACAATTTTTTTCTAATTAATATGACGACAACAACTGAAAACCCTTTAGATAGTTTCAATCAAGCCTTGTTAAAAGCCCGTCAAATGCAAGATAATTGGCTTCAATACGGGGTTAATTTTGTTGATTTATATATTGAAGATGTAGAAAGTGATTGGCTAGAAACATGGGGTGATGATGAGGAAGAAAACGAAACTTTAAGTCAAATTTGGATTAATACTTCTCAATGGCTAGGGGGAATTTTTAACGATGGGTGGCAATCTTTAGAGTCTTTATTTCAGGAAAAAAATTTAAGTTTTGCTCCTACTTTACGCAGTCAACAGGATATGATTAAAAGTAAAGAAATAAAAGCCTGTAAAATAATTAATATTGGAAATAATCAGATAGCTTTAGTTATTAGTTGTGAGGAAGTAGAAGAACAAAAATTAGCGGTAGTTATTCAGTTACATTCTTTAACTGAAAATTCCTTTTTACCAACAAATTTAGAGTTAATGTTATTTGATGAAGATGGTAATTTAGTTCAAGAATCTGTTATCTCAAGACAGCAAGATAATATTATTCAGTTGAAAAGATTTAAGGTTTCAGGAAATACAAAAATTTCGATCGAGATAAGATTAGAAGATAGTTTTATTGTTGAAAATTTAATGATAAATTGATAAGTATATTAGGCTATCAATATAACCTAGTATTCAAAACAGTGTTAACTGATTTAAGTTGTCGTTTTTAGGCTCTTGATAATATTCAATTAGAGAGGATGATTCAGGATTATGAAGTTTATTATTTTCCTTTGATTTATCGAAGTTTGTCGTTGCATAACAATATTGGCAACCAAATAAACAAGTATCGTACATACCTATATCTCTACTAACTACACATCCACAGGCTTCTCTTTGTGAAGGATCTTTTTTATGAATAACGTCTTTATAAAACACTTTTTCAATATATTCATCATCTATACATTTTCCATGTTTTATTCCATAGCTTTCTAAATCAATTTCTTCTGCACAACTAAATATTTCAAGTTTTTTGTCTTTCGCAATTTTTCCAATATTTACCAATAATTTATCAAACTTATCTTTATTATTTTCTAATGTAAATAAGTGAAAACCATGTTCTTTTTCTAGTAGCTTAAGTCGTTTATTACTTTTAGAATAGCTATCTAAAATACTAATCACACATCTCTGAGTATAATTGGACAACTTTTTAGCAATATATTCATAATTATTCAAATGAAACTCAACATCAGTTAAATTACTTAAAACAATAGGATCGTAACGCCAAATTACTTTATCATAACCGATAAAATCAGCTAATTCTTGAAAGACTTTAATGGCAGTTTCCAGAGGAGGGTTATTCGTCTCCAAGAAAACAGGATTATTCGTGATTGTAAAATGAAAATAATAATTATAACCTCGTTGATTTAATTCCTCTAAATAAGGGAATAATGGCTTCGGATTTCTCGTCCAAAAAACAAGAATATTTACATCTTCGGGCTTTAAAGAAATATGAGAAATCTGCTTTTGGTTAAAAGGATTCGGAACCGTACAATAACCACTAAGAATACGATTTATAAACCATTTAGCATAAAAAGCTGGTATATCGGTGCGACGACTTACACTTATAATCATAATTAATTTTTTTTTTCAAGAAAATAAAGGTTTTTGATTTTAATTTTAACGAAAAAAGAGAATTCAACACAAGTAACGAGATGTCCAATTTAAAACGAAAAAATGAGGCTTTTAAGGTAAATTTCAGAGCAATTAATGATAAATTAAATGATAAGCAGTGATGAATATATAGCGTTTTTTAAAATTATGAGGTACATTTTTTTTGCCTATTGCCTATTGCCTCTTGCCTTTCAAAGACAATTTTTGTACCTCACCAAAACGAGAATTGCTATATACTGAGTTTTTCAAAACTAGGTAAATTTTAACAGAATTTATAAATTATTTATGTCCAAGCAGTTAAGTATCTTTTCCAATAACTATCAAACAAAGATTTATCCTTCTAACTCATCAAAAGTTAAGGGAGAAAGAATTCCTCTGAAAAATAGTGAGATCACTCTTTATCGTAAATTTTTTACCGATGACCAAAGTAAGAATCTTTTTCTGGAGTTACAGGAGAAAATAGCTTGGAAACAGGAGACAATCAAACTCTACGGTAAAACTATGCCTATTCCTCGGTTAACAGCATGGTATGGGGATTCAGATAAGACTTATGTTTATTCAGGAATTACCCTCCAACCTCTCAATTGGATTAAACCTTTAATCTTAATTAAAAATAAAATTGAGTGCTTTTCTCCAGTAAAATTTAATAGTGTATTGTTGAACTTATATAGAAATGGTAATGATAGTGTAGCTTGGCACAGTGATGATGAACCAGAACTAGGAAAAAAACCGATTATCGGTTCTGTAAGTTTAGGAGGTTCACGGCGTTTTATGTTCAAGTCTAAAGATAAGAATAATCCAGAGAGTTATGCAATTGAGCTAACTAACGGGAGCTTTTTATTAATGGCTGGGGATACTCAAAAATATTGGTTACATCAAATACCTAAAACAAAAAAGGCGGTTACACCAAGAATCAATTTAACCTTTAGAGTTATTTATAGTTAAATATATTATTGAACAATTAATTTATGCCATACCAATTTAGATTACCAAAAATCGATGACTTGACTCCAGATCAGCAAGCTGCCGTTTTTACCGACCAACCATTTCATTTGAAAGGAGGACCAGGTACAGGCAAAACAGTAGTATCTTTGTGGCGACATATTGAAAATTGGCAACGTAGGGGAAGACGAAGTTTATTGTTAACCTACACAAAGTCTTTAGAATATTATCTTGGAAATGTTGCTGAAAGAGAAGACGACAATGCAAGTAGTAGTATTGCTAGGACCTATAAATGGACAATGAAACCATCACAATATGATGAAATAATTGTTGACGAAGCACAAGACGTTTCTCTGCAAAAATATCAAACGATCAGAGAATATGCAAGAATGGTGTCGTATGGTGCGGATGAGAGACAATCTCTATATAACCATGGATGTTCAGAATCTCAACTTCAAGAGTTATTCTATAATAAAACTTATGAGCTTTACGAAAATTTTAGAAACTCAGGGGAAATTCTAAGATTTGTAAAAAACATTTTCCCTCATTTTGTCATTAATGAACAATTGGCAGTAAGAGGACAAAAACCAAAATTAGTAATAGCGGATAATGATGATAAAGTGAAAAATGTTTTAAAGGAATTAATTGAAGATAACCCATCTACGGAGAATCTGGTAATTTTAGTACCTTTGCAGGTACAGGTTGACTACTATGAGTCAATTCTCAAGGAAATTGGTGCTAATTATTCTCGTTATTATCATGACGGAGACGAAATTGAAACGATAGAAAACATACACATTACAACATTCAAGTCCTGTAAAGGTTTAGAATTTGACACTGTAATAATACCTAAATTTCACCTATATAGGGATAATATTAAGAATTTGTATGTAGTTAGCGAAAATGATTACTATGTCGCTTTGACTAGAACAAGAAGAAATCTATTTTTATTGTGTGATACAGTTCCCGATGGTTTACACCCCAATACTTACGAAACAATAACATTATAAAAAGACTATGAAAACATATTATTTGCCTCTCAATTATGAGAATTTATCTCATTATTATTCAAGTGCTTTGATTTGTTCTGCTAATTGTTATCAAAACCGTATACACGATATTCAATCAAATTTTAATGCCATCCTCATATCACAGTGTAAATGGATCAAAGATTGTGACTGTAGTTTAGAGTTAATTATCGATACAGAAGATGAAAATTTCTTAGTGGAAACTGAAGAAAAAGACCTTAAATTATTGTCTAAACCTTTGCCTATTTCTAGGATCAAAACTATTTGGTTCACAAGTAAAGAAAATCAAGAAAATATTAGCTATAAAATTAATAAAGGAACTGCATTCCTCCCAGACTTTCTTTTTCAGATTGAAGAACCTAGTAATTTTAGTGAAATCAATTTTGAGTCACAAAACCAAGAGATAGCACCAGAAGATTATTCTAACAATATCTCTAAATTTGATAATTTACTAGGTGGCATTTCTTTAATGCGTTCTGTTTGTCAAGAAGTCAATGTTGCCGATTTTTTGTCTTTTGTTTCTAATATCAATTCAGAAATATCTAGTGATTTTGAGAAATTAAAAGCAAAAAAAATATTAAAAGATGGTTTTAATTATTCTGGTTTACTAACCGATTCCGAAAGAGATGATTGGAAATTAATACAAAAAGAAATAAAGCACAAACCATTATCAATAGAAGAATTAAAGCGTGTTGCTGAGGAAAAACAAATTCATCTGGAAATTGGTGGACTAAAAAATAAAATTCAAAACTTAGATAACCTAGTAGAGCATAATAGAGAACTATATTTATTATGCTTTTTAGCTCAGTATGGAAGTAATGATAAACCATATACATCTGAAACATTATTGCGAGAAATTTTAGAGAATAAATTTCAATACATTGAACAAATTGCTTTAGTTTTTGGTTTATACAATGGTTATAAAAGTTTTCGTAATGAGTATAAATTTGACGACATTGATGCAAATTTAAAAGTCAAGTTTGAGCTTAACTCAAAAATGGATTACTATTTAATAGAAAGTGCTTATCAAAGAACTTTTAATAAAAAACAATTATCAAAAGTTGCTATATTTTCCTACTTAGATGAATGGCTACCTAAATTTGAAAATCAATCCCAAGATGATAGTTATGATTACTATAAAATTTTAGATACAGTAATTTATACTCAAAAAAGAACTGAATTTTTATCAGATGAATACTCTAATAGTATTTATACAAAAGATTTAGAAAAAATATTTAAGAATCTTTATACGAGAATTAAGGGTTATCTCCTAGAATTATTAGATTTTTTTCCGTTAAAAAAAAATAAAATAGAAGATGCCATAGATGAAAATGCTATATTGAAAAATATTACTGATATTTTAGAGCCTTTACTAAAAGAATGGTTTTTTAATATAATCAATAATAAATTAAAAGATGATTTTATTGAAGAAAAAGAACGTCAAAAAAATCAAATCAAATCTGATTATGAGAAAAAAATTGAGGAATTAAATAATGAAATTATCCATTGTAAAAATAATTCTTATATGAAAGAAGATGATAATATAAGAAAGGAAAATACTAAAAATAAATTAAATAAAGAAGAATTATTAAATACAAATACTGATAAGACTATTAACAATGTTGAATCAAAAAATAGTGATAGTAGTTTTGATTTTTATAAACTAACTTATGAGGAATTAAAGAATTTAGCTAAACAACATTTAAACATAAATAAAAAAGACTTTGATTCTAAACAGTTAATTGATATTATTGATACGATAAATCAATTAAAGGAATTTTCCGAAAATAATCCCAAAATTAATTTTAATAAGTAATAAATATTGACATATTTCATTTATGATTAACAAACTAATATTAATTAATGATAAAACTTCCTTATCTACTTTTTTAAAAGATAACTATGAGGAAGTCTATGATTATTTTGCGAATCAAAAATATAGCATTTTGCATAAAAAAACAAGAGATTTGCAAAATATAATTGCAAAATATAATCGTTTTTTTAATCAATTAGATACTAATGATTTATTAATACTAAACTTTTTAAATTTATTGTTAGAAGTATGTGAGCGTTATGGTTTAGTTTCTCAGTTTAGATTAGTTTATGGAACTTTAAAAAATAAGAATTATCAAGTTAGTAGTCGAACGGAAGCGGCGGCACTTTTTTTCATTGATATTAAAATACTAGAAGACTATTCTAACAGGTTAGAAAACATTATCAAAAAACTTGTTTATGCCGATGAATTTGAAGAAGATAACTCAGAGAAGCCAACTATAACCTTAATCAATTATTATTTACAAGTTGTTAAACATTTTTGGGAATTTAATAGTGAAGGTGTTTATAATATAAAAAAAACTATTCAAGAGTATATTTTTAATGCTCAACCTTATTCATTTTTAAAAAGTACACTTCTTGCAGAAATCCTTAATTATAGTATTGATAATTATGATATTTTTAGTAAAAAAGTACAAACACTTCTCGATGAACATTTTGATTTAAAAGTATCACCAATTTACCAAGATTATAAGCATCCAGTATTTTTAATTGAGACTGGTACTGATTATGCAAAAGCACTATCAAAAATTGAGGCTAATTTTGAAGAAATAAGAAAATTATCTTTTGACTTTAGTTTGAGAGATGATAATTCTGAAGCAACTTTCTATTCTCTAAAACGAGGAGTAGCCATTCTTGAAAATGAACAACAACTGTGTCGTTATATGGTGGGATATAGTGCTATGCACAAAGCTAAATTATTAGATGCGTTGTGTAAAATTGATGATAATATTCTAACTAAAGTTAATCACGTTGTTGATTGGGGATGTGGGCAAGGAATGGGAAGTATGGTTTTTTGTGATTATTTAAAAAATAAAAATTTGGATTTTCAAAATAATAAATTTACATTAGTTGAACCTTCAACGGTTGCTCTATCAAGAGCGTCTTTACATTTACGAAAATTCACTAATTTAGCTGAAATTATTACTATAAATAAAGATTTAGATTCCACTAATAAAGAAGATTTTATAATCGATAAATCAGTTGATACAACTTTTCATATATTTTCTAATATTTTGGATGTAGAATTATTTTCTCTTAGTCATCTTACTTCTTTAATAGAGAGTACATTCTCAGGTATAAATATTTTTATTTGTGTTAGTCCTTATATTAATGAATTAAGAACAAGTAGAATAAATAGTTTTATGGATAACTTTGAAGAAAACCTTAATTTTTGCCTTATTGCTTCTGAAGATTACAATAAAAGAGAATGGTTAAACGATTGGACAATGATACAGAGGGTGTTCTACATAAAACTATCATAATCTATCTTTTTACTCTTAATCAATTAAATCATTAATAAATTTTTGCAGGAGAATTATACTGGGTAATTCAAGACTGTTTTGATTTATCCATTGATTATCTTGTAGGGAAACTTGGATTGCTTTTCCGGGTTTTAAAATGCTACTCATACTGGATATAATGGCTTTATTCTTACCCGCTAATTTATTAAATTCTTTTAATTCTTTTGCTGTTAATTTACTTGAATCAAATCCTTCAATATATTCTGTTGCTGATTCTAGTAAATCAGGATAATTAATTTTGGCACATTCCATTAAAATAGATTCTAAAGTACCTTGATTTTGATTATCGGGTAAAATAAAAATACCAAATCGAGGATTACTGATATTAACTTCCCCAAGTTGTAAAGATGGAAAATTAATCAGAGTTATTTTTTTTGACAATTCTTGAATTAAATCTTGAAATCTTTTTTGCGGTTTTTCCTCTATATCTGCATCTAAAATTAAACCAATACTAAATAATTTTGATGTATCAATCACGCTTAAACTTTCTTCTAAAGTATTAACAATATTATTAATTCCAGTGGCATTATGTAAAGCTATAGAATATTGCTCATTTTGAATAAATGAAGGCACAGGAATACGTTTTAATAAATCATCATTAATAGGGAATGTTTTAGGTATTAATTCATCCCAAAATGGATTAACTAACGATCGCTTTTTAATTCTGGATAAGCTAAATAATTCTTTGATTAGTTTTGTTAAAAATTCTATATCGTGGATTCCTTCTGTGACAATGTAACAATATTTCATCTTTTTATCTAATATCTAATCCTCTATTCCAACGTAATCTTGTTAACAAATCTCCTGAAAATCTTTTGACAGAATTATCAGTATTATTAAGCTGAAAAGCGACAATATTATCTGTAGAATTATCGCAACTAATCATTGCGTCCACTGCTTCAAGACTATGGGTTGTAACAATTAATTGAATGTTTTGTTGTAAACAACTTTTGACTAACCAAGCAAAAATTTCATTTAAAGCGGATACATGAATAGAGGTTTCAATTTCATCAATTAATAATATGCCATTTTTAGCAGATTGTAACGCCAAAGCCATCGCAATAGTTTTTTTGATGCCGTCTCCAAAAATATCTAAAGGAGGTAATCCTAATTTTTCGTGTTTAATATAGAGATTGCCAAAATGTTTAGGAGTGAGAATCATTATATCTATAATTTGTTCATCAAATAATCTGATTAAATTTAATACTTCATCTTTGTTTTTTTGATCTTCTAAAATAAGTCTTGATAAGACGATCGAAACGGAATTAGAATAGGCAGGAGAGACTATATTAGTGTTAATAAATTCCTGTTTTCTTTTTTTAGAAATAAAACGTTCATCTTCCCAAAATTGGAATTTTTCTTTAATTTCTTGATTCTGAATTAAATTATCTTCTTCGATATATTTGGCTTTAATATTTACTTCTAATCCTTGAGATTCTATCTCTCCACCAATGTCGTTTATGGCATCTTCTATTACCGTATTTTCGTTGTCAATTTCTAACTCATTATCTTGAGTTTCACTAACTCTTATTCCCGAAATTTTCTCTATTTCTGCGGTTAATTCTTTAATGGTGGTTTTACCATTAGCTTGAATGATTAATTCTTGATAACATTCATCTTTATTCGGGGATATTTCTTGTTTTTGAAAAATCCATTTTATCGATTCTAAATCAGGTCGATAACGTAACGCTCTTGCAGAATAAAAACTACGTTTTGAGATTTCAAACCACCGAACAGGATCAAGTGGGTTACAAAAAAGTGCTATAGCTTCAAGAATACTTGTTTTACCTGAATTGTTATTGCCAACGATAATATTAATATTACCCATATCGGATAATTTAATGTCTCGAAAACCACGAAAACCACGAATTGTTAAGTCTTTTAATATTTGATTCATATTTCCTTTAACCCCTGTTAGTAAAGGGGAAAATTAATTTGAAATTCCCATAAATGATTTAAAAATGCTATCTCAATAATAAGATAGAGTATAAGTTATTTTTAAGCAATAATCTGATTATCTTGCATAAAAATTAATTCTTTTTCTGATAAATAAATGTTGCTTTCACTGGTTAAAAATTGCTTATGGAAATTATTATTTGCGGTGTGTCTGAAGTTAATGACTATATTGATGATGTGGATGGGGTTATCTCCATTATGAATCCTGCTTGGCGTATTTATGCCCCTAGTTCGATCGAGCAGCGCCGCTTTTAGCGATCGAAATTGGGAGGAGTTAGCAAAAAGAATTAATTATATGATTTCATCGGTAGAATCGTTAAAGGGTAAATTAATTAAAGTAAATCGCAATTTTCAACAAAGTAACATAGAAAAAATAAACTCCTCACGCGCATAATTTCTCATTTCTCTCCTGATAAATAAGTAGGAAGTAAAATTAATTAGCGGATAAAACTATGAAACTTAGCAAGATTTTACATTGTCTGACGGAAAAAGACCCTAAAATCGTGGAAATTCCTGATTTTGTCATTAGTGGAAAACCTCATGATGAAAACCACGCTCAAAGACGGATGCAACAACGGGCGATTAATGTATACTCATCAAGGTTATAATCTGATGTTGCAAAATGTACAGTTGCCTTTTGCCTACTTGCCTTTTGCCTACCTTCACCAAACTCAAGTTATACCCTCGCCAAGTATAGATATGATTCGTATTGCTTTGGCTTATGGTAAATATCAATTCCATAGTAACGCTCGTACATGGACACTGCTCGATAAATGCTTACGAAATACGATGTATGAACGGACGATCGATCGTTTACGAGGTTTACGCATTATTGCCCCTATAGATAAGCAGGGCTGTTTCAAAGTAAGTTGGTAAAAATGGCTAGAAATTAGAATCTGGGGGATTTGGGCGATTTGTTACCGTCAGATTTTAACTAATAATAAAAAATATTAAAAAAATCAATTTATGATGGTAAATTATCAAAACTTATTACTCTTTACTCATTACTCATTACTCCCTCTTAACCAAAAATTTGAAAATGAAACAGCCCTGCTATAGATAAGGAGGAGAGATATTTGTCTATTACTACTGTTTATTGGGATTTCAAACTAGCTAATTAATTAACTGAAAGTATGCAGGTCATTTTTTTTATTCTGCATATTTTTTCTAACCTCTCCTGATATGTAAGTAAGAACAAAATTAATAAGTTGAAATAACTATTATGTGGATTAACTTTCAAGATACGATTGAACAAAGATTAGGATGTGAAATTTTAGATCAAGAACAAAATAAAGCTAAAAATGTTAGTATAAATGCTCATGCTTTAGTTCGTGGCGTAGCAGGTTCAGGAAAATCTCTAGTTTTGCGTAATCGAGTCGAAAAAATTATCGAAGCAGGTATGACTAATATTTTAGTTTTAAGTTATAACCGCTTTATGAATGGTTGGCTCAAATCAAAACTAGAAGAAAAAGGTATTGAATTAAAACAATGTAGTACCTTTCATAAATGGAGTTATTCCTTTGGCTATACTTTTGCTCATGATGAAGATGATAATCATGGTAAACGATTAAGAGAAAATTTTGTCGATCACATGAAAAATTCTTCAGTTAAATATGATGCTATATTAATCGATGAAGCTCAAGATTTTTTCGATGAGTGGTATCTAGCTCTTTTAGCTGTATTAAATCCAGATACAAACTCTTTATTTTTCGTGTACGATAATACCCAATCTGTTTATGGACAATCTCATCGCCGTAAAGATGGATGGACTTGGAAAAAACTGGGTATAGATGTGGTAGGGCGATCTCAAGTTTTTGATTTCAATTATCGAAACTCTCCAGAAATTTTAGAAGTAGCATGGAAATTTATAACTCCTGCTTTAGATTCTGCCAATATGAAGGTAGAAAAAAGAGAAAGAGACAATCAAGGTAAAATTATTTATACTCCAAATATTGGAAGTATTATTGAGCCTCTAAAAAAAGTATCCAGAAGTTCTAATCTTCAACCTCAACTAATGCAAGTCAATTCTGGTGATATGTCTCGCCAAATTGCTGAACAGGTAAAATTAGCTTTAGATAGTTATCCAGAATCTTCTATCGGAATTTTAACTCATCCCAGAGACAAAAATATTCGCAAACAAATTAGCCAAGAATTAAAAAACTTAGGAGTAGAAAATCATGCACCTATGTCTTCCCAAGAAAGAGATAAAAATGTAGTCGATCGACCTTATGTTATCGTGGACTCATGGAATGCCTTAAAAGGTGTAGAATTTGACGCTGTAATTATCGCAGGAGTAGATAAAGCCCACGAAAATTTAAGTAATCCTGAAGCTGATTTTACCGAGAAAGCTGGAATTTATACAGCCATGACAAGAGCAAGAGATCATTTAGTAATACTTTATAATCAAAAAACTTCTATGGTTGAATTGATTGAAAATGCTTTAAATTATCCTGATGTTCTTGATTTTGATAAAGAAATTATCACATCTCAATTTCAAGTTGCTTAACATTAGTAAATTTTATTTTAACCCTATTTAAAAACTCCTTAAAGAAAAATAGGGCTAAATCTTTTTTTATCAAAAGTTCAAAATTCAATACTCAAAATTTTTAAATTTCATACTCAAAAAAAATTAAATACCATCAAAAATATGTGTAAATTATCGATCGAACTCGTACCGCAAACTTGTTGGTTTTCCAATGTCAGAGATCATGTGGACAAAAAAACATGGGATATATTAAGAAAAGATACCTATAAAAAAGCCAATTATAAATGTGAAATTTGTGGCGGAGTTGGCTCAAAACATCCCGTAGAATGTCACGAAATTTGGCACTATGACGATGAAAAATACATTCAAAAACTAATGGGATTAACTGCCCTTTGCCCCAGTTGTCATCAAGTCAAACATATAGGATTAGCAAGAGTGAGAGGAAAAGAAGCCGAAGCAAAAAAACATCTAGCAAAAATTAATAATTGGTCAAATTTAGAAGTAGAAAATTATCTCAAAAAAGTTTGGTTTCAATGGACAAAAAGAAGTCAAAATAATTGGAAATTAGAACTTTCTTGGTTAGAAGATAATTTTAATATTAAAGTGACTGAGAAAAGATAATTAAGTTAAGGATTCCAAAATTCTATATCACAAAAAAAAACCAAATCTTTATAATCAATTTATGAGCGGTTATTTATATTTGTAGAGGCATCTGTTGGGGCATTTTTAACTATTCCTGCTAACTTTAATAATCCTTCACCATTACGAGGACGTAATTTTTCTTTTAATGCCATTTGTACTACGCTAGATATATTTTCTTGAGGATGCTGTTTCAAATAATTAGTTAATTCTTCCCATAATTCATCGGGAATATATAAAGTTTTTTTCATGATAATTATGTGTAAGTATGACTAATATCATACTAGCTTATTTTTCATCTTTTTTATATGAGAAAACTGAAATTCGGATTTTTATGAAAGATTGCCCTTACAATAAATAATAGAGGATTTAAGGGTGATTTGATAATATGACAAAGCTAATTGTTTTAAATTTAGGTGCAGGAAACATCAATAGTGGATTTTCCCATATTACCGCTCAATTAAGAACGGAAAAGGGCGGATTTGAGCAATTTATTGGCTGTTTGCCCCCTAATCCAGAATTAGCGACACTCAATCATAATTGGCAAACTCTTTATAAAGCCTTACATCAGCGTTTTGACGTAGCTAGACGCAGACTTTTTGAAGTGGAAGAAGAAGGACTTACAAATATTTCTATAAGAGGATTTCAAGAACTTTGTCAAGAAATTGAAACAAAATTTAACCTTTGGTTAGATTCTCCTAGTTTTTCCCCCATCGATAGGAAATTACGCACCAGATTAATCCCTAATGATGAAATACAGATAATTGTAGAAACAGCAGATATAATTTTACATCGTTTTCCGTGGCATTTATGGCATTTTTTAGAAGATTATCAACAAGCAGAAATAGGCATTAGCACTCCTGAATATAGTCAAATAAATATTACTAAAAAACCTCGAAAAAAATTAAGAATATTAACTATATTAGGACATAGTGAAGGAATAAATGTTGAGATCGATCGAGCCTTAATTAAAGAGATTAAAAATGCAGAAATAACCTTTTGAGTTGAACCAAAAACTACCGAATTTTATCAAAAATTATGGGATAAAGAAGGATGGGATATGTTATTTTTTGCAGGGCATAGCCACACGGAAAATCATCAAGGAATTATCTTTATTAATCCTCAAGAAAGTCTGACTATTAATGAATTGAAAACGGCTTTAAATCAAGCTATAAAACAAGGATTAAATTTAGCTATTTTTAACTCCTGTGATGGTATCGGATTAGCCCAAGAATTAAGTAAATTAAACATTCCTCAAGTAATTGTGATGAGGGAAGGAGTGCCAGATTTAATTGCCCAAGAATTTCTGAAAAATTTTCTATGCGCTTTACAACAAAATAAATCAGTTTTTTGTGCATTAAGGGAAGCCAGAGAAAGATTACAGGCATGGGATAAAGATTTTCCCGGAGGTAGTTGGCTACCGATAATTTATCAAAATTTATCAATACCTAATGATTCTATTTTTAAAATATCTTTTGATGATAACATTCAAGTTTCTAAGAACAATAAGTCGAATGTAAAAATATTTTTTTATTCTATTTCATTCTTATTAATATTATTTTTTGCTGTTAAAAATACTAATAATTATTCTTTAAATAAACTATCTTCAATCATATCTAATTTATTGGTAAATAATCTATCAAAGTCTGAAAATATAACTTTTGAAGAAGAAGCAAAAATACTAATTGAGAATTTATACCAAGCATTATCAAATAAAGATTTTGCTCATGCAGAGACGTTTTATGATGTCTCTCTAAAACAACAATTTAATCCTAATTTTTTTAAACAGTTTAGTAAAGTGATAGTTGATAAATTAGAAGTTACCTATCAAGATATGAATATAGCAATCAGGAATGATTCATGAGAAAGAAGCATACATTGATAGTTTGGGAAAACTGAATATATGTTCTTTAATTGCCCATTCAAATAACCACTTTACTATTTTGAAGGTTTTGCACATATTCCAGTATTTTCTTAATATTTCTTTTCCCTGTAACCAGACATCTTCTATGGGATTTTGTTCCGGTGCATTTGGTGCTAATTTTATACATTTTACCAACCAGTCTTCTTGTTCTTTTCCCTCATTTATTTTTCCTAAATACTCCTTTAATTCTTTACTTATATGATATTTTGCTCCATCCCAAATTATTACTATTTGACTATCCTTATTTTTTGATATTAAGTATTTTATAAAGTTTATTGTATTTTCTGTATTGCCTACTTCATA